>JAZKGK010000281.1:10274-67104 GCA_040385915.1 Bacteroidota bacterium
TGATGAATGTACCGATGAAGAAATGTCTTGTGAATACCGTAATGGAACACGTACATCAGGAAATCCATGCCGAGAAACAGGAGGGCAAAATCCAGCAAAACCTTGTACGTGATTTCCTCCCCAATGTGAATGATTCCTAGCCTCCACAACAAAAAGCCAGCATACGTAATCAAAGTATTTATGACCAGCGTCATACTGGCAAGCAAGGCTTCCCGGCGAGAAATAGTACCAAAAGTCATTTCTGGGAGCTTGTGTTGGCGAAACAGCCATTGCAATACATAGCCAAAACCCAGGGCTAGCAGAATTACCAGCAGGTTTTCTACCAGAAATAAAGGCAAAGCTTCTTGCCACGAAACAGATTTAAAATAATGGATCATCAGTGTTAAATAGTAACAGCAATGTAGCCAAACGCCCCATTTTTGTTTACTTTTTAATGGCTGAAAAAGCATTCAGTAAGTAAATTAGCAAAACAACCATAGCACCAGAAAAAACATCGCACATGATACCTATTGACCTAAATTCCCTCTTCCACGATTCGCTGGACACTTTTAAAGCGTTTGATAACCTGGACGTGGAAAGTAGCGGAGCAAATCAGGAGAGGTTTCCTAGCTCAGTTTGGCAAATACTCAATCACCTGATTATTTGGCAGGAATATCAGCTTAAAATACTGCGGCATGAAAAACCAGAACCGGACATAACCGAAGTAGATACCTGGATAAAGGAAAAAATGCCCCTAAGCAAAGAAGCGCTACAATTGGCTGTAGAGCAATTTAAAAGGCAAATTCAATTAATTAAAGCAGAAATAGCAAAACTACAGTCTGTCTCTGAATACCTTCACAACCGAGTAAATACAATCCAAGATTTAACGCTACACTTGTCATTTCATCTTGGAGAAGTAGTTCTCATTCGTAGAATACAAGGAAGCTATCCAATGCCTCATCACATGAAAGAGTTCTTAGCCGAATAAAATGGTAAGTCAGAAGTTTGGATGAAAAATCAGATAGTACGAGCATAACTTCTCATTTTTGAGTAGTGACTAATCATTTTTGAGCGGTCGGCTCTTGAAACAGTTACTTACTTTTCAGATAAATCAAACCGCCAGCATTGGTTCCTAGTACAATTTCTGGCAGTCCGTCGCCATTGAGATCAGCAATGGCTGGTGTAAGTAAGCTTCCTAGCTTGGAATGAGTGGCCTGGCCTGGCAACGGATTCATTATTGGTGCGGGAAATTCAATCATGTTTTCTGTGAAGGCAGGATACACACACAACTGGCCTTGTCGGTTGCTGGTGCATAAATCAAGTTTGCCATCTTTATTCAAATCTGACACGGCCACGGCCAGATTGCGGTTAGTTGGAGTTGATTCAATACTCCCACATTGGCTGTTTTCCAGTCTGAAGTCTACCTTTTTCTTTGAACCTGCATTCTGATAACATTCCAAGTTGCCTGCTCCTTTTCCCAATAGCAAATCGGCATCACCATCGCCATCTAAATCGGCAAAACAGGGGGCATCAGCCAATTCTATTGTAATTGATAAGGTAAAAACATTCTTTTGGTTAAATCGGAAAGGTTTCTTTGAGGAAGCCGTATTGAGGAAATAATTCAATTGAGCCTTTTGATTGTTTCCTCCTGCAAAGCAGAAATCTAATTTACCATCCTGGTTAATGTCCGCAAATAGGGGCCGGACTTGGGTCCATTTCAGCGAAGAGAGTTGCAGATAATCATCCGTTCTCCATGCAAATACCGGCTCAGACAACGTCCCCGTATTTTCAAATAAGGCAATACTAGCGATGGAAATGCCCACTTTGGGTAAACCGGCATTACCCACGAACATGTCCAAATCGCCGTCTGCATCATAGTCAGCAAAGGCTGGCGCGGAGTTTTCGCCCAAGTCAACCATCGTATGTTGCAGGAAATCGGTCTGGCGAAACTCAAAAGAAGGCATGGAATCGCTTCCCTGGTTATGATACAACCAAGCCGACTCACTAAAGTTAATTCGTCCGCCTTCATTGCCAAACACATTGGGGGCAGCCAGCAAGTCCTTCACGCCATCGAAATCTACATCCTCGAAATAAGTAGCCGGAAAGGTGGGGAAATCAATGGGTTTGTGAGCTGGAAATGCCCCTTGAAAACTCCGGAAGATCGCTACCTTCGGCGTTCCGTGGTTAGTCATTTGAAAAATGTTGTCGCAAGATACGTCGCCAATCAATATATCTTTGTCGCGGTCACCATCCAGATCCAGCGCTAGCAAAGTAGAACCCGCGTGTTGGATACGCGATTCCGTTGTACTTGCCTGCACACTTACCCAGCTATCTCTTGACGAAGGCCGGAACTCAAGAAAACCAGTGGCTTGGCAGTCAACCGTAAAATCATAATCACCGCAGGAAGTGCCTTCTTCAAAGTTGCCCCAGCAAGTATTTACCCGTTTGAACTCCAAACCCTGCGCATGGCCGTACTTCTCTACACTCTGGTTCTGATGGTATTCAATATAGCTTCCCACAAAATCATAGGTGAGGATATCAATATCGCCATCATTATCTACATCAACCAAGGCTGGAATGTCGCTGGCACCGACCTGCAAATTGACTAAGCCACTGAAACTATGCGTAGATATGGCATCTTTGGCTACTTCCCAGGCCAGCTCCCTTCCTTTTACCGTGGTATTGCGGTAGACCTGAATTCCTAGGTTAGTATGGGTAAAAATATCTTTCCGGCCATCGTGGTCATAATCTACCAACAGCATCCAGAACCGCATATCGGGGAATTGCCGCTCATAGACTGGCGCGTGGCGGTAGGCAAACAGGCCATTTTCCTTCACCGCCAGAAAGGTTGTCAGTTTACTATTGGTACGATCAAAAACCACCAGATCAGGAATAGTATCGGCATTGAGGTGGATGGTAGAAAACTGTCCGGCATTGATTCCTCCTGCCCAAGCGTTGCTCAATTGCCTTCCCTGATGAAAAACTTTAATGGAGTTATCTACCTGAAAAGAAAAAGATTGACTTTTGGCTAATAAAGGAATGAACAGAAAGAGGAGGATGTGTAGATAAAGCGCAAGACTGAAAGCTTGCACTAGTTTTAGTTTGATAACAGATAACTGATTACTCACGGCTGAAGGCTTATTGAAAACATCCGGGCATAGTTCCGCGCCACCTTCGGAGCCTTGGGGCCACCCATCACACTGACGGATTCATCGATATAGGGAGCCTTCAATTCAATCGTTGCACCAGGAAAACCACCAAACAACTGACGGACATCGGCTATCATTACTAGGTTAGTAGCCTTGGTTTTTTGCACCTGAAAAGGCTTATTACCCATTTTCAAACGTACTGGCTGATAGCAGTCATCGCGGCCAATATGGTACACTACCGATTTCTTTCTACCCGACTGCAAGTAAAAAAAGCCTTCTGCTTTCAGAAAAACGTATCCAGTTTCCCACATCCAAAACATGCCATTATCGGAATCAAGTGCGCCCACTTGTTTGCCACTATGATTCCGTATACTATCTACCCCCACAGCAAAGGCAATTTCGGTATACTCACCTTCGGGCACCCCATCAAGGGTAATATCGAACGCGGACTGTCCTTCTTCGGAAACTTCCAGCAAATGGTAACTTTCGGGCTGTTTCCAAACGGTTTTGTTTTTCCCAATTAATTGAATATTACTGAGGTAATACACAAATCGAGTCAGTTCAATGGTGTCGCCATGCAGGGTCGTAAATGGCTGATTGAGTAGCAAAGCTTCTTTACCGAACTGATTACTGACCCGCAGCTTCACCACACCTGC
This sequence comes from Bacteroidota bacterium, assembly GCA_040385915.1. Classification (GTDB taxonomy): domain Bacteria; phylum Bacteroidota; class Bacteroidia; order Cytophagales; family ES-bin-26; genus ES-bin-26. The sequence continues at coordinate 14,059 of JAZKGK010000281.1, forward strand.
TGATTGGGCAGAAAGAAAGTGGGGAGCAAAACCAAACAATAATGAAAGCGCCAGTGATAAGTAGTTAGATAAGAATAGTCTGTGTTTGATAGTCATATAAAGTAAAAACGCATAAACTTAATTATTTCTTAGCCTTTTTTTTGATGTCTGGCTTAGTTGCCGTACTCAATTTGGGGTGAGGATCGGAAAAACGCGCATCAGTGATGAAAGTAGAATCGGTAAGCATATGCATAAAGGCAATCACATCCTGCTTTTCCTCGCTCGTCAACTTGAGCGACTTCCCTCCTATTTCGTTCGTAGCCTCACTAATGAGTGGTGCCAATGAAGAACTTCCCTGCACGTGTTCGTTGTAGTGATCCAACACTTCTTCTAATGTTTTAAACCGGCCATCGTGCATATAAGGTGCTGTGAGGGCAATGTTGCGCATGGTGGGAACCCTAAACCTACCCCGGTCGGTATATTTTTTGGTCAATGCTTCACGACCAATGTCTTTGGGTTCCGCTTCCAGCCCATTGTTATGATAAAATTCCATAAACGTCTTATAACCGCCATGACAATCGCCACAGTTGGCTCCCCGCAGGTTTTGTTCGGGAGCTGGATGCGTCATAAATAGGTCATGGCCACGTTTTTCCTGAGCAGTAGGCTGGTATTCGCCCGCCAGATACTGGTCATATTTCGAGTTGGAAGAAATCAGCGTGCGTTCAAACTGAGCCAAAGCCTTAGTAATACGATCGCCAGTAATAGTATCGGAGCCAAAAGTCAATTTGAATAAGGGAGGATAAATAGATGCTTGCTGTAGCTTCTTCGCCGATTCTTCCAACGATTGTCCCATTTCGTGCGGATCAGTCATGGGCGTAATCGCTTGCTCTTCCAAGCTTTTGGCCCGACCATCCCAGAAAAATTGCCTTACCCAAAGCAAATTAGCTATCGACATGGAACTCCGCTTGGTTTCAATGGCATCCACTCCACGGCTAAAGGCTTGTCCATCAGTGAAGGCTAACTTTTGCTGATGGCAGGTGGCGCAGGAGAGAGAATTATTGCTGGAAAGTCTTTTTTCGTAAAAAAGCATGCGCCCCAAATGTACGCCTTGCTTGGTCATTGGATTATCGGCAGGAATGGTAAAACGATTGCCGAAGTTGGATGGATATTTGAATTCGTACACACCCGTTTCTATCAGAGGATCAGACGATTCCTTGCTCCAGGTTGCCGCCAGCAGCAAAAAGAATACAAAAGTAAGCGTAAAATAATGGGTAGGTTTCATATTAATTCTCATCCACGTCAATATTCGCATCAATCTCCGCCTCGGTTTCCTCTGCCTCTAGTCCACGGATATGCCGAATGATGAGGCGAGCGTGGTCGCGGCCATTCTCGATAAACACCTTTTCGGTTCGGATGCCCGCAACAACTGTTCCGCACAAATACAAGCCTGGAACATTGGTTTCAAAGGTATCGGGATTATACACCGGAATCAGCGTCTGATCCTCAAACTGTATGCCTGATTGCGCAAAAAGTTGAGCATCGGGCGTATATCCTACCAACAAGAATACAAAATCGGCAGCAAGGGTCTTTGGTTCGCCGGTCAGAATATCTTCCAGAAATATTTTACCTGGTTCAATCGCCTTCACTTCAACATTGAAAATGCCCTTAATTTTGCCTTCCTTTATGCGATTTTTGATGTCTGGCAGCAACCAGTATTTGGCTGTCGGCTTCAAATCAGTGCCCCGGTGGACAATGGTGACATCCACATCGTGCCGATGCAAGTCTAATGCAGCTTCAACCGCAGAATTGCCTGCGCCCACAATCACGACCTTGGTATAAGAGTAACGGAAAGCTTCGTCGTAATATTTGGACACGTGCGGCAGCTTTTCTCCTGCAATATCCAAGCAGCGCGGCACATCGAAGTAGCCAGTAGCATTGATCACATGGCGGGCGTAAAAGCTTTCGCCCCGATTGGTTCTTACTTCAAACAATCCTTCTTTCTGGGCCAATCCGGCCACCTCAGTAAAAAGCTGAAAGTTCAGTTGATAGTACTTTGCCACCTTGCGATAATATTGCAGCGCCTCCTCGCGCGAAGGTTTCACCCCCGCAATGGTAAAGGGCAGTCCACCAATCTCCAGATTTTCTGCCGTCGAGAAGAACTTCATATTCGTCGGATAGCGGCGAATAGATTCGCAAAGGCTGCCTTTTTCCAGAATAAAATGACTAATGCCATGTCGAGTAGCTTCAATGGCGCAAGCCAGCCCACAAGGGCCAGCCCCAATAATAAGGATGTCAGTGATCGGTTTCAAGGGCATAGATATGGATTAGCAGCCTATAACAGTGAATCAGGTAACACCAGCTTTTAGGTTGTCAGTTCCATTTTAATTCTTTCATAATGACGGAATTCAATCCAGAAGAAGCCAATTTTCAGCTACCACGAAATTCCAGGATGAGTTTGGGAAATATTTACTTCTGGACTGACACAATTAAAGATTGGAAGCATTTACTTAAAAAAGATGCTTATAAAAAGATAATAACAGAACAATTGCAATGGTTGGTAAAGAAGAAAAAGGTTCGCATATATGGCTATGTTATTATGCCCAATCACATCCATTTACTATGGGAAATGGTCGAACCTAATGGAGGAAATGCCACATGCATCTTTCAATAAATAGACAAGCAGTAATTTTTTAAAAGACCTTCGTTTAAATCACCCTCAAGTGCTGTCCTACTTTGAAGAGGAAAATTCCGAGAGAAAACATCGAGTTTGGCAAAGAGATCCGCTGGCAATTTGGATGGATTCTAAGAAAAAATTTGAGCAAAAGCTAAACTATATTCATTGTAATCCTCTTCAAGAACGCTGGAATCTTGCCACGACCCCTGAATTATATCAATGGTCTTCGGCTGGATTTTATGAAACAGGAATAGATGAGCTTGGTATTCTTACGCGTTATATGGATAGATTTTAAGCAGGGTGAGGGAGTACAGTAAAAGTGGCCTGTCGGGGGACAGGCCACGGTGCAAAGGCTAATACCAATACCTATGGGCTAATTACTAATGCGAATCAAGAGTTGGAATGTAAAAACTGCCCTATTAGTGGATTCAGGCAGTTCCAGCTCCGTAGCGGAGGGTTTAAACCCTCCGCTACGGAGCAATACGGCTGTTTTTTTCAACCCTTGATTCGCGTTACTAACTCACATTTAACTAAATAGCTCTACAATATCGTCTTGGGTTAGCTTTTTCATAAAGCCGGCTTCTGTACTGATGATATCGTCGGCGACCAGTTTTTTCTTTTCCTGCAACAGCAAAATTTTCTCTTCGATCGAATCTTTACAAATCATCCGGTAAGCGAAAATCTTCTTGGTTTGCCCAATGCGGTGCGTACGGTCAATGGCTTGCTGCTCCACGGCGGGGTTCCACCACGGATCTACCAGGTAAACGTAATCAGCTTCGGTCAGGTTGATACCCACGCCACCCGCTTTCAGACTCATCAAGAATACACGGGTAGACTTATCTTCCTGGAAATGATTCACTTTACTGGCTCTATCTACCGTTTGTCCATCCAGATACTCATATTTAATCTTCAGGCCATCGAGTCGTTCCCGGATAAGGTCGAGCATTTTAAGGAACTGGGAGAAAATAAGGATTTTGTGATTACTGGCATTCTCCTCAATTTCCCGGATAATTTCGGTCAGCTTTGCCGACTCATTTCCATAGTCCTCATCACCACTCAGCAAGGCAGGCGAATCGCAAATCTGTCGGAGTTTGAGTAAGCCTTCCAGAATCAGGAAACCGGTTTTGCTTATTCCGTCCTCCGAAATCTTCTTCAGAATATCCTCCTTGTACTGATGCTTGAAACCTTCGTACACTTGGCGCTGGTGAGCCTCCATTTCACAGAAAAGCACTGTTTCGGTCTTGTCGGGCAAGTCTTTCGCCACTTCTTCCTTGGTGCGCTTCAACATGAAAGGGTAAACAATTTTCCGTAATTCCTGGGCTTTCTCACTATCTCGATACTTATCAATGGGCGTGGCATACTCAGACTTAAAGAAGTCCTGCCCACCTAACAAGCCTGGATTAAGAAAATCCATCTGCGAATATAAATCGAAGGTATTATTCTCGATTGGCGTACCTGTCATCACCAAGCGGTTCTTCGCTTTAAGCAACTTCACTGCTTTGGCAATTTGCGAAGTAGGGTTCTTAATGGCCTGAGACTCATCCAAGATCACGTAGTGGAAAGGATAAGCCGCCAGCAATTCGATGTCCGAACGAACAGTACCGTAAGTAGATAAAATGATGTCATAGTCATCAAAGAACTGGATGCCTTTGCGGCGATCTAGTCCTCGGTGGGTATATATTTTCAGGTCGGGGCAAAACTTCTCTACCTCAGCATTCCAGTTAAAAATCAGGGTCGTTGGTACTACGACCAAGTTGGTTACACGCGGGTTCAGGTTTTTCTGCTGTTGCAGGAACGCCAACACCTGAAGGGTTTTACCCAAGCCCATATCATCGGCCAAACAGCCTCCCCAGCCGAACTCATCTAGGAAGTTGAGCCATTTAAAACCTTCCGTCTGGTAGTCGCGCAGGTTAGCACGAATGTTGCCAGGCAAGGCAATCTGGGGCATTTCAGTGAAATGGAATAGCTTGCGCTTTTTCTCCTCTACCTCCCGTAACACTTCCAGGTTATCAATCTCTTCACTCAGGTTATCAATGATAGAAAAATGCTTCTTCGATAGCTCGATATGGCCGTCTTTGACATTGCCCAGCCTGAAAACGGACGCATATTTCTGTAGCCATTCTTCCGGGAGCAAGCCTAAAGTGCCATCGCCCAGTTGCACGTAGTTTTGCTTATTCAGCACCGCCTTGCGGATATTGGCCAGCGAAACGTTTTGGTCGCCAAAGGTGATGACAATTTCCAGGTCAAACCAATCAATTCCCGAACTGGTACGCATCTGCAACACAGGTCGATGAGGGTTGTAACGCAGATTGGTTAGGTTACTAAAGCCAAATACCGGAATATCTTTCTCCTTAATTCGGTCGAATACGGTAAAAAACCAACCATCTTTCAGCACGTCGTCGAAGTGCAGGTGATAGTATGCCTTGCCACCTGTGCGTTCAAAACGAGGCCCTTCCCATTCTGTATGCAAACTTCTGAGAAAGTCCATGGTAGCATTTTCCTGGTCAATATCGCGCTGTAGCAACAAAATGGCACCATTGGCATCTTCCTTGAAAAACTGAGTGGCGCCATCTGACTCAAACTCTTGTACTTGTCCTTCGTATTCGTACTCAAAAGCGGGAACGAACAACAGGAATTTGTCTACTTCTTTTACATATAATTTGGGTCTTGGCTGCAGCGCTACCTTAATTACTTCCCGGTCTATCTTTAAGTCTAAGGGATACCGGTTGGCCAATGGCAATACAAACTCTTTCAGGAATCCTGAAAAAACCTCCTGCGAGCCATTAGATGCTATGGGCGCTTTTTTAACTTTGACTGCCCCATGTTCTTCAAAATAATGAATCAGGTTGGCATCGGCCAGGGTAGCAATTTTGAAATAACACTCTCCCCTTTGCAACAACCAATAAGCAATTGTTTTTACCTTTTTGACCGGCAACAAAACATCTTCCAGCTCTATAAACAACTGAAGCACAAAATGATCAGCTTCCTCTCTCAGCACCAGCGAAAGCTTCACCGGTGACATCGACAACTGAAGTGGCACCAGGTCGTCGTGGGTAGGCGTTACTAGATTACGGACATTCAGAAATGCTTTCTTTCGGGGAAGTAACGTAAATAGGGCTTCGAGGTGCTCGCCTACATATTCCTGGGCTCGGAAGAATCCATCACCCTTAAACCGCTCCTTCATCAATGGTTCCTGCGCCCAATGTTCCCAACGATAGGCCACATCTTCGTTCTTGACGTATTTTACCACGCCCTCTTTATTAATGGCGCGGGCAATTTTGGTCAACTCAATATCCTGTTCGTCAGCCACCCAATCCGGTTCGCCTTGTATACCGCTAATTTCTCGGAGATAGGTCAGCTTGCCCGTTTTGCTGCTCAGCTTACATTTATAAGGCGTAACAGTTATACCTGGCAATTTGTAAGAATCCTTATCCAGCGTCACCAGATAGACCAGCATGGCAATGTCTTTTGTCCGACGAAGTGCCCCACTCTTGGATAGTTCAGGGATGTCGAACTCATTGGCTCGGAAGAAAAGCGATTGCTGAAGCGACTGCCAGTCTTGATAAGGACTCAGTTTATGAAGCGATTTATCCAGTACCTGCAATTGCAGTTTGGCACTCACTACCTTAAACTCGAATTTCCTAGTATAATCATCGGCCAAAGTATAGCCATATTCAGCAAGCATTTGGCTCTTTTCCTTGGTCCAGTCGCGCATTTCGTCGAATGGATGATCGCCATAGCGCTCACGCAGTTGAAGTAAAGCGGCAGCCTTATGCACACAAAGCGGATTGCGTTCGTCTTTGCAAGTACACGTAGTATGAATCAGTTTAGCTGCTTTGCGCTCTAGTCGCACAGTATATACTTCTTCGGGCATTTCTACCAGAAAGGCTGCTTCATTATCTATGGCCGAGGTTATTTTCACTTTATGCTTAGCCACCAGCAAGGATGCCGTAGCCCAGTCTTCTTCACTGCATTCAGAAGCAATCAGGTTTTCTTCGAAGGTGGATAAACTGATGGTAAAATCCGCTGGATTGTAGCGGGTATAGGTCATTTTTTGTTCAGAGAGTTGGCGATCAATCTCCATGAACGCAGCTACGCGGTGTTTACAAACGCCTGTTTCTTCAAAAGCACAGGTACAGGAAGTACGAATGTCATTGCCGTCGAAACCTGTAATTTTCACGTCGTATTCGCGGAAACGAAACTGCTCACTTTTTACTTTCAGAACAGCTTTAGCTGATTGAAAGTCAACAGATTGCGCTTTTACGTATTGCCAGGCAAACAAGCGCTTTCCTCTCATCAGTACGTTGGCAGAAGCGTACCGCTCTACGTACTTTTTAATAATCCGATTCTCCAAAATTGCTCACAAAAGGGTCAATTCGCAATTTACAATAAAATATTTTGAACGGAGAATAATATTGTTGGTGTGATGATTGGTGGATAGGCAAAGGAACTTATGATAGGCTATGTATCAATCAGTTCCCGTAAAAACAATTCGTGCTGGTCAATTATCAATTGTCAAAGTTAGGCTGGCACGGGGGAATCCTTTGGCCAGAACGGGAACGCCCCGTTTCAGAGCTGCCGCCTTGTTGTAGTCTTCAATGGCCGCTTCATTATTATCGAGGTCAAAATTGGCCAAAGCGCGATTAAAATAGGCATCGGCGTAATTTTCCTTCAATTGAATAGCTATGGTATAGTCTTGTATTTCCCCTTTCATATCTCCCATATCTCCTTTTATAATGCCTCTGCTAAAATACGCTTCGGCATAATCAAGCTTCAGTTCAATGGCTTTGGTATAATCTGCCAGGGCGGCCTCCCATTGGTTTAATTTTGCATACACAATACCTCGGTTATAGTAAAGCTTAGCATCTTGAGCAGAAAGCACAATAGCCTGATTATAGGCAGCTAACGCTCCCATAAAATCCCCGGATAGAAATTTGAGTACCCCACGCCCGTTGTAGGCATCAGAATAGTTGGGCTTCATGGCAATGGCTTGGTTGCAGTCGGTAATGGCTCCGGTGGTATCGCCATCCTGTAGCTTTTCGCTGGCGCTCTGGTAAAAATCGTCTGCCGTTTGCGCAAAAAGAACGCTTGCTGGGCTAGCAAGCCAAAAGAAAAGTATCCATTTTTTCATTGTTTCAGGCTGATTGATTGTAAAATGCTTTCTCGTTAGCGGTTCAAATCCTGCTTAAAAAAGTGCAGGTAAGGTTTTTACCTTTTTTGTATAAATCCGTTAGGAGAAGGTTTGGTAACCGATCAAATTGAGCCTATTAAGGAGAAAACTACCTTAGTAATCGACCAGAGAAGAAAACAGATATTTTCATTTTTGAACAGTATTCATTCAGAATGTATCTCAAACTTACGCTTGCGGCGGGGCTGCCAAGAGCGGTAAGGAATACAGGGCGTTTACCTTAGTAAGCGTGCTGCCATAGCGCAGGAAAAAGCCCTATTGCCTGCTTTATTGGGCTCACAAGCAAGTATAATTTTACAGAAAATTCATACCGGGAACGAGAATGGTAATATTGGCGCAATAAGGCGATGCTAACTTGCAGCTTTCTTTAACACCTAAAACCTATTCAATGCCTGCATTTACTAAGAAATTGACCTATTATGGAAGCTTTTTTGCTATAAGCCTTTTACTGACAGGCTGCAAAAAAAACAACGATCCAGCAGTAGTTACCTATCCTGACAAAGCAACCGCAACTGCGCCTGTTGTGTTATTGGAGATAAACGGTGTGAAAGTGTATAATGGTGGTTTCGGCTCGGCCATTGTAAAAGATCCCCAAAGTGCCGATCATTTTTACCTGCTTACCGACCGTGGACCAAATATTGACGGTATGATTAGCGATTCCAAAATATTCGCAAAACCTGATTTCTGTCCTCAGATCGGCAAGTTTAAACTAGAAGGAACAACGTTGACCTTGGTTCAGACCATTGAGATGAAGAATGCTGCCGGCGTTAAAATCAACGGCTTGCCTAACCCTGATGGACAGGGCGGCACGGGAGAAAAAGCGTTCGATACCAATGGAAATGCCATTACGCCAAGTGCTGATGGATTAGATCCCGAAGGTATGACTATCGCTCCAGATGGCACTTTCTGGCTTGCTGATGAATACGGTCCGCATTTGCTGCACCTGGATGCAAACGGAAAAACCATCGAACGGATCAACCCTTTTGGTAATGGCACTGGTGGAAGAAAAATTCCTTTGGTATTTGCCAAAAGAAGAGCGAACCGCGGAATGGAAGGACTTACGTTAACGCCTGACGGAAAAACGCTGGTAGGAATTATGCAATCGCCCATGTACAACCCCAGCAAAAGTGCGGTAAAAGATTCGAAAGTGACCCGTATCCTGACTTATGACTTGACAACTGGTGCTTCTAAGCAGTTCGTTTACGTGCTGGAAACCAGCAACTTGCTAAACAGCGAAATTGTGGCAGTAAGCAATACTGTTTTCCTGGTGCTGGAACGCGATGGCGAATACGCTGGAGATCCTTCCAAACCGGCCATTTATAAGAGGGTTTACAAGATCGACATCACCAATGCAACGGACATTTCGGACGCAGCCAATGGGGAAAAGGGGAAATTGTACGGTGGGAAAACAGTTGATGAACTATTGGATACGCCAGCATTACAAGCGGCTGGAATTACTCCCGTGAGCAAGAGCCTATTAGTGGATATATTAAAACTCTCTTTGAGCTATCCTCACGACAAAGCGGAAGGTTTAGCGATTATCAACAGCACCACCATTGCCATCTCGAATGATGACGACTTTGGGGTGGTAGGCCTCGGAACGGTTACCGCTAAAATACTCCCTTCTACCAATACAGTTGATCAGAACACTATCTTCTTCATTAAGCTTTCCACGCCGCTTTATTAAGCAAATAGATTTATAAGTGACTAAAAGATTTAAAAAGCCGGAAGCAAACGTATTGCTTCCGGCTTTTTTTGAGTTGCCACTATTTTAGGACGATCGCCGGAAATGTTCTCACCATTGCTGCCATTAGCTTTTTATTCCAATATTTCCTCTATTCCTCCGCCGAAGCCTGATGTACTTTCTCCAGGAGGTATTTTTGTCCCAGTATCTCGCTACAGGTTTTGAGCGCCCCAATGGCAACGCCATACACGCCGTGCATGTGCAGGTTCTGACCAGTCAATAGCAGGTTCGGGATCTTTGTTCTGACTGGAATAAAAGATCGCAGTGGGTCTTGGCAATCTTTGAGGATTCCATACAGCGATCCATCATAAGAACCGATGTAATCGCGGTAGGTCAGTGGTGTAGACGAGTGATAACTATGGATGTGTTGCCTGATATCTGGATAAAGCTTTTCTATTTTATCCAACAATTGTTCCGATTTCTCTTTCTTAAATGCATCGTAATCAGCCCCCCTATCCTCTTTTTCTGAAGCGGTATTGAAGGTATTTTGCCACTGCGCTACGTCTTCGTACCGCATATAGGTGATGGCAATGATTCCTTCCGCATACTTCACCGATTTGGAATGGGCACCATAATACATGGCAAAGGACTTTGGCCAGTTTTCTTCGGTATAGTTGATTGTATCCCACACATCCTCAGTGCCGTAGTGGTAGATGTTATAATCTTTGTATTCTAAAGAATCTTTTTTCATCACCAGATAGAGAATAAAGGCCGATGCCGTATTTTCAATGCTTTTGATCCGATTCCTAAATACCTTCCTTATTTTACTCGTTTCGAGCATATCCAGGGTTGGCGCTGGGTGAATGGCCGAAATAAAGATATTGCCCTCTATTATATTCCCATTGGCCAGCTCCGCGTATTTCAATTCCTCATCGGCCTCATCCATCACCAGACGCTTCACATTCGCATAGTTAATAATGCTGCCATTGTTCGCTTTAATGGTCTTGCTCAAAAGCCTGGAAATCTGTGAGCTTCCATCTACAAATCGGTAGGCACTAATGATATACGAATTGATAACCAAGGCGTGAACATACAGGGGCGTTTTGGCCGCTTCACCTGCATATAACACGTTGGTAGCAGCCAGCACGTTCTGTAGCCTGACATTGGAAGTCAGTTGCTGGATATACTCAACGGCATTAACGGATAAAATATCTACCTCCTGCAGTAAGTCTTCATTGCCATCTTGTAGGTTATACATCGGAAACAATGAGCAGATATGGCGGATTTTATCACAGTACTGAATGATAGCAAGCTCTTCGTCGGGGAAGTCAGCTACCAGGTTTTGGATGAATTTTTCATAGCCCTGTCCGTGTACATACGCCTTCCCTTCGCCTTCAAAAATAATACGGTCAAAGCCTTCTTCATTCAGCGCCTGTAGCTTCAATTGGTCCATTATTCCGAAATACTTGAACAGCTTATACAGCGTCTGCCCCTTGGCCAGACCTCCCACATAATGCACACCCGTATCGAAAATGCACCGATCTCGCACAAATGTTTGAAGGCTCCCTCCTATCTGCCGATTTTTTTCGAGTACGCACACTTTATAGCCTTCCCGGCTCAGAATATTGGCACAAAGCAAACCGCCTAATCCACTACCTATAATGACTACATCAAACTTCTGTATCATGAGACGTAAAATTTATCATCAATCCATTTCGAAGGGTTATGCATGACATAATCGGAAATGGTTTGATACTTTTTCTCAGCAGGGCCTCCGCAGGGATCCTGCGTTCGCTCCGCTGATAATTTCCAAAGGACAATATTAAATAGAACAACTATATAACGGCCAAACGCAGGGTCCCTGCGGAGCTACGATTAAGACACAACTACACGCTCCAGTCGGTCCGCCGAAGCGGGAGCGCCCTGTTTATAGCGACGAATAAGGCCCAGTCTTGGCTCCCTAGGAGCCTCCTGTGTTCTATTTCGGTTGAATTGAGGAGGCTCCTAGGGAGCCAAAACCAGTTTTTGAGCAACTTTTCTACAAACAGGGTGCTCCGATGGAGCAGCAAACTCGTCTAAAAAGTTGTGTCCTAATCGTAGCCCTGCGGAGACCCTGCTGAGAAAAATAATTGCGCTACCACAACTTCTCCATTATTTCATTTTTCGATTCAAATATGTCCAAACAGGCATTGGCAACCAATAGTTTATGTGCCCCAACCATATCACCAACCTTTTGTATCGTTATCGTAGGGGCTGGGCTTGCCCCTGCCCTAGCCGCCCCGGATAACGACAAGTTTATCAATGATATAAAGCAGGTAGTATAAGGGCAGGGGCAAGCCCAGCCCCTACGAACGCGTTCAAAATGATGATGCCGTTATAGATACTACTTGCTTTTGTATATAATAAATGATATTAGAATTGAGTTTAGTCTGGTCTAAGATCTTTACTTCTACGGAAAGAGGCTTGAGCATGTCGAACATTTCCTGGGAAGAGATAAAGTGCAGTTGCTTGCTATCCGATTTATTAAAGCCAAAGAGTGTAACGGAAAAGAACTCGGACAGGCGCGTGCCCCGGTGACGTTTCTGAAGCGAGGCATCCGCATCCCGAACAATCAACACACCTCCGGGGTTTAGCTTTTGGATACAAAGCTTAATCAAAGTCTCCTGCGATTCTTTGGGAATGTAGTGCAATACGTCGCTGATAATAAAGGCATCGGCATTTTGGTAGGCAAAGGTGAGCGCATCCGAAGCAAAAAACGACACATTGGGCGTATCTGACTTGCTGTGATCGGCCACACCTACCTTTTGTTCATCATAATCAATGCCCGTAATCTGGCGCTCGGCAGACATAAAAGCCAGCATATAAGATAAGAAGCCGTAGCCGCAACCGACATCATAAATACGTCCCTTGGTAGGCACAAGCGTGTGCATTACCTGATAGTTCTTCTCTAGTTTCAACTTGATCCGGGTATACCATTCCAACACAGCGCCTTTGTAAATATACTTCTGCATCAAGCGGTAACGGAAGAAGTCCGGGGTTTCGATGGCTTGCCTTACTTCCTGGTATTCTTCCCGCAGCATTTTGCAAATGCCTTTGGTCCGTTCCTGATAAGTAGCGCCATACTGAGGATTGGCAGCAGTAATCCTGGGTAAAATCTTGACTGTGAGTACGCCAGGCTTAAGTATGAAATCGTGCTTGGCCATGGTATTTCCTGTACCGTGAATCACCACCGGAACAATATCAAGTTGCAGTTGCTCGGCCAGGAAGAAAGCGCCCTTGTGGAATCGTTTGATCTCACAGTCTGCACTTCGGGAACCTTCGGGAAAAATGGCTACGGAATAACCCATGTCGATGGTTTTCTTCACCATTTCAAAGCCACTTTCCACCCCATCGCCTACCCGGAAGAAACCGGCCATTCGCACTACTGGTCCAAAAAACGGGGAATTCCAGACCCAATCGTTGGTAAACAACACAATCTTGGGATGGGAAGCCAGCAATACCAAAATGTCCAGAAACGACTGATGATTGGCAATAATGATGGCGGGCTTGGCGAACTTTTCTCCACTGGTATTGATCCATTGCTTCTTTACATTAAACCCGCTGTAGAGCGAGAATCTGGTAAAGTACATAATAAGGTAGTGATAGAACAGCTTGGCTTTGCTGCCCTTGAGCCGGAATATTTTAAAAAGGATAAAACCCGTAATAATCAGGGTGAAGCATCCGAACAGGAAGAATACAAACACCATTACGGTCATTAGCAAGGAGAAAGCCGTGAGGGGAACCAGCCCTTTTTTAGCTCGGTTACCAATCAGCCCGCGGAACAGGATGGGAATAACGGTGTAGGAAATGAATAGTACGCAGGCAATGCCCAGCACCGAAATCACGGCAATCGACTGTAGGGCAGGATGCTTGGCAAAGATGAGCACGCCCATGCCAAATAATGTGGTCAGGGCAGCAAGCAGGATAGATACTTTGAACGAAGGTAAATTCTTCGTGCCGTCTTTGTACTCGCCCAGGTGGCCATCCATCATAAAGATGGTAAAATCATCGCCAAGCCCGAAAATGAAGGTGGAGATAATGATATTGACAATATTAAAGCGGAGATCGAATACATTCATCAGCCCTAATATCCAAAGCCAGCTTAGCATCATAGGTACAAAAGCAATCAGCGCCAGTTCAATCCGCCCGTAGAACAGCAGCAAAATGGTAAAGACCAGCAAGGATGACGTATATAAAATCTGGTTGAAGTCGTCATCGAGTATGCTAATAAATTTCTTGATGATGAATTGCTTATCAAGGATATACAGGTCTTTTTCGGTAGCAAGCGCGGCATACACTTTATCGCTCTGGCTGACCGGGACTTTCAGGGCAGCCATGATTACAGTCGACTTGTCAGCCGAGGTAGAGAGATAATCTTTCAGGAAATAGGCCTTTACTTCCTCGATTTCGGCCAAGGAAAGGGCGTCAAACTGTTTATCCAGCAGGGCAAAAAAATCGTTGAATGCGGTGGGCTTGAAGCCATACTGAGGGGCCAAGGTTGCCAGGCTGGCCTTCAACTTTTCTTTCTTCACGCTCGTCCAGTAGTTTTCCCATCTTTCTTTCCTTTGATTTTGCACCGAATCAGACACCAGGATGGCCGTTACGCCAAAATAGTTGACCACCGTCTTTTGCTGCATCAAAGCCTTAATTTTGGTCAAAGCCTTTTCATTGCGGGTCAATGCTTCATTCAAGTTTTTCCCTTCAAAAAGCAGGTAAATGGACCTTTCGGATTCATTTCCTTCGGTCAACAAATGCTTCTCGGCCTTCTTCAGCTCAGGCGACATGAAATTCAAGGCATTCAGGTCATTCTCGAAAGGAACATTTTGGAAAGTAAACAAGAAAAGGCTGGAAACTACCAGAATAATTAGGACAGAAAACTTAGTGAATGACTTGGTAAAAGGTGTCCATTTTGATTCTACTTGCTCTAGCCAGGCATCTTCTTTCTCCTTAACTGGCATAGAATAGAACGAGAGAAAAGTCGGTAAGAAAACCAGCGTAAATAAAATAGCGCCAATCAGGCTTAAGCCCGAAAACAGGCCAAAATCGAATAACAGATCGGATTTGACGAACAAAAGGCCGAAGAAGGCGCCCACCGTTGAAATATTACCAATCAATAATGGCGTGGAAAGGTCTTTGATAACCGTCGTAAGCGAGCGGGTGTGCTTGTAGTGGGTGAAGACGTGCAGCGAATAGTTGACCGCAATCCCGATGATGATGGCACCGCCACCAATGGCAATGGAAGAAATGCTCTCTTTAATCAAATAGATAATGGCCACCGCAAAACCTGATCCGAACAAAACGGGCAATAAAATGACCAAGGGCAAGGATGCTTTCCGGAAGTAAACCCAAAGCAGCAAGCAAATGCAGAAAATGGCTAAAGAAACGGTCAGGTAAATATCCTTCTGGATTTGCTTGGCATTGGCAACCGCCACGGCAGAAGCCCCAAAATATTCCGTCTGAACCATTGAAAACTCCTTCGTAGCCAACTGCTGTATCGTCTGGTCAATGCCATCGATCAACTGGCCATTCTTCGTCGTCTCATTGGGCGGATTGGCTGGAGAGATGAGCAGCAACAAGCTTTTGCGGTCCTTGCTCACAATATAGCCATCGTAAAGCTCAAACGCCTGATTGATTTGCAAAGATTGCAGCTTGGTGAGCGCTCGGGCCGTAAAATGCAGTGGATCAGACGTAATCTGCCGCTTCACCGCCAGACTCATCGGCGACATCAGGGTATGATAATCTTTCTGCAAACTAAGCGCTACACTGGTATCGGTAATGAGCGTATCCAGCACCAAGTAATCTTGCTCGTCGAGAAAGTAGGGCAGGTTATTATAAAAAAGCTGATACGCCTTCATCATCACCTCATCAGGCACGCGGTCGCGGATCTCTTTGATTAATGGCTGAAGGTCTTTTCTATTTTGCAGTTGTTGTATAAAGGCGGCAGCATAAGCGGCCAGCTTGTCCGGATCGGCTTCGGCAGAATCGGCCAGGGAAACGCGTACCACCAGCTTTTCCATCATCCCTGACTGCTTCAGCACTTGCTGGTATTCCTGCGAGTCGTTGCTGCCAGGGAGTATTTTGGTGATGTCTTGCTCGAGACGGATGTGGGAAGCCAGGTAAAAAACAGGCAAGCAAACACCTAGCAATATCGCCCAGAAAGCAAGTTTATATTGGGAGAAAAAATGATATATGCCTAAAAAAATATCTTCCATGCAATCAAACTTCCTTTAGACGTCCGGTTCTGAATACTGACAATAAAATATAAGAAAGTAAGCCAAAAAGCACGGCAGCCATCGTAGCAAAACACACGCTACCAAGCACATACTGGTAAAGATTATGTTTTACCGAATGCCAGGTGAGTTCGTGGCTGAAAGGAATGGCGCTGGTGCCTAATAACCAGCCGCCCGTTTTGAAACTGAGAAAGATAAGTAGCGGAATCATGGGCGGAATGCTGATGTGAGCAGCAAAAACAACCAGGATTTTGTTGAGTTTCAGCATGTGAGAAACCGCAAGGCAGGTGACAATCTGAAAGCCGATGATGGGGATAATTCCAATAAATACGCCTAAGGCTATGGCAGCCGATTTTTGCCCATTGCTTTCCTCTCCATCTAAAATATGGTCGATGATGAGTTGCTTAAAGCTTTTTTTTTTAAGGTTCCGAATCAGCCGAAGCGGGATAAAGTACAAAGCGCCCAAAATTACAAACACCGTATTGAGTAGCGTAATCCGTGTGAAATCCTTGAATGGACGAAAGTGTGTAACCCGTTCATTGGCAGGCGGATAAAACACTTTTACTGGTACCGAACAAATATTAACTCCGCTCCAGGCCGCCCGCACCATTACTTCAATCTCAAATTCAAATTTGCTGGTAAAAAACTTGATTTTGCTCAGTGGTTCCAGCGGATACAGTCGGTAACCCGATTGGGTATCAGGTACTTTAAAGCCCGTTTCGAGCCAGAACCAGAAATTAGAAAATTTATTCCCGAAGCTGCTTTTACCCGGCACGCTAGCCTGATCCATATTCCGTGCGCCAATAATGATGGATTTCCTTTCTTCCGGTAGCTTTTCAATAAACTGAGGCAGGTCAGCCGCATAATGTTGTCCATCCGAATCGATCGTGATGGCATACCGAAAACCCTTGCTATACGCGTATTCAAAACCGGTACGCAAGGCAATTCCCTTCCCTCGGTTTGGCGCATAACTCACTATCTGCAAACCATCTAATGATTCAAGAATGGCGGCAGTCGTATCAGTAGAACCATCATTTACTACAATAATATCGTCCGTAAATTGACGCACACTTTCAATCACGCCTCGGAGCGTGGCCTCATTATTATAGGTGGGAATCAATACGCAGCAGCGTTCTGCCTTAAATGATGCGCGTATGTCGGAGGTAGCCTGCACTGGTTGATTTTATTTAATTTTATACGTACCCGAAAACTTCATACTCGCCACCTCACCATCATACAGCGTACTGCTTACGGTAAGCAGTCCTTCAGGCAGGGCTTTAGTCTGGATATGGAACGTAAGTTTGGTATTTTCTTTCGGAATGATAAGCGAAATGAATTTAATATTACTGGCCTTCTGAAATTCCAACTCACAATTATTGGCCTGTTGCAACACCTCTTTCAGTATTTGAACCATGCAAGCACCAGGCAACACAGGCTGTTCTGGAAAATGGCCTTTAAATATAGGGTGATCCACATTCAATTGAATATCTACTTGTATATTTTCCTCGGTTTCTTTTTTTATCTGAAGTAGTTGATAAAGCATGGATCGATTGGTAGATGTGTGGATTAGTGGATTAGCAGATTAGTTAATTATATAATTGATTAAGCATCCGCACATCGGCATATCTACCAATCCACACATCTACTTTATAATTGCGTTAAATGGATGGTGAGGGTAAATTTACCTTTTATGTGTACAGTCGAGGGAAAATTCCCTTTAAAATCCTGGGCCGTAAGTACTACCTGCTTCTTGTATTTATTCGTCAGCAATTCTATTTTATTAATGCTTTCATTCATCGGCTGATAATAGAAATATACTCGATCTGGCGTGTGTTTTTTCCAAATTGTACCTTTAAAATTCTTATCTATTATTTTTTCAGGCTTGCCATCAAAATCATCTAGCATGGTGAAAATACGGATATTCTTTTTAATCGTATTCAAAACCCCAGGTTTATTCAACTGTGCTATACAGTCATATACCGTATCTGTTTGGGGAGTTAATTCCATGTCAAATAATTTCAAGCCAGGCACTGAAATAAAAGCGGTGTGACAGGTTGTATCGTTGGTGAATTTGAAGAACAGAATTCCAGAAAAATGTTTCCCGTAAATACTGACCTCAGCTTTATATTTAGCAGATTTATGGCTACTGTCGAAATAACTATGCAAATCATTTTGCCCTGCATCAGCTACTTTCCATCGCTTATATTTAGTGCTAGAGCAAGAGAAAAAGCTTAGAAACAGGCAAATACACAAGCTACCTAACCACAAATTCCTCATCCTTAATGGCGGTATTTTGCTGAACATCTAGAAAGGACATCAAGGTATAATCTCCCGATTTTTCGGTAATCTCAATTTTACCGACCGAAAGTTTTTTCTTGTCTATGTATATTTTTATTTGTTGCATTAAATCTAGCACTGTCTTATCCAATGGTTTTAATTCCATCAAATAAGTAGATTCATTCTCTAAATAATTAATTGAATAGGCTTTGCTGTGCAATACATTTCCATTCAATGTATTGATCATCATGTCATTGATCTGCCTAAACAATTTATTTGATTGGGTATCAAATTTATTTACTTTATTTCCATCCTTGATATACATTTTTCCATTGTTCAATACCATCAGATATTGAAAAGGCGTATTGTATTCCAGTCGAACTTTATTGTCTTTTTTATACCGAAAAATGCCTTTGGAGACGATATTATCGTCCATAAAACTCAAATGTTTTTCCTGGATAAAATTGCTCCGAATGCTGGTAAGCTGGTTAGTAGTTTGGTCGAATCTTTCGGAGAAAACCTTGATGTCTTTCATCGGTTTAAAGTTCTTCTCCTGTGCCAGGGAAACCTGATAACCCATCAGCAGAAATAAAAATACAATTGCCTTATTTTTCATAGCATTCAATGTCAATAAGCTTATCCAAGCGCTCAACTTTATACGCTGTTTGGGAAATATTCTGTAAAAATTCTTTCAATATAGCTGGACTCCGCGAGATTGAGTCGTGCATCAGAATAATATCACCTGGTTGCATTTGCTTAGAAATTCGGTTCAGCACTGTCTGATGATCTTTTATGACCGTATCAAGCGATCTTTTGTTCCAGCCAATGGAAGACAGCCGAGCCTTTTTCAGCGCCCGCGCAATCATCGGATTGGTTACGCCATAAGGCGGCCGAAACAACTTACTACGGCGGCCAATTGCTCGGTAAATCTCCTCATTCGTCTGCTTCAATTCGTCGTACACTCGTCCTGAGGAATAAAAATCGAACCAGTAAGAATGAGAGAAGGAGTGATTAGCCACGATATGTCCTTCGGCAACCATTCTTTGTAAGAGCCCTTCGTTGCCTTTTATTTTATTGCCAATGCAAAAGAAAATAGCCTCACAATTAAACTCCTTCAGCACATCTAATATAACTGGCGTAATGGCTGGCGTTGGCCCATCATCAAAGCTCAGGACAATGCTTTTTTTATCTGTATTGACCTGATTAACAGAAGGAAGGTAAAAATTACTTTCAATACGATAAGAGCCTACTGATAACACGCCTATAAAAACAACAATGATAGCCAGCACCCCAATTGTTTGCCCCCCGACTACAGCTACGAGAAGAGCCAGACCAAATATAACCCGACTCCATTGGTAGTTAAACATTAGCTAAAAAGGTTGTTAGCTGTTAGTTATTAGGTAGTGGCATCGCCTAGGTACAACACGGCTACTTCTTATTTACTTACTCTTTGAGCGAATGAAGTTTGCCATAGTGTGTACGGAGTAAAACACTTCTTTTCCTTCTTCTGCACTGCCTAGTTTTATTCCGTATTTCTTCTGTAACAGCACAATGAGCTCTAAGGCATCAATAGAATCTAAGCCAAGTCCTTCTCCAAAAAGCGGTTCGTGTTCTTTAATATCCTCAGGCTTAATATCCTGCAAATTCAACTGTTCAACAATTTCCTTCTGCAATTCGTTAATTAATGCGTCCATTATGTAAAGTTTATGAGTATAAAGTTTAAAGTTTATGAGTGGGTAAACGATTAATTTCTAACGCCTACTGGTAAATTTGATTTAACATTTTAGCATTTACCGGCTCCGGATACTTACCCGAAGTTGATTCAATCGTGAAAAGAAAGGCATCATAGCCGCTGGCATCATAATTTACCCATCCACCAATACAGGCTTTTGTTTCTGTGTATTTCATCAGGTTTTGGATATAAGGATACAACAATTCTGCCCTAAAATTATCGGAAACAAAAAAGGCAGTTTCGCCCTTGATCTTATACTTAATGCAAATTTCGCCCGTAACCATGCTAGGCAAGGTATATACAAACAAAGAAGGGCTGGGAAAATAGTCTTCTGGCTTGGCTACCGTTTCATAATATCGCTTATCAGTGTCTGCAGAACCTACCGCATTGCTAAGCACCATCCCAATTTCTTCGCCCCTATTTCTTTGCAAAAAATGTTGCGTATTGAGTAATAACTCAGCAGCCATTAAGCCAAGCTTGCTCTGGTTATCCATTTTGTAAAATTTAGGATAATCAGTTTTCAGGTGTTGGTATAACGCATGAATAAATTCTTCGAAGGAGGCAGAATTGGCAGAAAAAACCGCCTGTCCATCCAGAGAGGCCATATTTGCTTTAATGCGGCAATAACTAGTCAGGAACAATTCAGTAATTTTTTGAAAGTATCAAGGCTACATTACAACCGCCAAAACCGGAAGCTGTTTTGAGGCAATTATGAAAACTGATGGCGGTATTTTTTTCAATAACAGCCAAAGGTAAGGATACGCCATGATCGCTATAGCCACGGGACGCAATGACCGTTTGCTTCTTTAATGCCCAAGTGGCTAGTATGGTTTCCAGCACACCGGCCGCACCCAGCGTATGACCAAAATAGCCTTTCAAACTATTGACTGGCACCTCACTTAAACTAGCCAGATGAAGCGCTTTGGCCTCCATTTCGTCATTGTAGGATGTAGCCGTTCCGTGCGCTGACACGTAGCCTATGTCTTGTGGCAAAAAGCCTGAATAGTTCAACGAATGACTGATCGCCTGAAATAAGCCATCTCCCGTTTTGGAAGGACCGGAAATATGATTGGCGTCATTGGAAGTGGCTCCTCCTTTTAGTTCAATGTCCGTCGATGCTTGTGCCTGAGCAGATAATACAACTGTTGCGCAAGCTTCGCCCAGGTTGATACCGGTCCGGTTTTTATCAAAAGGCTTGCAATAGTCTGCACTCAAGGCATGGAGGCATTGAAAGCCAGAGACAGTAAACTCGGAGATAATATCGCCACCCGATACGATTACGTGGTCATATTGACCTTCGCGAATATAGTAGCTACCAATAATTAAGGCAAGCACGCCAGAGATACAAGCATTGGATAATACTACTGGCTCATTCGGATTACCGAAATACTGCGTAACCTGCTTAGCCATAACCGATAAGCTAATCCTATCAGCCTTGTACTTGTCTATGGAGTTGTTTTCTAGCAGGTCAATATTTCCCTTGGTTGTAGAAAACAGGAATAATGTACGAGCGGATCTGGCGTCGACATCTGTCCGCTGTACAGCATCCAGAATAGACAAAATATACATCTGTTCCAGCTTGGTAAATTCAGCCGGAGAAGCGATAGCGGCAAAGCTTTCTTCGATAATATTCGCCTGGAATACTGCCGCGTGAAAATCCTTGAGTTGAATAGAAGGCTTATTTCTTGGCTCCACCCCCGATTTGCCCTGCAATAAGGCATTCCAGTTGGCTTCAGAATCCAGGCCTAAGGGAGAAAAAATATTGTCGGAAATGGCGTATACTTTCTTCATTTCGATAGACCAACTTTATTTTTCCAACCCAGAATAAAGTCCGGAACATTCAGACAGAGTTCGCCTTGGCTGTTCAGAAACACTTGTATACTTCGGCCAGTAGCTACGATTTCCTTGGTTCTGGCATTCCTAAGCAGATAAGTAAATATCAATTTAGCCGCTTCGCAATTCCAATAAGTAGTTTCGATCAGTACTTTGTCGCCGTAAATAAGGGAGCGTTTATAATCGCAATCAATTTTCACTACCGGAATAGTAAACCCCTGTCTATACACCTCCAGGTAGCCCAAGCCAAATTGCTCCCCAAAGGCTTCCCTACCATCTTCAAAGTACCGAATATAGTGACCGTGCCAGACAATACCCAGCGAATCTGCTTCACTAAATCTGACAACAATTTCGGTATTATTGATGATATCGGTTATTTTTTCCAAAACTGATCATTTAACAATTAACAATAAACAATAAACAATTATCCAGGCCTGAAGCGCAATCCGTGGCCGATCCGCCGGTACGATCGCTAGGTCTTGATAACTATCTTCATTTCAGCGGTAGCCACTAATTCGTTATTACACAGCACCTTTCCAGAAATAACAGTGACGCCAAAGACCTCATTTTCTATGGCAATAGTGGTACTAATCTGATTGCCAGCCTTTGGTAGAGAGAATACTTCCAGGTTCTTTACTGCTCCAATAAACCCAATGGGTACCGGAATGTTATTCTGCTTGCAGAGATACCCCACATGCATGGCCGCCGTCTGAGCAATATTCTCGATGATACCCGCTTCCGAGAACACACCA
This sequence comes from Bacteroidota bacterium, assembly GCA_040385915.1. Lineage (GTDB taxonomy): Bacteria > Bacteroidota > Bacteroidia > Cytophagales > ES-bin-26 > ES-bin-26. The sequence continues at coordinate 36,447 of JAZKGK010000281.1, forward strand.
TTATCGCAGAATACATTGTCTGCCTCAATGGTAAGCCCTGTATTCGATCCTTTCTCATGACACGAATACAGCGTATCTACCATCACAATCGGTGGGCGTTGCGGTATGAACTGAAGGACATCTGTACCGGAGCTGAGCATTTGTTGAGTTTTGGTATAGGTAAAGGGTTGTATATAATGAGGTGTAGCTATTCTTTTTCCGGATTAGCGCGTATTGCTTCAATTTGTTCTACTGTAAAGTCCGTTAGGTCTGCAATAGTCTGGTTGTCAAAACCTTTCATTATACTTTTTCGAACAACCGCCATCTTTATACTGTTTTCCACTCGTTCTTCTGCTTCTAACTTTAAAGACAAAATTTCACTTGCTTTATAATGCAAATAATCTAAATAACGATTGTAGCCATACTGTCCTTCTTGCGAAAGTCGCATAATATCCAGTACGTCTTCCGCCTCTTTTAGTCCTTTTGCTGTAAAGCTGTCTTTTACTTCACTATTTTTCAAAAAGTAAATCCATTCGTCCAAGGGATCTTTGGCTACATCGTTGAACTTGTTTACTTTAATAATATAATATTCTGGAAAAATGTCAGATACGCTTTCTTTTAAAAAAGCAGATTTTTGTTTCGTTGAAAGCGTTAAAGTATCTTTTTCATGAATTCCTTGAAAAATTGTCCTCCCTTTATACACATAATCTTGTCCCTGTCCCAAGTCGAAATAGACGATATTAACAGATATTATTTTTTTAATTTCTGAATACGCTTGCCCCAAGGATAGATTTTCTGTTAAGACTTTTGATGCTCCATAAGCCATTCTATGAAAATAGTCTATCTCATAGGTATTTTGAATTTCAACAATAATTAATTCGTTTTTAGAATTTTGCGTAAGGATATCTACACGGTTAAATTTATCATCTTCCGTTTCTTGGTTTCCTTCACTTTCTAAAATTCGCTCAATACGAATTTCATCGAAGAGCAATTCGCTCAAAAAACCTTCTAAAATGCCATAATTCGCTTTATTGCGCAAAAGCTTCTTTACTGCCCAGTCAAATCGGATAAGTCTTTTGCTCATGATCAATTCGAAATTATATACACTAATTCATCAATTGCATTCTACTCCCTCCAATCTACTTCTTCACACACTTCGTCAGGGTATGGCTGATGCCGATGTTATCTATTTCTTCGGCAATCTTTAGCCCTGCCTTGTCGATACAGTCGTGCATCAGCGCGGAGTGATACATCTGGCTATTGCCATTGGCCATTACCGTAAAATACAGAGACGTCTGTTGCAGGCAAAAAGCGGCATTCTCGTATTTTTGTCTATCCCAATAGGTTTCCAGAATATACAGGCAAGCGCTTTCGGTCATGACATCAGCCGCCTTTTTCAGGATCATAATGATCTCATCTTCAGAGAAACAATCTAAAAATTGACTCATCCAAATCACGTCATTTCCTTCAGGAAGGCGCGTGTCTTTATCCAGCAAGTCGATAGGATAGCCCGATACGCGGTCTGAAATATTTTGCTGCGCAATATTGTTCAAAGCCACATTTAGTTGACCTGGCAAGTCGCACATGGTCACTTGCACGTCCTCAGAGTATTTGGCGCACTGAATGGCCCATTTGCCGGTGTTGGCGCCCACGTCCATTATCTTTCGTGGAGCATCCTTGAATATCATTGGCAATACCTTTTTGAAGGCATTGTCAGAGTAAAAATGGTCAAAGTTAAACCAGCTCTCTCTGATTTTATCGGGCAATGTAGACAGGGCTTCGTAGATAGTATTCTTCCCTTCGCTAATTTCCTTCAAACCTGCCGGTTTTCCTTGGGTAATGGCGTCCTGAAAATGGTAGAAGCCTTTGTAATTGACTTCGTGTACAAAATCCATATTTACCTGCGTCATCCGATCGTGCAGAATAAAATAGCCCGTACGGGTTAGCAAATACTTTTCCTCTTGCAGAATAAGCAAGCCGATGCCCAGGGCAGACTCAACAAGTACCCGAACGCCATACCGGGGCAATTTCACCTTGTCAATAATCTCATCTAAGGTTAAGCCCACCTGACCACTCAGTTCAATGGCTTCCAGTATGCCAAGATCGCGCAATGCCTTGGATGCTTGGAAGATAAATGGACCAAAGGCAATGCGTTGTGCCTCCTGCTTCGCTTCAATGGCGGTAAGTTTCTCTGTGTTAAAAAAGCTCACTTGACAAAATTATTTAGGGTTAATTAGTACTCCAAAAGTCATAAAAGTTATACCACTGCGTTGGAAAACGCTTTAATATGTTTTCCAGAGAATCGACATACGCATGCAGTACCTTCAGTGATTCAGCTTCTCTCAGTTGCCGATTCGATTGATAAACGCACGTGACTGGTTTGCTGGCAAAAAAGTGATAATGATATGTACTTTCTTTTACTGCATACACAAACGACACTGGAACCTGCAATTGTGCCGCGAGTTGAAATGGCCCTAGCGGAAATCTGGCTTCTTGGCCCAAGAATGGGCAAGCGACTGTTTTCGTTCCTGGCACAAATCTATCGCCGTGTATGCATATAAACTCGTTTCTTTCTATGGCTTCATTGATCTTGTATATATGGTCAAAGCTGTGGTCATTGACAATAATAATGTTGAAGCTATTTTCCTTCTTTACGCCAGAGAGGTATTGCTTTATTTTAGCGTGTTCTCCTTCGAATAGAACGATATTTATTTTGGTTTTAATACTCAGGGCGTGCCCGGCCAGCTCGTAGTTTCCCAGGTGCGCACTGATCAAAATGCCTCCCGTTTTATCCTTTACCATTTGGTGCAGGTTCTCCTCTCCTTCCGAAGAAAAAGTGAGCTTATTCTTGAAACTTGCCATTACAGCTACCTTATCTATCAGGGTTTGCCCAAACAAATAGTAGTCTGTATACATACTTATGAGCGATTTAATCAACCCAAACCGAAGTCTCTTCCTAAAATAAAAAAATAAAACAGAAGACGATTTCCAGGAAAAGAGAAAGAAGTACAGGCTCACCAATCTTAAAACAAAATATGCAGGACCTAAGCCTGCATATTTCATAGTCCAGACAAAAATCTTATAGCCTAATACGTTGCCCTTTGATTTACCACTCCAGGATGACATCAAGCAATAACATTATCTTTCTCATAAATCTTAGCGATAATGTAATCGTAGAAATGCTGGAAGGTGACAATTCCGATAAAGTCTTCTCCTTTCACCTTGAAGCCAAAATTGCTTTCAATAACGACTACAAGGTCTACATAATCCAGACTGTCGAGCTCTAACGTATCTTTCAATACACGATCTGGCTGTAAATTAGAGGCTTCAACCTCAAATTCCTCTACCAGGAACTCATTGATTTTAGCAATTATTTCTTCCCTTGTCATAGTAGTATACCTGTTTCTCTAGTGCTTAAATTTAGTTACAATCAATGTAGAATTGGTGCCTCCAAATCCAAATGAATTGGACAAAAATGAATCTATGTTTTTTTCAATGGTTTTATCGGCAATATTCAGCTTGGCCGAATCTTCGTCAGGGGTTTCAAAATTAATGTTGGGTGCTACAAATGAATTCTGCATCATCAACATCGAATAGACGACTTCGCTGGCACCTGCCATCCAACATTCGTGGCCAGTCATCGACTTGGTAGAGCTTATGTGTGGCTTATGAACGCCAAACACCTCATTCATTGCTTGCGCTTCGCAAGAGTCGCCGAGGGGCGTAGAAGTAGCGTGCGCATTGATGTAGTCGATGTCTTCTATCCTCAGACCTGAGTCTTTTATCGCCCTTGACAGCGAGCGAGCAGGGCCTTCTACATTGGGTTGTATAATATGAGCACCGTTGGAAGAAAAGCCATAGCCAATGATTTCGGCTAGTATTGGAGCGCCTCTTCTCTTGGCTGATTCCAGGCTTTCGATAATGACAGTTGCTGCGCCACCGCTGGGCACCAATCCATCTCTGTCTTTGTCAAAAGGGCGGGAAGCTTTCGTAGGCGTGTCTTCGCGAATAGAAAAGGCGCTGATGCCATCAAAGCTACCCATCACGAATTCGTTAATCTCCTGTGCACCACCACAAATGATTGATTCCTGCACGCCCGACTTGATCAGGAAATAAGCCAATCCTATCGCGTGCGAAGAACTGGCACAGGCGGCACTAATGGTAAGGTTGATGCCTTTTAATTTAAAAATAGTGGCCAGATTCATGGTTACAGTCGAGTTCATCGACTGAAATATAGAACCGGAGCCAATCAAGGTATTGTCTTTTTTCAATCGGGCAATATCTACTGACTCAATCACGGCTTTGGCAGAACTATCATTGCCATACAAAATACCTACTTCATGGTCAACCATATAGCCTTCGTCCATGCGGGCATTGTGCAGGGCTTCCATGGTAGCCAGGTAAGCGTATTCAGCTTCCTCGGCCATGCAAGCCCGTAGTCGTCGGTCGAGTTTGCCTTTGAGTGCGGGCACTTCCACCATACCCGTAAGGGCAGAACGGAAGCCTGCTGCTTTACGCGGGGTATCATATACAATCCCTGATTTTCCGGCAAAAAGAGAGTCTCTTACCTCATCCAGGTTTTTCCCGATGCAGGAATATATGCCCATGCCTGTGATTACTACCCTGTTCATTCCTCTATCGACATTAAGAATAAAGTCCGCCGTTAACTGAAATCACTTCACCAGTGATGTACGAAGATTTTTCTGAAGCGAGAAAACCGACTACTTCAGCTATTTCTTCGGGTTTACCAAATCTATTGAGTGGTATCATTTTCTTCAATTCTACTTCATTCAGCTCTTCGGTCATATCAGTTTTGATAAACCCTGGCGCTACCACATTTACTGTAATTCCTCGTCTGCCCACTTCTTGCGCCAGTGCTTTGGTCGCACCAATCAGTCCGGCTTTCGAAGAAGAATAATTGGTTTGTCCAGGTAATCCTTTCTGGCCGGATAGAGAAGCTACATTGACAATTCTGCCGTATTTCTTTACTAGCATGCTATTGATTAGCAGGCGGGTAACGTAATAAAATCCATTTAGATTGGTATTAACTACACTGTGCCAATCTTCTGGCTTCATCCACATAAACAAGTTGTCAATGCGTATCCCAGCGTTGTTAATTAATACCTCAATAGGTTTGTCCGGATTTTGTTCCAGCCATCCGCCAAGCACCAGGTCTACTTCTTCTTGGTTGGCTACATCGAAACGCAATAGCTGTCCGTCTGATGATTGTTCCTTTACTTGCGCTAAGGTTTTTTCTGCTTCTTCCTGGTTGCCTTTATAGTTTATTAAGATGTAATAACCCATTTCAGCTAGCTTTACCGAGATTGCCCTTCCTATTCCTCTGCCGCCCCCGGTGACTAGTGCATATTTTACCATTTATAGAGAAATGTTAATTTTTTTATATTATTCAAAGATAGTTCAAAAAATAGACTCCATCAACACCTTGTTCCTCTGGAATAGCGAACAAACTGACTTATAATGATTTATTAAAGTACTTTTTCAACCGCTATCGCAGTATTTCTCAAATATTTTTTCAATTCTCTAATCACCGGATATCGAACGGTATCCTCAACAAACTTTGGTGCAATGGCCCGTAAAGTATGATAAAGGCTGGCCGTTTGTTGCGACATATTGGGTTGGATATTCAAATAATCAACTGCCTGTAAAATACCCAGAAGCTCGATCGCCAACACTTCAAACGCATTTTCAATGACTTTACTCGTAAGCAGGGCGGCATTGGTTCCCATACTCACAATATCCTGGTTATCGTTGTTATTAGGAATGCTGTGCACATACATAGATGTAGCCAGGGTTTGGCATTCGGCTACGGTAGAGGTGGCGGTAAATTGTACACCCTGCATGCCAAAGTTCAATCCTAGGGTGCCCAGATTGATAAAGGGCGGCAACTTTTCATTCAATTTATCATTCAACAAAAAGTTAAGTTGCCGGTCGGCCAACATCGCCAGTTTGGTAAGGCAAATCCTCAGCTTATCCATTTCCAACGATACATAGTCCCCGTGAAAGTTGCCACCGTGGTAAACATCTTCTAAGACGTCATCGATTACCGGATTGTCATTCACTGAATTAATTTCATTGGCAACCACCATTTCGGCATACCTGATTGTATCGTAAATAGGCCCTAGAATTTGCGGAACGCAACGGATAGAATAATATTCCTGAACCTTGGCTTTGAATACTTTAGTGGTCGTTTTTTGATACAAGTGATCGGCTCGGTTCTTTATCAACCGGCTATCTTCTAACACATCAGTCATTTGCTTGGCTATGGAACGCTGTCCGTAGTGCAATTTGGCTTCATTCAAGGGAGCCGAGAAATGGTCATCATACGACTCAACAATTTCGTTGATCATACAGGAGGCCATCAGCGACCAATGTACCAGCTTTCGGGCTTGTATCAGGTTGATCATGCCAATCCCGCCCATGGCAGACGTACCGTTCATGATCGCTAACCCTTCTCTTAGCTTAATAGAGATGGGCTGCAGGTTGAATTTTTTGAATAATACGTGGGCAGGAAAAGTTTCGCCCTCGTGAGTAACGTCGCCTTCGCCTATGAGACAAAGCCCCAGGTGAGCTAATTGTACCAAATCGCCACTGGCACCCACGCCACCGTGTTGAAATATAACCGGACAAATATCGTGGTTCAGCAAATCGGCCAGCAATCGGACTACGCTATCGTGTACACCTGATTTGGCCAGCATCAGGGTATTTAAACGAGCCAATAGTACAGCTCTGACAAAATCGTGAGAAATGGGCTCGCCCGAACCTGAACAGTGCGCCCGTATTAAGTTGTATTGTAGATTATTCAGCTCCTGGTCATCGATCCGGTATTGCGCCATAGGCCCAAAACCAGTATTGATCCCGTATATTATCTTATCCTGAGAAAACTGCTTTAGGAATTCGAAGTTGCCCTTGACCGCCTCTAGCGCCTTCGCATCAAGTTCAATTGCACATTTATCAAACACTACCGTTTCAAAGTCCTCTAGCGAAAGTTCCCTGTTTCCAACAATAACCATTCTACATCTATTTTTTATTGCGTGCTTCTTTTTCCCAGAATTTCCAACTCTTCTTACTCAGTATCATTACCTCTAATGCCGATCTTACCCAGTAGTTACGAAGGCCAAAACCGGCGGGTTTGGCCTTACACCTTTTGGCAAACAACACATCGCCCGAAGCTATATCGAAGAATACCAAGTCGATACAAGCTATATTACTAATTTTATTGAATGATTCTACAAGGAATACTAGCCCCAAACCAGTAAAACTTTTGGCTTTATATTTCCTGATGGCACCCTGAATTTCGTTTTTTGACAGTTCTTTCGGTGCTTCAGTCACCATCATACTATCGGGATTTACTTGCAAATTGACCGCCTCTACCGCCGAAAGATCATAGATGACTGACTCTTTCTTAAAGAATGTGGGCAGGTCATACTTTTCTTTTTCGTCTTCAATCACATAGTTCCAAGACTTGAAATACTTGTCTCGAATCTGGGTTGCATTTTCAGGGTTAACAATACTGGGAATGCCTGTTATATTTTCTACTTGGGCAGATTCAAAATCGCCTACAAATTTTGCTAGCGAAAAATCTAAGCCGTACCAAGTCATTTCTTTTTGATTGAATACGTCAGTCACAGACTGAGCATTGGCTAGATGCGATACACATATAAAAAATACTAAATGTATTTTACTAAATCGCATCAAGGGCTTGTATTTATGATAATATTGATATTCTAATAGCCAAATGTACAAATGAGGGCAAGTTAGAACTTTGCCTTCGAACTTTTAGTGATTTTTCTTATTTTTTGCTTTAATATCCAAAGAAACACGGCAAAACTAAGCTCAGCTACCATAAAACCTTTTAATTATCCAGTTTGTGGAATACCGAAATGAACACTTTGCCCATGCTGGTTTAGTCAAATAAGGGAGAAGTGTTTATGGGCGGCCAGCCATTGGTCAGGAGAAGTTTCTAGCCAAACCAGTATAGAGAATGTGTCTGGTAAATTTTTCAGAAGGAAACCGAATGGGCTACATTATTAGTTAGATGTACGCATCTTGATTGGGGATAAAATGAAGATTTTGTGACAATTAAACTTACTTTCTGGCTAATTCAATGGTATTACAAATATAAAATAAAGTAACCTATAAGGCTTAAAATATGAAAGGCATCTACTAGGTGATTTCCTATTTGACAAGTATGGTATGGGCTGTTTCGAACATAAAAATCAGGCAGAGCCAGCGCAGTAGCACAGGACTAAACAACTGAGGAAAAAGCAATTACTGTTAATAAAAACCATTGTCTGGGCTACAGAAAGAGAAAAAACCCTGCGTACCAATAAAGTGAAGATTGTGTCTGAGATAGACTGAGCAAATGGTCCTCTCTATTAGGCGAGTGTTTTATCTTTGATAAACAAAGCCGCTTTTTCTAAGGCCTTCATTAAGTCTTCTAATTTGATGGGTTTGCTCACGTAGTCGGACATGCCCGCTTGCAGGCATTCCTCCCGGTCGCCCTGCATTGCATTCGCGGTCATGGCAATAATATAAGGCGCTGAATGAGACATATCATTCCTTATCATGCGGGTAGCTTCCAATCCATCCATTTCCGGCATCTGTATATCCATCAACACCAGATCGTAGTTATGAAGCTTAACGGCTTCCACTGCCTCCAAGCCATTTTGCACTACTTCTACCTGAAAGCCAAGCTTGTTCAAGATACGAACCGCCAGCTTTTGGTTAACCATGTTATCTTCCGCAATCAGTATAGTTAAAGGATATTGTTCTGAAAAACTTACCGATAGCTTATGGTCAGTCATAGGTGCCTCCAGCCCTGTCTGGCCAGTCTGACGGAGTTCGCTCATAACGTGATTATATAGCACACGCTGGCGGACAGGCTTGGTCAATACTGAACTGAACAGCGTCGGATATTGGTTGCGCCGCTCATCGCCAATGGAACTCAGCAGCATAATGGGCAGCGCAGGATAGCTCAACCGGATGGCTTGCGCCAGTTGAATACCGTCCATCTCAGGCATCTGCATATCGGTGATAACGAGATCAAAATCAGTAGTGGTCGACTGGCTTAGTAGTTTGAGCGCTTGCTGGCCTGACTCGGCTAGTACAGGTGTCAATTTCCAAAGCTCTAATTGGTTTTTCAGGATTTGGCGGTTGGTCGCATTATCATCTATCACCAATACTTTTTTGCCTTCTAATCCATCCAAGTTAACATGTACGTACACTTTACTCGCGTGAGTACTGGCCTGCGTTTGTATATTAAAGGTGAAAGTAGTGCCTTGCCCCATCTTGCTGGCTACGGAAAAGCTCCCACCCATGAGCTCCACTAGTTTTTCGCTGATAACCAGCCCCAAACCAGTGCCACCATACTTACGCGTAGTAGAGGAATCTACCTGCGAAAAGGCTTTGAACAAACGGTCAATTTTATCTTCGGGAATACCAATGCCCGTGTCCCGTACTTCAAATGCCAGTTCCATGGGATTGCCAGGCTCGGTTTGGCGCAAGTGAACGCCCACGAAAATTTCTCCTTGTTGGGTAAACTTAATGGCATTGCTCACTAGGTTCATCAGCACTTGTCGCAGCCGTACTACATCGCCTACAATCTGGGCTGGGACGTTGTAATCCATCTGGTAAACCAGGTCTAATCCTATCAGAGCGGCCTTGGCAGCAAATACATCCAATACCTCCTCAATGCAAGTGCGAAGATCGAAATCGTTTGTTTCGAGCTCCATCTTGCCAGACTCGATTTTTGAAAAGTCAAGGATATCATTGATGACCGTAAGCAAGCTTTCGCCACAACTGCGAATGGTGTCGGTATATTCCCTTTGTTCGCCATTCAAAGAAGTTTCTGCTAATAGGGAAGCCATACCAATTACACCATTCATGGGCGTTCGGATTTCGTGACTCATGGTGGCCAGGAAGGTGCTTTTGGCTTTGGTCGCTTGCTCGGCTTCTTCCCTAGCCTTTTCGGCCTCTTCTCGGGCCTTCTCTGCTTCTGCGCGCTGTTGCATTATTTCAGCCCGCTGAATAGTGAGCTCCTGGTTAACGTCTTGTAAATATTCTGATTGCGTTTGAAGGTCTTCGCGCTGCTGCGTGATCTCTTCTTTTTGCTGGGTAAGCTCATTGTTCACTACTTGCAAAAACTCCTTTTGTGATTGTAGTTGCTCTTTCTGTATCACCACTTCTTCCGTTCTCTCCTTCACCTGCCTTTCTAGCTCGTGTTTTTGTGCTTGAATGGATTTGAATCGGAACCAGTAAAATGAAAAAACGCTTCCAATCACCAGCCACCCAACCAGGGTTAAAAACCACCAGGTTTTCCAATAAGGAGGGCTAATGATGATTTTGAGCATAGCACCTTTTTCATTCCATACGCCATCGTTGTTAGAGGCTTTTACCCGAAAAATATACTCTCCAGGATTTAGATTGGTATACGTGGCAGATCGTCGGTTGCCCACATAATTCCACTCCTGGTCAAACCCTTCCAACTTATAGGCATATTGATTTTTCTCGGTTGCGGTATAATTTAGCGCAGCAAACTCCAATGAAAAAACGGACTGTTTATAAGAAAGGGTCAGTTCTTTGGTTTGGCTAATGTCTTTGGTGAGCGGAGAATCTTTTTCGTTGATGGCAACAGACTTGTTGAAAATATAGAAAGCTGTAATGTATACCGGCGGCAGAATAAGGTTGTTTTTAATGCTATCGGGAAGAAACATATTAAACCCGTTGTTTCCTCCAAAAAACACCTCCCCATTCCTAGCTTTAAAACAGGCGTGTTGCGTAAACTCATTGCCTTGCAGGCCATCGGCAATGGTGAAATTTTGAAAAACCCGCGTCTCTGGATTGAATTTAGATACTCCTTTCAAAGTACTTAACCAGAGCAAACCCTTTTCATCTTCGATAATCCCTTGCACCACATTATTGCATAAGCCATCCTCTTCAGTAAAGATGTCGAAGTTTTGAGTAGCCGGTTGATAAAGATTCAGTCCACGTTGCGTACCCAACCATAGCCTTCCCTTACGGTCATTCAGAATAATATTCACATCGTTATTACTAAGGCTATTAGGCTTGTTTTCGTCGTGCTGATAGCGCATAAATTGCTGGCTAGCCGCATCAAACCGGTTAGCTCCGTGTCCGAAAGTACCTACCCATATATTGCCATGTTTATCTTCAGCTAAAGAAAGTATGCCATCGGCACTGAGGCTGGTTGAATCTTGTATATGATGGTTATATCGAATAAACTGCTTTTTCTTCTTATCAAAAAGATTTAAACCGCCCGGCATTGTACCTAGCCACAAATTATCTTTACTATCTTCAAACATAGCCCAGATGTTGTTACAGCTGATGCTCGTACTATCTTTAGGGTCGTGAGAATAATGCGTAAATGTATTGGTTCGTTGATCGAACTGGTTAAGCCCTCCCCCAAAAGTGCCAACCCAGAAGTTCCCGATGCGGTCGTTCAACAGACTCAGTACTGCATCGGAGCCAAGGCTATTAGTGTTATTATTATCGTGTCTTATATACTGAAAGCGCTCTTTTTTGCGATCAAATTTATTCAGCCCTCCCCCATCGGTACCTACCCAAATATTGCCGTACTGATCTTCACTAAAGGCTTTAATGTTATTATGGCTTAGATTATTTGCGTTGATCCCTTCCTGAAAAATCTTAAACTTGTCACCTTTGGTAGTAAAATAATTAATTCCTCCCCGATGGAGACCCACCCATAAATTTCCACTCTGGTCTTCGAATAGCGCTGATACCGAATTATTTCCTAAACTGAAAGCATTGTTTTTTTCATGCTGGTATCGAATAAAAGAAGCTGTTTTACGGTCAAATAAGTTAAGTCCACCGTTTTCAGTACCTACCCATATATTCCCTAACCTATCTTCCAGCAAGCAGTAGAGATCATTGCTGCCTAGGCTGGAAGCGTCTTTACTATCGTATCTAAAATGCCGAAAAGCCTTTCCGTTGCTATCTGACATGTTCAATCCGCCCTTGGTAGCCACCCATAAATTACCCAGGTGGTCTTCTAATACAGCGCTTATATTGCTATTGCTAAGACTATTAGGGTCACTGGCTTGATTTTGATAGACTATGAAATTTTTCTTTTTTCTATCAAACAGATTCAGCCCCTGTTCGGTACCAATCCATAAATTCCCATGTCGGTCTTCGCAAATAGCATTGACATTATCATTGCTGATGCTAGACAGGTCGGTAGACTGATGTTTGAAGACAGTAAAATTGTTCTCCTTGCGGTTATACAGGTTCAGTCCGCCACCAAGCGTGGCAATCCATAAATTATTGTCTCTATCTTCATAGATTGAACGAATTATATTACTTCCTAGACTTTTGAGATTAGAGGGATTATTATAATAAGTAGTGAAAATTTTCAGGTTGCGATCATAAATATTCAATCCATTTCGGGTTCCCGCCCAGAAAACACCTTGCCGATCCTGATACAAACAGGTAAGTTCATTATCTGATAAGCTATGGGGATTTTTGGGCTCATTTCGGTAAACAGTCATTTGGTAGCCATCATATTGATTCAATCCATCGCGGGTACCAAACCACATAAATCCCTCCTTGTCCTGCATAATACACATTCCATGGCCTTGCGAAAGTCCTTCGGTTGTGCCAATGTGTTTGAATTTTAACTGTTGTTGAGCAAAAGCAAGCGGATAAATACAACTAAAAACTAAAGCAAATCCAAAAAAAACTCCAAAACGCTTGGGTAAAAGATTGGCAAAGAAGCAAATACTGTATGTTCTCATGGAATAAATAACAATCAAAAGCGTCTAAGTTCCTAAAAGCAAGTTAACTATAACTTCATAGCACGAGATTGTCTTTTTTAGGAAAAAAGCACTCTAGCAATGAAAGAAGATATGTGTTTACTTACTGATTATAAGGACTGTTTTTATCCACAATCCGCTCCACTTGCTGGTGCCAGCCACGCCCCCTGGTCTGCTTATTCAAAGAAACCCTGAATGTTGAGTACTTTTAAGTTCTCTTTCCGTTAGACAGATCAAACAGTCGGAATGTCGATTAAAAAAGAACAACTGTCTAAGATCTAAAAGCAAGTGGACGGATTGTCTTTTCTTTGTATCCTATCATAAAGCCAACAACTAAAACCATCCATTTATTGAAGCAAAACCCACCTTTTGGGCATGGATAGAATCACGACATTCGACGCTGATATTTAATCACAGATTTCAAATTATGTTTACTACCAAATTTGCCTCGTGTTTTATGAAAAGTCTTGTATCCTTGATTGCCCTGGCCTGTTGCTGTCAAGTAGCTATAGCCCAGCATCCTGGCGGTGGAACTACGCCAACTTCGGGCGCGGATCAAGGGATTGCTGCCCCCAAGGGGCACGGAAAAATCAGCGGAACGGTAGTGGATTCTACCAATCAGCAAGCCGTTCCGTTCGCTACGGTGGCGCTGATCGATATGGCTTCTAATAAACCAATTGACGGAACCATTTGTGATGAGAAGGGAAAATTTACGCTGAGCAAAATACCCGCAGGTTCCTACAAGCTTTCCTTCACTTTCATCGGTTACAAAACGGTAGAAAAAACATCGATAGCAGTAGCTGACAAAGGAACGGACATAAATCTAGGCCAAGTGTTGATTGCCTCCGAAACCAAACGATTGAAAGAGGTGACGGTGACTGCCCAAAAATCGCTGATTGAAGAGAAAGTAGACCGAACCGTATACAATGCAGAAATCGACCAGACAACCAAGGGCGGCGATGCTACCGATGTATTGAAAAGAGTCCCGATGCTGTCGGTTGATATGGATGGCAATGTATCGATGCGGGGCAGTCAGAATATCAAGGTATTAATCAACAACAAGCCGTCTACCATTGTGTCTAGCAGCATAGCCGATGCGCTCAAGCAAATACCGGCCGATCAGATCAAAAGTGTGGAAGTAATCACCTCACCTTCGGCCAAATACGATGCTGAAGGGTCAGGTGGAATTATAAATATCATTACCAAGAAAAACAATTTGCAGGGCGCTTCGCTTGGTATCGACGGCAGTATAGGACTTCGAGGGTCTAACCTGGGCTTGAATGGTAGCTACCGCAAAGGAAAGATGGGGTTTTCGTTGGGTGGCTTTGGCCGCGGCAATTATAATGTCCGTGGGAGTTATGAAAATAGCCAACTCAATACGAGCGATAGCACGCAGGTTCTGAACCAACAAACGGCCAATATTCGCAACAACAACCTGTTTGGCCGCTATACCCTTGGCTGGGATTATGACTTGAACAAATTTAATTCACTTACCGCCTCTATTCAGTATGGGTTACGAAACGGCAATAATTACCAGGATAACTTATTGACCCAAACCTACCGAAACAATGCGTTAGACAATAGCAGCCTGCGCAATGTAGCCGTTGCCGATTTGTCAGGAACAGTAGATGCCAGCCTGAACTACACCCATACCTTTGAGAAACCTCAGCGTGAATTCAGTATCTTAACCTTATTTAGCCGAAACAACCGAACGAATGACTTTACCAACAATATTTTGGACGAGAGCACCCTGGCTACCTTAAATCGGTTGAAGAACCAGAACGCGAGCTATAACCAAGAAGTTACTATTCAAGCAGATTATCAGACTCCGATTGGCAAAACGCAAATGTTTGAAATTGGTGGAAAAGATATTATGCGAAAGGTGTCTAGCGACTATAAATATTTTGAAGCCGATGGAGCGGATGGCGTCTTCGTCCCGTCTGAAAGACAGCCAACCAATGTGTTTAACTATCATCAGAACATAACCTCTGGCTACTTATCTTATACCCTAAGCTTTCTGAAAACGTATAGCTTAAAAGCGGGTACGCGCTATGAATACACCACCATTGATGCCCATTTTCAGAACACTAATACTGAGTTGCCTATTCCGTCGTATGGAGTATTGGTGCCGAGTGTCAATCTTTCCAAGAAATTAAAAAATGGCAGTACCTTGAAAGCAGCCTATAACCGCCGTATTCAAAGGCCATCTATTCAATTTCTGAACCCGAATGTACAAAACCCCAACCAATTGCTTATTACAGAAGGAAATCCAAACCTTAAGCCGGAGTACACCAATAATTACGAACTTTCCTATAATGCTTTTTTAAAGACTTCTTCGCTGAATTTTTCAACCTTCATGCGAAACACGACCGGCTCTATCCAACCGCTGAGAACGCCTGGTGACAATGGCGTTATTAAGACTACTTACCAAAATATTGGAAATGAAGATGCCTATGGATTTAGCATTTTTGCTAATATTAACCTCTCTAACAAATTCTCATTGAATGGTGGTACAGATGTGTATTATGCCGTTCTGGACAATAATTCGACTACAAAAAATCAAGGATGGGTGCCCAGTGGCCGTATATTTGGTAATTATAACTTTAGCAAAGGTTGGGGCTTACAACTCTTTACCTTCTATCGCGGCCAGCAAGTGCAATTGCAGGGCAAACAGGCCGGATTCGGCATCTACAGCCTGAGCGTAAAGAAAGATTTCCATGAAAAAAGAGGCAGTATTGGCTTTGGCGCAGAGAATTTCTTTACCCCAACGTTTAAGATCCGCAACGAAATAAATTCCCCTGGTTTTCAATCTATTAGCTCGAACTCTATGCGCACCATGAGCTTTAAAATCAACTTCAGTTATCGTATTGGGAAATTGAGCGTAGATAATGGCTCACGTAAACGCAGGAAGTCGGTAAATAACGACGACTTAAAAGAAGGTGGTGACAACGGCGCGAATGGTGGCGGCATGCAGCAACAAGGCACCAGTGGTGGCTCCCCAAGCAACGCGCCCGCCGCCACCACACCAGGTCAAGGGGCAAAACCAGGGCAATATCCCGGTCAAAAACCAGCTAGACAAGACAGTATTCGGACAGCTCCGGGGCAAGGCCAATACCCACGGACGGACAGTACCAACCAAGGAAATAGGCCACCTGTACAAGGACAATTCCCCCGACAGGGGCAACGGCCAGACAGCCTTCCTACGGTGCCCCCAGCCGATACTACCCAACCCAAAGATCAGGCAAAACCACAGGAAAAGCCATTGAGTACCGAACCAAAATAGAAGGCTAGCATGGAGATTATGTGAGGCTATTTAGAAATAATCTGTACTTTTATTATAAAAAGTCGGATTTTAGACCTAAATCACTGAATGATTTTACCTAACCTGAAGTCATTTATACGAGCCTATCCATTAGCTTGTAGTTCATTCCTATTCCTTTTCCTTGTTACTCTTTTTGCGTACTTGGAAACGAATACCAGAACAAAGAAAAAGAGTGAAAAGCTATTTGATTACCGCTCTTCCGAAGCTCAAGCAGCCATAGAAGCGCGTATGAATGATTACATTCAGGTCTTAAAAAGCGCTAAAGGCCTGTTTTCTGCCTCTGATACCGTTACCAGACGAGACTGGAGCGAGTATATTCATGAACTCGATATCAGTAGCAACTACCCTGGCATGCAGGGAATTGGGTTTGCACAGTGCATTCATCACGATTCGCTTCAAGCGCATATCAGCAAAATTCAATTGGAAGGGTTTCCAAACTACCAGGTTTTTCCACAGGGCAGCCGGCCTTTGTATACGCCTATCATCTATCTGGAACCATTTTCGGGAAGAAATGTAAAGGCTTTTGGCTTTGATATGTACAGTGACACTATCCGCAGAAAAGCGATGCAGATGGCGGTAGATAGAAATCTGCCCAGCATGTCAGAGAAAGTAAAACTCATACAGGAAACCGACCGAAACATTCAGGCCGGTTTCCTTATTTATATTCCGCTTTATAAAAAAAAGGCTGACCTAAAAACTGTCCAATCTCGTCGGAAATCGGTTATAGGCTTCGTTTACTGCCCCTTTCGGGTAAACGACCTGATGAAATCTATCCTAGCCAGAGATTACCCGGATTTGAATATTGAAATTTACGATGGAAATACCATCTCCGAAAAAAACCTAATTTTCAGTAAGAATGACAACAGTCATTTTTCCCATTCTCCCCAGCGCTATCATGCCCTCACCAGAATTACTACGATACAAGTCGGGAATCACCGATGGAAACTCTACTTTTCTTCTCTGACACTATTTCACATCACCAATGGCAGCAATTTGCCTAATACCTTATTAATTAGTGGCATCATTATCAGCTTGTTAATTTCGACAGCTATCTGGTTTCAGACCCAAACCCGGCTGTCGGACAAGATAAAGCAAACCATTACCGACAATGCCACTGCTGCTTTATTTATGACGGATGCGAACGGATATTGTACCTTCATGAATCCAGCAGCAGAAAAGATGACTGGCTTCACACTGGAAGAAATCAGGCAATATCCACTCCATGAAAGCATTCATCCCATACAGCCAAACCGTTCGGCTAACTATAATGGACAGGAGCCTTACGAAGATTTCTTGAAACGTAAAGATGGCGTGGTATTTCCTGCTCGCTGCACCCAACGACCCATCTATGAAAATGGGAAGCTTGTCTCTACTATTATCGAAGCACGTGATATTACGCAGGAGAAAGAAAACCAGCACGCAGTGATTGAAAGCGAAGCCCGCTTTCGGAATATGGCTGATAGTGCGCCAGTAATGATCTGGATCACGGATGCGGCTGGGGAATGCATTTACCTGAACAAACAATGGATAGAATTTACTGGC
Source organism: Bacteroidota bacterium (assembly GCA_040385915.1). Classification (GTDB taxonomy): domain Bacteria; phylum Bacteroidota; class Bacteroidia; order Cytophagales; family ES-bin-26; genus ES-bin-26. Next base: position 54,096 of record JAZKGK010000281.1, read on the forward strand.
CAGAAACTGGAGGAAGGACTCGGAAGGGGCTGGCTTCGAGTAATGCACTCCGAAGATACCAAATCGATTGGGGAAACTTATCAGCAAGCCTATAGTAAGCGAACTGCCTTCAATATCGATTACCGTATTATACGCCACGACGGCGAGTACCGCTGGATGATTTCTTCCGCAATGCCCCGTTTTAATCAAAATGGTGACTTTTTGGGCTATATAGGTTCAGTGATTGACATTACAGAAAGAAAAGAGGCGGAAAGGCAGATGAAAGAATATGCCGATCGCTTACAAAAAGTATTTCTGGAAGTTCCCGCCATTGTGGGCCTGATTCGCGCTCCCGACCAAGCGTATATTCTGGTCAATCCTTTACTCAGCAACCTGTACAGCAATCGCCAACTGTTAGGAAAAAATATTCAGGAGGCTCACCCCGAATTGGAAGGGCAAGGTTTTTTTGAAATTATTGATTCGATATTTGACAAAGGAAAGCCATTTGTTGGACACGAATTACCTATTCCCATCAGCCGGGAAGATGGAAGCCAGCGTACCGGGTATTATAACCTTGTATGCCAGCCTCTGTTCGACCAAAACAAAAAAGTAGAATTAGTCCTGATCTTTGCCGTAGAGGTGACCGAACTGGTGACCGCCCGCAAAACTTTATTGTCATTCAATGCTGAACTCAGCCTTAAAAATGAAGAACTGCTTCGAATCAATACCGACCTGGACAATTTTGTCTATACTGCCTCTCACGATCTTAAGGCTCCCATCGCCAACCTCGAAGGCCTAAACATACTGTTAAAGAAAAGACTGGAACTAAAGCTTGACGAAACCGAAGCCAAGATGCTAGACATGATTGGCATTTCGACCTATAAACTCAAAAACACCATTCGAGATCTTACTGAGATAACGAAAGTCCAGAAAGACAAACCAGAAAATATCGAATTTTTATCTTTTGATGACATCCTGAAAGACATTAAGGAAGAGAATAGCACCTTGATTGCGCAAGCGAGTGCGGTAATTTATACCAACTTCCAAGTAAAGCAAATACAATATGCCAGGAAAAACCTGCGTAGTATTTTGTATAACCTTATCTCTAATGCAATCAAGTATGGCTCGCCCGAAAGGCCCACGAAAATTGATGTCATGACACAAACAACTACAGACTATATTATTCTGAGCGTGAAAGACAATGGTTTAGGAATCAGGGAAGAACAGCAACACAAACTATTTTCAATGTTTCAACGCTTCCATACTCACGTAGAGGGAACAGGCATTGGGTTATATATTGTAAAGCGGATTATTGAAAATAATGGAGGAAAAATAGAAGTAGAAAGTGAAGAAGGCAAAGGAACAACCTTTCACGTATTTTTTAAAGTATAGACCTGACTCTTTATTGGGATTGACGCAAATTACCGATGAGGAGCGTTACATCCAGGCGGACAGAGCTGGCAGCCAGTTGTTCATGAATATATTGCTCACGCTCGGGTAGTGGATGACCGTAACGTTGGTAATAGAGCGAAAGAAAGGCTTGGGTAGTTTCTACGTGCAAAGCATTCGTAGCACTTTGCAGACAGCGCTCAATCTTAGAGAGCACTAATTCGGGGTTCGGAGTTAATGTTGTATTCATCTTGATGAGCTGGTTAAGTAACTTTGATGAAGGGAAGTTACAACAAAACAGAATACACAGGGTAAACAATTAGATAACCGTAGTAGTTTACTCGGTAAAACATCCTTTTTTCTCGATAAATAATTTTCAGGGTAAAAATCTACCTGTGAAATAAAAAAACCTGACCGTTCGGTCAGGTTTTTTTAATGAAATCCTAAAGAATTTAGGGCTTGTTACGCAATAACCAAGCTATTTCACCAGCAGTTTTCCCTGGTACAATTCCAGGGCAGGCGAGTGCAGATTATAGGCATTGATTATGTAGACACCCGTTGTCAGCCTTTCACTTCCCAGCAGCGACAACTCGTGTTCACCAGGCTCCACAGTAAATTCTCCTTGCAACAAAAGCTTACCCATCAAATCAGTTACACGCACCTGATAAGCAGCTGCCTCTTTCGCTTCTATCTGAAAATGAATAGCTTGCCCTAGTGAAACTGCATTGGGATACCAGTTCACTTGTCCTTTGAAAGGAATCTGTACCCCGATAATTTTACTGTCTTCAAACTTCCCCTGGGTATCTACCTGTCGCAGTTGGTAGTAATTAACCCCAGGCAAGGGCTGATTGTCAGCAAAGCGGTATTTGTGCGAGAGAGAGGTCGTACCGTGGCCATACATACGTCCGATGGACTCAAAATGCAAGCCATCTCTTGATCGCTCCACCAGGAAGTAAGCATTCTCTTTTTCTGAAACGGTAGCCCACGACAGAAACACATATCCATCGGTATACTCCCCCGAAAAACTGCTCACATGTACTGGAAGGCTCGAAAAATCGCCTCCGAGTTGCACGACCTCCGAGAAGGAAGTATACCCATTTCGGCGGGTGCTACTAACGGCGGTACTTCCGGCTGTGCTCCAACTCCCCCCGCTATTGGAGCGCTTGCCAAGCGTCTGGCTTTCGCCGGTACAACTAACACCCACCGGAGTGATTTGCAGATCGAACGATCCAGCAGATGGTTGTGAATCAGGCGTAAGCGTCCAGTAGCCAGCGGTACAAGTACGATTGTACATGTACACGCCATCACTCACCGAAGGCACAGTGCCGCCAGGAGTCGTCCCATTAAAATACCCCTTAATATCGCTGGTACCCGCAAGGGCACTGGTGATGTTTACTGCAATCAATTCGTAACGGCTGGCGTCGCCCACCGGGAAGTCATAGGCATTTGCGCCACTAACCGCCCGCCGAATATACCCATTTACGTAGCTATTGGCTGAATAACCACTCAACGCGCTAGTGGCGGCATTGGTCACTGAAATTTCGTTGCTCCCCGTAACTACCCGGCCATTAGCAAACACTAACTGATGGGTAACAGTAGTGGTACTGGGATTTAAGGTAAGCGTATTGGCAGCAGTACCGTTGTTTATTGTCAGGTTATAAAATTGCCCCGTTCCTGTTTGGGTAAACTGTTGATTGGCTGTGCCATTGAATTCGACCGTACCGCTGTTAGGCGTGAAAATGCCCGCATTAGAAAAATTCCCTCCTATCTTTATCTGATTCCCGTTTGCATCCAAATTACCCTGGGTTATGGTCAGGTTGCCCGCCATTTCTACTGTATTACTAAGCCGAACTATATCTGAAGCATTCGTTTTATTGATCACCACATTGCCCAATTTGTTGGTGCCGGTCAGGTTGCCAGACATTAGTTGAGGCGTATTATTATTCAAAAGTGTAATGCTCGCGCTGGCATCGCTGGTAAACGTACCGTTATTGATCAGATCTCCGCAGAGATCCAGGTTATAGCCTGCCTGAATAGTCAAAGTAGCGCCATTGTCTATGGTGATTGATTTAGCCGTTCCTCCATTCCCACTAATGGTTGGGTACACCTTCCCAACGCCCAGTAACGAAATGCTTACATTATCGCTGCAAGTAGGTAAGGAACAAGCGTTACCCCAATTATCTTTGTTCAACCAATCGGCGCTGATACCCCGCCATTTGAAGGCATTGGCTATAGGAAAGGGCGGCGATGAAACCTGCTGACAGGCGTAGAACTGGATATCGTCAATGGCAATGTCATTTCCGGCAGCCACCGCACTGATGTTTCGGATGGCCAGGTCTAACGAAGTGGCACTACCACTGCTCAAGTGAAAAGTATATTTATTCCATGTACAATTGCTTACCTGATAAGGCACGCTTACATCGACACCCGTGCGAAAACACCCTACGTAAACACCAAATAACAAGCTATTGGCTCCACCTGCCAGGCTGGTAGCATAGAATGAAAGTATGTAGTCTTTATTTGCAGTAACGGCGACAGTCTGTTTCCAAACCGTTTTTGATCCGTCAGTGGCGGCATTGGCAATGAGCATATTGCCCCCCGAAATGGGCGATCTTTTTGCTTCGGTATCTAGGTTACAAAAAGAACTATGGTAAGTACTTGGATTATTGCCTACCACATAATTGCCTTCGGGAACAAGATTGGTAGAATAGGTATATTCTGACGTAAAGCTGGCGGTTCCAGAGGTAAAAGTGCCATTGACGACCAGATTGGGGTTGGATGCATCCTGCGGACAGTTGATATAAACAATTATCTCATTGCTGGTAGCTGTACCGCAGCCATTCGAAGTGGTCATACGGCATATGAGGTAATAGGTCCCTGCACCAGCAAAATCAGCGCTAGCAGGCGTATACGTTTGAGATGTTTTCCCTACCAAATCAGTGACTGTCCCGCCCAATTCGCGGTAATAACTCCACTGATAGCCAGTAACACTGGCGCCTAGGGCTGTTACTAATGAACCAGCACTAGCAGTAGTAAATGCCTGCGAAACATAGGGAGAAGCCATAAATAAGCCAATGGCAATATTGCTTCCGTTATCATTGCCAACCGTGGCCGGATTACTGGCATTGACCCGGATACGATACCCCGTTCCAGTAGTCGTATTCGCCGGAATAGTAGCAGAAATGGTTCCGCTTAAGGCGGTGGAAGTCAAGGTACCGATGGTGATTGGACTGCCAAAACTGCCGCTGGCATCCGACAGTTGAGCAGTAAACACATTGCCTGAAGTAAAGGGCGTGCCTGCCGAGGAGCCATTGGTAGCAGTAAAGAGCAGATTAAAAGTGGTGCCCAGCAAAGGAGTAAGACAGTAAGCAGTAGCAGGACTCGTATTGATGGTAAAAGAATTGATTTGTAGCTTCTCAACTTCGGTGCATTCAACGCTGGGGTTACTACTTATCGGGAGGATTTTTGCCTCATCAGGCAGGAAATATCTTGAGAAAGTGGGCTTAAAACGAGTATTGTTTGCGCTAGCATCAGTGCTATTACTCGCCAGCCAATCAGCGGATTCCATGTCAGTATTAACCGTGGTGCGCTCGTTTGGCTGGCTGTTCGTGTGGCTGGTAGGCTGTGCTTGAGATGAAAAAGCAATCCAAGCGCTTAAGACAAGGGATTTGGGTAGAAATAGTGGTTTCATCATTATCGAACGGTTACTTATTCGGCGACCAACTATCTAACAACCATCCGTTCGCTAATAAGGTAAGACCCCACTTGCAACACAGCTACATATAAACCGGTTTTCAGCATGTTTGACTGTTCAAAGGATATCGTTTGGCTATTCTCTTCTATATTCAATACTTGAGTGGCAACCACTATACCGTGGGCATCTACCATTTTAAAAGTAGCCTCCTGTCCTTCCAAACCCGACACATTCATACGAAAGTCTGAACCATTGCTTGGGTTAGGGAATACACTAAATTTAGCTTGAGCGTAGGTAAGCGTATTCGCATTCTCTTCTACTGAAATAGTTTTGCTGTATTCAAATAAACCATTGACATTCAATTGCTTTAAGCGATAATAAGTAATTCCTTTGCTGGCATTTCTATCCAGAAAATTATACTGTAGTTTTTCGCGGCTGTTTCCTGCGCCTTGCACTTCACCGATTGCCTCAAAATGGCGGGCATCAATCGACCTTTCGATAACGAAACTAGCATTGTCAATTTCAGAAGCGGTACTCCATTCTAAGCCCATACCTCCATCTACCAATTGGCCAGCAAAGTTCAATAAGGTAATGGGCACGTGCATCCCTACATTTGAGTGAAAAATAGTCCAGTCAGCCAATTCAGTAATGCCATTAACCGTTACGGTAGACGGATCAAGGTCGGGTGAAGAGGTACTTTGCGCTTCAAACGACTGCCATCCATTGGTTTGGGTATTCCAACGGTCAGCAAAAGCAATATCCTGTTGAAAATAATTTGGTCTTACTTCATTAGGATACTCGAAAGTAACTTTGGCTTCGGCTGCTTCGGGAAACTCAGTAGCATTCATAGACCACCAGCAAGACAATGGGTTGCTTTGGACATTTAAGCCTTTGGCCTCCGCTGGGTTGGTATCGAAGGCGGTAGCTGTCACTTCTGAAGTGCCCTTGGTGAAATTGATAGTCAATGGCAAATAATAGGCTTTGGTACCTACCGGAAAGAAACTTGGCGTAGCACCAACTTCGCGAGAGAAATGGCCAATTACGTGTCCACTTTGGCGAATAATCTCTATACCTGCACCAGCCTTTAGCTGAGATGATTGATTTTCGATATTGCCTTTGATAAACTTAATCACTTTGGAGACCGACAGATTGTTCAATAAAAGGATGTTGCCATTGCTTTTGTTAATCTCCAGGTTGGCCATGGTTATGTCTGCCGTTCCATCAATCGTCTGCGTAGTATTGCCCGAAAAGCGAACAAAGCTACTGCCTGGAGTGAATACGCCGAGGTTAGTAAAGTTGCCTTTCAAGTCCAGTTGATACATCCCGGTAGACAGGTTTGCCTTGGAATGAATAATCAGTTTTTTGTTTACTACCACGTTGGAAGTAAGGAATTTGCTGCCATTGCCCGTAAGGATAAGGTTCTCAAAAGACTCAACCATCGCATCGAAAGCAATATTCTGGTTACCACCGGCATATTCTACAGTGCCATTTTCGCCCTGAATTTTTGATTGGAAACCGCTGGGGAAAGATGAACTACTAAAAATCCGCAGGGTAGCATCGCTATCCATTTGAATCTTAGCACTCGATGTACTGCCATTTAAGGTATACTGATTGATAGCATCTCCTAATATTAAAGCACCCGATTTGATATACAACTGACGAGCAATATTCCAGGTACTGCCTAACAGCACTTCTGATTCTTTGGTGTTGATGAGAAGGCTATTCAACAGGCAGTTTTGAGCACTAGCTGCGCCTGTCATTTCTATATGGTTGCTGGCTTCCAATACTACGTCAACCGTGGCCGAAGGGATAGCCACGCGGGGAACCGAAAAATCAGCGAAATTCACCTGTCCGTCATTGATAAAACCAGCTTTGCTGCCCGTGATTTTCAATTGGTGTAAACCCACGTTTTTAGTCAGGTTTCTTTCTATAATGCCGTTCCAATTGATCTTTACCGTACCATTCACCACCAAGCTTCGGCCAACTTTACTATCACCAAAAGTAAGTTTCCCAGCGCCTGCGTCGGCGCCTATAGTTAATGCACCTACTTGCCGGTCTGAATCCAGAATAACGTTGTGGCCAGCAGCGATAACAATCTCAATAGAATTAAGGGTGTTTTTTGTCTGACCTGGAATAACAGTCGCTACAGCGCCACTGTGGCCAGTTGCTGACCAAGTGTTGATGTCACTCCATTTTCCACTTTGGCGGGTATAATAGACTGTCTGGCTAAAAGAAGGCAAGGCAATCAGACAGAAGCAAGCATCTAACAAGCAAATCATGCCTATTTTGCTGAGTGTGCCTTTTTTCGAGAGTGTTGTGTAAGTCCCCATAGTTGACGAAGCGTTTATATTTTATAAAAGTAGGGATGCAGATTCTGAGGATTAATTCAACCGGACTCATTACAAGTAAACCCTGATAAAACATTCTCAAACACCTAGCTTATACACTAAGAGTATAATTGAATTTTGGATGAAGAATAAGTATTCAAAATGCATTTTTTTGTTTAAAATCTTACGAGCATCCAAAAGCCTTTATCTAATCATTCTAAAAACAACCTAACGTTCTTATTATAAGCAGATTGAAGCAACAATCGCTTGCCTAAAGCATAGAAAAAACAAAATAAATATGCATTTATGGGTGTGAATTCTCTTAGTAGACGAAATATGTGTCATTCTCGCCTTTTAGAAAAAATTCCCAGGATAATTTCTACTGATAGAAAATTATTTCGACGAGACAAACACTTATCTCGACGAGATGACGTAGATAGTCGGCCAATGGAATGAATACTTTTCATGCATCACAGCTCTATTTCAAGCAGTGCTTCTGATAGCATAGATGGGCTATTCATCAAATCAATCTCATTTTTCTTTGTACTTTTATATTCTGTAAGAGAAAATCCCCCGTTCAATACCATCTGATTAGTCGTATGCGATTTTTTACTATACTTATTTGGTTGTTTTGCAGTGCCCCCATTTTTACGCAGGCACATGACTCTACTACCCCTGCTCCCTGGCTTACCTTCGTCCGCAACGATCATCAATGGGATAAGGACATATTATACCGGGCCGATATTCCCGGCGGCTTCCTGTTTATACGCCACCATTCGCTGCAATATGTCTTTTACGATACCAAGGCAGTAGGCGCTTTACACTTCGACCAAGCTAAACCAGCTACTGCCCAAGCCAAGATAGAATCGCAGCCCGCCCAACCAACAGATAATTTTATAAGAGCGCATGGCTTTACCCTTACTTTTGCGGGAGCGCGTCCCGAAGCACTCATTGAAGCCCTGCAACCTAATTCGGAAAAAAGAAATTACTTTCTTGGCAAAGACCCTTCTCGCTGGGCATCGAACGTGCCTGCCTTTCAGGAAATAGTTTACCACAACTTATATCCTGGTATTGATCTGCGGCTATTCAACTACCACAATTCCTTGAAGTACGAACTGCTGGTGGCACCGGGAGCCGATACCAGAAAAATAAGGTTTCAATACGAAGGAGTCGACAAAATAGCGATAGCGCAGGAACAACTCGTAATACAAACCAGCCTGAATACCATCAATGAAACCAAACCCTACTGCTATCAACGAATCAAAGGGCAGACAAAGGAGGTGGCGGCTCGCTTTGTGCTGAATAACAATGAAGTAACCTTCCAATTCCCTGAAAGCTACCAACGCAACCAGGCGCTTGTCATCGACCCAGTCTTAGTCTTTTCTACTTATTCTGGCTCTAGGGCAGACAATTGGGGGCATTGCGCCACCTTCGACGCAGCGGACAATCTGTATTCGGGTGGCACTGTTTTCGGTGCCGACTTCCCTACCACTAATGGAGCCTATCAGGTAGACTTTGGCGGTTATATTGATGTAGCCATCATGAAATACAATCCGCTTGGGACGGCACTTTTGTACGCTACCTACCTGGGAGGTGGGGAAGCTGAAGTGCCTCATAGTATGACAGCGAATAAAAAGGGAGAACTGCTCATCTTGGGTACGACCTCTTCTAAAAACTTCCCTATTGCTACCAATGCCCCTTACCCTACTTTTGGCGGTGGAACCAATGCCCTTGCCATTGGCGGGATTAAGTATAGCCATGGGTGTGACCTATTTATCAGCAAATTAAACCCGCAAGGCTCCCAACTATTGGGTTCTACCTATATGGGTGGTTCTGAAAATGATGGACTAAGGACTGTAGTGAAACCACTTGATCCAAAGGAAAAATTTATTGATACTACCTTTATCAAGAATTACGGCGATCAATTCCGCAGCGAAATCATTACCGATGCGCAAGATAATGTGTATGTCGCTTCGGTCACGAACTCGCCCAATTTTCCAGTCAAAAACCCGGTACAAGCCTTTTTTCCAAGCAATTATGATGCAGTTATTTTCCGTCTGAACCCTTCCCTGTCCTCGTTAGAGTGGAGCACTCCCTTTGGGGGCGAAGGCCTGGAGGCCGCCTATAGCCTACGCATTAGCAGCAGCGGAAGTTTATATGTATGTGGAGTAACCAAAAGCACGCAGCTACCTACCAAAACAGGTGCTTTACGCCGATCGCTCTTTGGCAGTGAAGATGGGTTTGTGGCTCAATTCAAGAACGATCAGTTGGTACAGGCCTCTTATCTCGGAACCATACAAGCAGACCAGGCTATGCTACTTGACCTGGATGCTGAAAATAATGTATACATTTTCGGGGTTAGCCATGGCAATTACCCGGTATCTACCGGCGTGTATACAAACAAAAATAGCCACCAGTTTATCCACAAAATCGATCCTTCCTTATCAAAGACACTGTTTTCTACGGTCATAGGCTCTGGAAGAAATACCCCTGACTTAGCACCAACGGCGCTTCTCATTAACGAGTGCGGAAATATTTATTTGTCAGGTTGGGGAGGACAGGCCAATAACATAGTGGGCAATAAAACCAGCAGTACCTTTAATTTGCCCGTTACACCGGATGGCATTCGAACCACTACCAACGGAGACGATTTTTATATTATGGTGCTGGAAAAAGAAGCCAAGTCCCTGCTATACGGAACCTTCTTTGGTAGCCAGATAACTCAGGGACAGAATGGCACAGATGTAGGACGAAACCACGTAGATGGCGGAACTTCCCGTTTCAACAAAAAGGGCGTCATTTATCACGCTGCCTGCGCTTGCGGGGGAAACGGATTTCCAACCACGCCTGGTGCTTGGTCGAACAAGAACCTGAGTAGCAATTGTAACAATGCTTCTTTCAAGTTTGACATTGAGTTGCTCAAGGCTGGTTTCGATGTGTACGACAGCACGGGCACCAAAGATATCACGACTGGTTGTACGCCATTTACAGCCTACTTCCTAAACACCAGCGTAGGTGGAATCATCTACAAGTGGGACATTGCTGGTTTGGCTACTTCGGCGGATCCAGATCAGATAGGCTATACCTTCACTGAACCAGGTGACTACGAAATCAAACTGGTTGCCTATAACCGCCTTACCTGCATGAAGAAAGATTCAACGATAAAAAAAATCCGAGTACTCAAAGCCGATTTTAAGGTAAGTGGGCCTCAAAAGCTCTGCCTGGGCGAAAGTACGGCCTTAACAGCAGAAGGGGGCGACCATTATTCCTGGACACCAACGGCTGGCCTGAATGATCCTGCCATCGCCAATCCTATAGCTACTCCTTTGGCTACCACCCGCTACAAGGTAAAAATCACCAAAGACAATGGCTGTGTTGGTGAAAAGGAAGTAGTCGTGGTAGTAGATCAGGCCGTTGTAAAAGCCAGTTTCGACATGTATGACAAGAATGGCTCAAAAGACATGACTATAGGCTGTACGCCGTTTACCGTGCTCTTCGAAAATACCAGTCTTGGCGGTGGGGTATATGAATGGAATTTTGGCGGGCTCGCTACATCAACCGCAGCCGGTCAGGTATCTTATACTTTCGACCAACCTGGAGAATATGTAATTAAACTAAAAGCCCATAATTCAAAAAGCTGTTTTCCAAGAGATTCGACAGTAAGAACAATCAAAATATTAAAAGCTGATTTTAAGGTAAGCAGCGACCAAAAAATTTGTGTAGGATCTTCCATTCAACTACAAGCCGAAGGCGGCGACCACTATCTCTGGTCTCCCACCATCGGATTAGATAACCCGACTATTGCCAATCCTGTTGCAAGCCCTACCGTAAGCACGACTTACCATGTCAACATCAGCAAAGACAATGGTTGTATTGATAACTATCCAATATTTGTAGACGTAATTCAGTCCAATCCAAATGATTTTGCTCTTACTTTTTCCGAAGAATGTGGTAATCCTATCGCAGTCCATTTCACGAATAATATCAATGGAGCCGACAAATTTACCTGGTTGCTGGGCAACGGAGATACTTTGCAAGGTGCTACGCCCAATCCTTATATTTACAAGTCAGGCACCTATGAAGTAGGCCTTATGGTCTATCGAGGCAATTGTATCCAAACGCTGACCAAAACCATTAAGATCAGCCAACTGGCCCTACCGCCCAATGTGGTCACGCCCAATGGCGACGGGTATAACGACACCTTTTTTCTGTTAATGAAGGATGTTAAAAACAAGGTAAGTGTAGACGGATACAAGCTGGAAATTTACAACCGATGGGGCAAATCGGTCTATCAAAGTGAGTCTTACCAGAGCGATTGGGGTCCCGGAGCTGCTAATGGACTGTACTACTATTTGCTTACCTCACCGCTGGGGGCAAAATGCAAAGGTTGGGTACAAGTGCTGCAATAGAGTTTATGAGTTTATGAGCAAGAAAAAGACCTGGCATTCTGCCAGGTCTTTTTCTTGCTCATATGTTTGTGTTGGTTTGAAAGAGTTATTTGGATTTCTTTTCAAAGTCATCACCAATCTTTTTGAAAGAAGCATCTATTTCGTTGGCAGCGTCTTCTACACCCTTTTTTGCCTCTTTCCAGGCTTCGCCAGTGGCTTTTCCTAATTCATCCAGCTTGGTGTCTAGTTCTTTGCGCTTCAGTTCCAGTTTATCAATTTGCTGGTTGATTTCCTTCTTAGATTTTTCACCTTTTTTGTCAGCTTCTTCCTTTAGTTCCTTAAGCTTGGCTTCCACTTCATCCTTTCTTTGCTGTACACTTGCCACGAACTCATCCCGTTCTTGGTTGGCTTCTACCGCCACCTCTTCTGAATGCGCTTTGACCGAATCTCCCACTTCGTGCGCTTTATGCTCTACTGCGTGGCCAGCTTCCTCTGCTTTATGATCGACTTTTTCACCGGCTGCCTCATCTTCTTCTCCCATTTTTTCAGTGTCGCTTCCTTTATATCCTTTTTCAGTAGCAGAACCCTGGTTAGAACCACAGGAGCTAATAACTACCAGTAACAAAAGAGACATTGCGCAAGCAAGCACAGGTATTAATAAAGCTTTAGACAATTTCATAATATAAAATTTAGATTAAATAGTAAGTTTTCACAAAACTATGCTCTTCTACGATAGTTTTGCCAATCGAGTTGTAAATTTTTCGTCGGGAATAGCCAAGTCAGCCTCCTACTTTCTTTGCCTTATAGCCTTCTGACAGTAGCCATGCCAACACTTTTTCGCGGCAATCGCCCTGAATAAGAATCTCGCCATCCTTGCAGCTTCCTCCGCTACCACACCTGGCTTTCAGCTTCTTAGTCAGTTCCTGCAAGTCATCATCTGTTCCCTGAAAACCGGCGATCAGGGTTACCTGTTTGCCAGCGCGGGCTTTCTTATCCAACATCACCTTCAGGTTTTGCTGCTGGGGTGGCAACGTAACAGCAGCCGCTTCCCCAGTTTGTTCATAGGCAAAATCAGGATCAGTTGAGTACACAACCCCAGTCCTGTTTTTTCGGTTATCCTTAGCCATATCCTAAAAAGCTAGAGACGCCAGCCATGGCATCTGTCTAAATAATTTGTTAATTGTTAATTGTTAATTGTTAATTGTTAACGCGAATCAAGGGTTGAAAAAAAC
>JAZKGK010000282.1:0-5899 GCA_040385915.1 Bacteroidota bacterium
CCCACGACTATAATACATATCAGCATCGCTACCGGTTCGCCTGTGCGGGCGCACCGTTCACCGCATCAGCACATCAACCCATCTCATCCCTATGGTCAGAGTAACCGCCAATCAAAACCAGGTATTTGCAATAGAACAGCAATCGGATGGTCTGATCGTTAACCAGGCGCCTTTTGAGTGGGATTTGCTGCAACTGAACCCGCATACTTTCCATATCATTTACCAGAATCAATCGTATAACGCCGTATTGCTGGAGGCCGATTACGAAAATAAGGTATTTGTTGTCCGAATAAATAACCACGAATATCGCCTTCAGGCGCAGGATCGCTTTGATTTACTCCTGGAAAAAATGGGTATGACCAAGGCTCGGACGGCTCAGCTCAACCATATCAAAGCGCCCATGCCAGGGCTGATTATCGACATCAAAGTACAGGTTGGTGATATGGTCAGTAAAGGCGACACTATGATGATTCTGGAGGCGATGAAGATGGAAAATATTATTAAATCGCCTGGCGACGGACAGGTAAAAAACCTGAAAGTTAAGAAGGGCGATAGTGTGGAAAAAAATCAGGTGCTCATTGAGTTTTGAGGCATAGGCAATAATCTTTGGAGCCCAGAAATTCATTGTCATCTATTCGTCAAATATTGAGAATTGACTAGGAGCACTGTATGATGGACTATCTCAAATTAACCTTTATCTTTGCCCGATTTTTATCCCAAACAACCAGTTATGCATCCAATTCCATATAAAAGAATTTTGTTGAAACTCAGTGGGGAAGCTTTGGCCGGTGCGCAAGGTTTCGGTATCGATTCATCCACCCTTAAGCGCTATTCGGAAGAGATTAAGCAGGTGGTGGATGGCGGAACTCAAGTGGCAGTTGTGGTAGGAGGAGGCAATATATTTCGTGGAGTAGAAGGAGAAAATGCGGGTATGGATCGTGTACAAGGCGATTATATGGGTATGCTGGCTACGGTCATCAATGCCATGGCCTTACAGAGCGCGCTCGAACGCATTGGCGTTTTTACCCGGCTTATGTCGGGCATTAAGATGGAGCAGGTTTGCGAGCCATTTATTCGCCGGAAAGCAGTGAGACACCTGGAAAAAGGCCGCGTGGTGATCTTCGGTGCCGGTATTGGCAACCCCTACTTTACTACTGATTCGACCGCCAGCCTCCGGGCAATAGAAATACAAGCCGATGTAGTACTCAAAGGCACCCGCGTAGATGGCGTATATACCGCCGACCCGGAAAAAGACCTGTCAGCTACCCGCTTTTCCAGTATTTCGTTTGACGATGTGTATCGGATGGGCCTCAACGTAATGGATATGACAGCTTTTACCCTTTGCAAAGAAAATGACCTTCCCATTATTGTGTTCGATATGAACAAACCCGGAAACCTGCTCCGTATCGTTGAAGGCGAAGAAGTAGGCACTTTGATACAATGATCAATAAACAGTTATCAATGAACAATGAAGGTGACTTCGTCAATTGTTCATTGATAACTGTTTATTGATAACTGTTTATTGTTTATTGATAATTGTTAATTGAAATGGAAGAAATAGATTTGTTCCTGGATGATGCCAAGGAAACCATGGATCGGGCATTGAAACACACCAACATCGAGTTGTCGAAAATTCGTGCGGGTAAGGCCTCACCTGCCATGCTTGATGGATTGATGGTAGAGTATTACGGCGTTTCGTCGCCCCTTCATACGGTGTCAACGGTCAATACGCCCGACGCCCGTACTTTATTGATCAAGCCCTTTGAGAGAAAAGTTCTCCAGGAAATTGAGAAAGCAATCCGTAACAGCGACCTGGGTTTATCGCCCAACAATGATGGAGAAACGATTCGCCTGAATATCCCGCCACTGACCGAAGAACGTCGGAGGGAATTGGTGAAGCGCGTAAAAAATGAAATTGAAGTAGGCAAGGTAAATATCCGCAACGTTCGCAAGGACACTAATGAGTCGTTGCGTAAACTGCTGAAAGAAGGCGCTGCCGAAGATGACATTAAGCGTGCAGAAGAAAAAGTACAGACGTTGACTGATAGCTATATCGCTAAGATAGACAACCTTTTCAACCAGAAAGAAGTCGAAATTATGACGGTTTGAGAAGCACTTAACAAAAGAAACCCACAAGGAACGAAAGCCCTTGTGGGTTTTTTCTTTTGCCAATAATAAAGCTACTTTTGTCGCCCGCTCAAGCAGGTTTAATAAATCAAACGACTGACTTCATTATTCATTGCGTTCCACGCTGGACTCATTATTCACTACTCATTGCTCATGGCAGACAATACCAGTACCCAGGAAAATACCCTAAAGAAAATTATTTCCCACGCCAAAGAATACGGTTTTGTATTTCCTTCCAGCGAAATATATGATGGTTTGCAAGGCGTATATGATTATGGCCAATACGGGGTTGAGTTAAAAAACAACCTCAAAACCGCTTGGTGGAAGGCCATGACTCAGCTCAACGACAATGTAGTAGGCATTGATGCAGCTATTTTCATGCACCCGCTTACCTGGAAAGCATCCGGTCACATCGACTCGTTTAGTGACCCGATGATTGATAACAAAGACTCGAAAAAACGCTATCGGGCTGATACCCTAGTGGAAGAAAAAATTGTTCAGCTTGAAAAAGAGTTGGTTGAGTTGGATAAACTAGGTATAAAGCCAGAAAAGGAATTCTTTCAAAGCAAGGCTTCCATTGTTGATAAACAAATAAAATATTTACAAGAGGCTTTACAAAAAGGCACTACTGACGCTCTGTATGATGCTATAATAGAAACAGGAATAGTATGTCTTATATCAGGTACGGCCAAATGGACAGAAGTACGACAGTTTAATCTGATGTTTTCTACGCAGGCTGGTTCCGTTGCCGAAGATGCCAGCACCATTTATCTGCGTCCTGAAACGGCTCAGGGCATTTTTGTCAACTTCCTGAATGTACAAAAAACCGGGCGGATGAAAATTCCTTTTGGTATTGCTCAGATTGGCAAGGCTTTCCGTAACGAAATTGTAGCCCGTAATTTCATCTTCCGTATGCGGGAGTTTGAACAAATGGAAATGCAATACTTCGTTCGTCCCGGCCAGGAAATGGAATGGTACGAACATTGGAAAGAAACGCGGATGAAGTTTCACCAGGCCATTGGTTTACCTGCCGAAAAGCTGAAATTCCACAATCATGAAAAATTGGCACACTATGCCAAAGCGGCGGTAGATATTGAATATGAATTTCCTTTTGGCTTCAAAGAGATGGAAGGTATTCATTCACGTTCAGATTTTGACCTAAAAAGCCACCAAGAATTATCGAAGAAGAAACTACAGTTCTTCGACAACGACTTGGATGAAAATGGCAAACCTTTCGGTAACTACGTGCCCTTTGTTGTAGAAACATCCGTGGGCGCCGACCGCCTTTTCCTGGCCACTTTGTGCAATGCCTACACCGAAGACGAAGGAACCGATGCCGATGGCAATGTAAAACAGCGCATTTACCTGAAACTGCACCCAGCCTTAGCGCCTATCAAAGCGGCTATTTTTCCCTTGGTGAAAAAAGATGGCTTGCCCGAAAAGGCGAAGGAAATCCAGAAAATGCTGCGCCTCGACTTCAACGTGATTTACGAAGAGCGCGATGCCATTGGCAAACGCTATACCCGCCAGGATCTGATCGGTACGCCTTTCTGCATCGCCGTAGATTACCAAACGCTGGAAGACAATACGGTTACTATCCGTCACCGCGACTCTACCGCGCAGGACCGGGTAAGCATCGACGCGTTGAAAGGTATCATTTCGCATGAAGTGTCGATGGAAAGAATTTTTGAAAAACTATAAGCTGAGTTATGGGTTGTTGTAAATAATCCTTCAACCAGCCATACAATCGATGCGAATCATTATCCGAACCCCGGTCAAACAGTCCTACCAGCAGGTATGGGCTAGTTTTGGTCGGGATTTGTTTTTAAAGCTGGCTCCACCTTTTCCGCCCGTCAAACTCATCCGCTTCGATGGCTGCCAAACGGGAGATATTGTCAGCATGGAACTCAACTTCCTTCTTTTCCGGCAGGTGTGGGAAAGCGCCATTGTAGCCCAGGAAAGCAATTCGGAAGAAATCTACTTCATAGACGAAGGCCGGAAGCTGCCCTTTTTTCTGCAATACTGGCACCATCGTCACCGCATTCTCCGGCGGGGAGCGCAGGCCGAAATCATTGACGACATCACCTTCCGTAGCCCTTTCCGCCTTTTGGACTTTCTTCTGTACCCGGTCCTCTACCTCCAATTTGTCTACCGCCGCCCGATTTACAAGAAGCTGTTTAGGTAGTTAGGTATTGTTTTTTAGCCGTTAGCTATTAGGTGTCTAACTAGTAAATAGATGATTAAAGCCGTTTTTGGTGTTTTCAGCGATTTTTTCAACGGGGTCGCCCCGCACGACTCTACCTTTTTTCCAAGCTGTTGTACAGTTTTTCCGCCAACAACGGCGTGAAAATCTTGCTAGCTATTATTCCAGGAGACAGTGGTAGTGGCAGGCAGGATTTTTCCAAAATGACACTAAGAGCAGCAGGAGAGCAGAAACACATTCAATGGTTGACAATCAGGCGTGTTTTTCTATCTTGCATGGACAAAAACCTTTCCATCTCCCCATTTTGTTTGCATGAAAAAAATAAATATCACCTGGAGGATTTTCATTGGAATGATGCTGGGCATTATTCTAGGGTATTTTTTACCACAAGAATGGGGAGAAAGCTTGCAATTGCTCAGTAAAGTATTCCTTCGACTTATCAAAATGATTATCGGGCCGCTGGTGTTCTCTACGCTAGTAGTAGGCATTGCCAAACTAGGTGATTTTAAAGTCGTGGGGCGGATTGGGATTAAAACGCTGGGGTATTTTTACTTTGCCACTATTCTTTCGCTCATTGTAGGTTTATTGGCAGTCAATATTTTCCGTCCTGGCGAAGTGATTCAAAGCGCTTTGCCGGCGGCAGGCACCGATACGGGCATCACCGCTACCAAGATGACCTTGGAAGGCTTTCTGAACCACGTCATTCCGCAGAGTTTTGCCGAAGCCATGGCAACGAACGAAATTCTCCAGATCGTGATTTTCTCCATTTTCTTCGGCGTAGCTGTTGGAGCCTTAGGCGAACAGGGAAAAATTGTCATCAAAGGAATGGACGCGCTGGCGCATGTGATGTTCAAGGTAGTTGGTTATGTGATGGAGTTTGCGCCCTTTGGCGTACTGGGTGCCATTGCCGCTGTAGTGGCTAAGCAAGGCCTCAGCATATTTGTGGAGTACGCCTATTTGATTGTCTGCTTCTTTGCTGCCTTGATTTTTTTCCTGATAGTAGTATTGTGGATCATTTGTATAGTGATGAAAATCCCCTATATCCAGTTATTAAAACATATCAAAGAGCCCTTGCTGCTTTCTTTTAGTACGGCCAGTTCAGAAGCTTCTTTTCCGCAAACCATTGCCGCGTTGGAGAAATTCGGCTGTTCTAACCGCGTTGTTAGCTTTGTGCTGCCGCTGGGTTACTCGTTCAATCTCGATGGCTCGATGATGTATATGACCTTTGCCACGGCCTATATTGCCCAACGCTACGGCATACACCTGACCTTGCAAGACCAAATTACGATGATGCTCACCCTGATGATTACTTCCAAAGGAATCGCTGGCGTTCCCCGTGCTTCCCTGGTTGTTATTGCAGGCACAATGGCACTTTTTAACCTTCCTGCCGAAGGGCTGGCCTTACTTCTGGGCATTGATCAGATATTAGACATGGGTCGCTCAGCCACCTCCGTAGCGGGTAATGCTGTAGCTACCTGCGTAGTATCGAAGTGGGAAGGAGAGTTTGACGCCAAGGCGGCAAGAATCCCGATAGAAGCGAAGGCGTTGGTGTAGTTAGGCTAAAGCCGG
>JAZKGK010000283.1:0-1866 GCA_040385915.1 Bacteroidota bacterium
TCACCGTAGTTTTCGTAGCTGGAGGTGATTACTTTTTCGCCGGGTTGTAAGCCTTCGGTTACTTCGTAGTATTCCGGGTTTTGGCGGCCCAGGCGGATGTCCACCCGATAGGCTTTGGTGCCCGACTCGTCGAGTTTGAATATCCAGTTGCCACCCGTTTGCTGGTAGAAACCGCCTTTGGGTAGCAGCAAAGCCTGTGTTTCATCGCTGAGGGCTAAACGGATTTGCAGGGTCTGTCCCCGGCGGATGCCTTCGGGTGCGGCTTTGTCAAAGACCATGTCCACCTGGAAACGTCCGTTGGTCACCTGGGTATAAATCTTTTTGATACTCAAAGGATAGTCTTTGTTGGCAAAAGTAAATTCGCCTTTCAGGCCGGCAAACACGCGTGAGATGTAGTGTTCATCAATGTCGGCACGCACTTTATATCCGCTCAGTACATCCAACTGTCCCAGCCGCTGGCCGCGGGTTTTGGATTCCCCGATTTCGGCATTGCGGGAGGTGAGTTGGCCAGCCACGGGAGCTTTTACGACCAGGTCATCGGCCTTCTTGCGCATCAAAACTAAGGCCGCTTGGGTGCGTCGGATGGCCTCTTGCATTTGCTGAATTTGCTGGCGGGTAGAAATGGAATCCTGGTGCAAGGTCTGTTCAGTGAGCTTTTTGCGGCGCACTTGGTAGTTATACATGTTCAAGGTCGATTGAAACTCTTGCTTGGCAATCACTTTTTCTTCAAACAGTTTTTTATTCATCGTATACAACCTTTCGGCTTCGGCGAGCGCATTGTCTACTTCGGCCAGTTGGTTCAACTGCCGGATGCTGTTTTGTTCGGCCAGGTTACGGGTATTTTGCATGGTCGTAATCAGGTCATAAACAGCCGTTTCGCGGTTGGCCAGTTCCAGTTCCATATCCGTGTTAGCCAGCTTCATAATGGGCTGCCCTTTCTGAAGCATCGCGCCATCTTCTACGAACAGCTCTTCTACCCTTCCGCCTTCAATGGCATCCAGGTAAATGGTGGTGATGGGCATGACTACCCCGTTGATGGGAATAAATTCCTGAAAGTTGCCTTTCTTTACCTCACTGATCATAATTTTCTGGGTGTCTACATTCAGTCGGGATTTACCGCTGGTAGAAAGGTAGCTGGCTGCAATGAGCACCACTAACAGGACGCTTCCAACAAGGAGGAGAATACGCTTGGGCGTCCAGGTTTTTTTTTCAATTACTCGATCCACGTGCTTAAAATAATTAGGTTCACTCTTGCCAATACCTTACAAAAAACTATGCCTTATTTTCAAGTAATTGATTTACAAATCAATACCTATTTACACAAACTTATACCTGCCCTCAAGTGTTCGCTTTCGATACAAACATCGTTCACTTTCATACACTTGGTAAAGGGCTTGCGTATAGTAATGTAAGAGTAAGAAGAAAATATTTCCAGCCTCTATTGCGACTATGTTAAAAAGCAAACCTTCATCCCTGTATAAGATAAATGAATGTGAGCGTAAATTAAGAAGACATGCCAATGAATAACCAACCAAGAAAAGCAAATCAGTCTGAAAATTACCGGAACGGGTCGTTTCACAACCTTTCTCTCACACCCGTTATGGCAGAAAATGCTTCTTTCGTCAAGCTGATGAAGGACTACTTCCAACGCCCTGACAGTGTAGCACCGTCCAAGCCACTGCCTTCGGTAAAAACGGATCTGAAAGCCTTGCATTCTGAACGGCCTGTCATTGTGTGGTTTGGGCATTCGTCGTATCTGATTCACGTGAATGGAATCAACATTCTGGTAGATCCCGTATTTAGCGGAAGCGCCTCCCCCTTTTCTTTTATGGTAAAAGCCTTTGCTGGTGCCGATGCCTATACCGT
>JAZKGK010000283.1:1966-18833 GCA_040385915.1 Bacteroidota bacterium
GGCGATTCGGGCTATGATACTCACTTCAAAACCATTGGCGAGAAGTTCGGGCCTTTTGATCTGGCTATCCTCGAATGCGGACAATACAACCTGTTATGGCCTCTCATCCACATGATGCCGGAAGAAACGGTGCAAGCCAGTATTGATTTGAAAGCCAAATGGTTATTGCCAGTCCATTGGGGCAAATTCACCTTAGCTAACCACCCCTGGGATGATCCCGCCATCAGGTCGGTGAAACGCGCCGCCGAAAAAGGGGTCAACATCACGACTCCGATGATCGGCGAACCAGTTGTCCTTGGCCGTACCTATCCCAATCAGCCATGGTGGAAAGAGTAAATTTCACTGATGAATCCGAGCTTTACTAAAGAAATTGGTTCATGTCAGAAAAAAGGCTCAGCATCAATAATGTGTAAAAAAACACAGGAATTGCAATAAAACCTAAGGGCTTTTGAATTTCCCATATGAGCTTTAGTTTTGGATGAAGAGTATATTTGAACCAAACAAAAAACATCCAGGTTAACTTAGTTTACAACTAGCTTTAAGGCCATCAACCATGTATAAAACGTATCCTGATAGTAATTTGCAGCAATGCAAAACAAAGGTATTCTGGGGAGAATTAGCTCCTTGCGACCATATTGTGCAGATTTATGAAAATGATGACGTTTTTTTAGATTTGCTGGAAGGATTTATCGGTGATGGGATTAACGAAGGCGATAGTGTCATTGTCATCGCCACCGATGTTCATCTGCAAGCCATACAGGATCGACTGATGGCACACGCTGTCCGAGTAGATATCTTAATCTCTGAAAGCCAATACATTCCACTAAATGCTGAAGAAACCCTCTCAAAATTTATGGTGAATGGATGGCCGGATGAAACACTTTTTCTCGAATTGATTACTGAATTAACGGCCAAATCGCGCGTTAAAAATCGGCAGGTACGGGCATTTGGTGAAATGGTGGCGCTATTATGGGCAAAGGGCCATTGTGGTGCCACTGTTCAATTAGAGCATTTATGGAACAAGTTTTGTAAAACTGAATCCCTGCGTCTTTTTTGCGCTTATCCTAAAGCTGGGTTTACCCAAGAGGCTACTACCTCCCTGCAAACTATTTGTGAAACTCATTCTAAAGTGATTACTGATTTTAATAGGTCAACCACAGACATATTTTATCAGGAGGTAGAGAATGAAAGACGGGTGAAAACGACCCATTTCTGATCGCTCAACCATCCTTTTGCCACTCACTACCTTTTATTATTCCTCTCCCGGAATCCAACCACTAGGGTAGGCATTACCCCACTTGTCGAAAACACTTTTTACAACCAAAACCTGTTGGCTGTACCTTATTATATGTTTGCCAATTAAAACTTCCTGTTTTTAAAATTATTTTTAGCCTTCTGAATAAAAACCACAGGTCTCTCACAATCATCTAACTACCAAAACCTGCGATCCGCTTTGTCCTTATGTCCTCATCCGCCAACAGCAAAAATCTCAGCTACTATTTCCGAATCAATACCAACACCATTCAAGGGCGTATTACTGTAGGTTTCGCTGTTACCGCCTTGCTCGCCTTTGTGATGATAATGATTTCTAACCTACAGTGGAAGACTACTCTCGACACGGCTAACTATACCCGAACGGTCACTGCACCGGCGCAACTATACGCGCTGCAACTGCTCAAAGGCACCGACAATTCCCTGACAGCTTGGGAATGCCAACATATAGACGAAAAACCGCTGTGTGCTGCTAAGAATGAAGCCATTTGGAAAGAAAAGATTACCCCAGCCATGGATTCACTCAGCAAATTATCGAAAGATATGACTACTGAGCAGGGAAATGCACTCATCTACAGCCTCAGAAACAGCCTTGAGCAGTTGAAAACCAAGCAATACAAGGATATTTCGACAGCAGAAGCAGAAAATTATTTACACACCGAAATAGAACCCCTGTTACTAGAGATTAATAAGGTAGCAAATCAATTCCAACAGCTTCAGTGGACACAAGCTGTACAAGCACAGGCCAGCATTGCAGCCACTAATGCCCGGCTTCCGTACCTGCTGGCACTGGGATTTATCATTTGCTGTGGCGCTGGTGGTACGCTGGGTGGCATTATTGTCACGAGTGTTTTGGCGCGTATCCGTTTTCTCAAGTACAAACTACGAGACCTGGGTCATGGCAACCTGCCCGATACCATTCCGCCCTCTAAAGATGAACTGAACGCAATTATAACAGCTATCAATGAACTGACCGACAATCTAAGGCAGGTGCAGCACTTTGCCGACCAGGTAGGAAAAGGCAATTTTGATGGCAACATTAAAGTATTTAATGACGAAGGCGACCTGGGAGTAGCGCTCTCAAAGATGCGTGATGAACTGAAGAATGTTGCTGAAGAAGATACGCGCCGCAACTGGCTCAATGAGGGAATATCCTTGCTAGGTGACATACTTCGCCGGCATGGAAATGATCTGCCAACCCTGGCCGATGAGGTGATTGCAAGCTTAGTAAAATACTTACAGGCCAATCAGGGAGGGTTTTTTATTGTCAATAACGCGGAAGAATCCCGCCCACATCTGGTTTTGCAAGCGTGCTATGCTTACAGCAGAAAGAAATTTCTGGAGAAGGAAATTGCCCTGGGACAAGGATTGGTTGGACAAACCTGGCAGGAGGAAAAAACTATTTACTTGAGTGACATTCCGAAAGACTATCTTCGCATTACTTCGGGTTTGGGAGATGCCAATGCCCGGTTCCTGCTTATTGTACCACTGAAAAATAATAACGAAATAGCGGGCGTATTGGAACTGGCCTCTTTCCAGGATTTCCTTCCCCATCAGATTGCCTTCGTTGAGAAGATTGCCGAAAGCATTGCCTCCACCATTATGAATGCCCGGATTGTAGAAAAAACCAACCACTTGCTGACCCAAGCACAGCAAATGCAGCTGCACGAGGAAGAAATGCGGCAGAACAGGAAAGAATACTGACAGAAATACTTTACTGTCAGCGCACTAGGCTTGCTTACTTCTTATAAAACTTCTCGGTTCGGCTATCAATATTGAGGTAATACACGCCTGTCTTTATTCCTTTCAGTAAAATCTCCTTGCCTTTGCCCTTTCTAATTATTTTACCACTCGAATTAAGTACTTCGTAAGGCACATCGTGCGAAAGGGTAATTTTATCGGTTACGCTTTTAGGATAAAACGTGACAGTTTCTTGAACTGAATTAAAGTTTACTTCCCGGGTATAAAATATTTTCCCATCGTTATCCTGTGCCTTAATCCGATACCGATTGATGCCAGACAAATGAGAGGGAGCCACTGAATAAACACCGCTTTTTCCAGTGCCTTTTGAATAGACCGTTTTCACTGCCAGCCAATTATTACTCATGTACTGCTCTACAAAAAAAAGGCTGTTGGGTTGTTCGCCCGAAGTAGTCCAATTAACCGCCTCTCGGGTTACTGAAAAAGAGATAAACTGAAAAGTAGCTCCTGATCGAAGTACTTGAGGATTAAGAATTTTAGGTGAGCAATCGTCCTTATAAGTAATGCGAATTTTTATGGCATCATCTATAGTAAAGGAAGACAAATCAATTTCGTAGGCACTTGACCTAATATTAGACATGACCTTTTGATCATTCACGTATACCTCGTCTGTGCAAAAAGCTTTCTTATCAAGCGCCAGCGGATTCTGCACAAAGAGATTTCTACCTTGGTAAAAACCTGACAATGATAATTCAGCAGCACTGCTTTCGAGAGAAATCAGGCAAAACACAATCGAAAGAACAAAGAAAAATCTACTATTAAAGCCAACAAGTGAGGGGTAACACATTGAAAACGGCGTTAGAAAAAAATCGAATGTTGGTAAAGTTGGTTAATGTTTAAAAAAAACACAACCCTTGGCAACGATTTCTTCAAATTTTTCGAACTTCCTCTTTCATGAAGGATGCTTTTACTCAAACCGGAGCGATTCAATTGGGTCTAGTTTGGATGCTTTCCAGGCCGGATAATAGCCCGAAAGCAAACCAACGATTATACAAACGGTTAAGCCTAAACCCATCCAGAGCCAAGGCATGACAAATACACCTTCGCCTTGGCTAATCAGAGAAGAAATCCCGTTGCCAATAGCAATGCCCAACAATACCCCAACAATACCCCCCAGCTGACATACCACAATGGCTTCGATAAGGAATTGCTGACGGATACGCAATGGCGTGGCTCCTAAGGCTTTTCGTATCCCGATCTCACGGGTGCGTTCCGTTACTGACACTAGCATAATATTCATTAAACCAATGGCCGCGCCTAACAGCGTAATAAAGCCCACCAAAAAACCGCCCATACGCAGCGAGCCCGTAATTTTGTCCAGCTCTTCTGTTAAAGAGTCGCTCTTAGTTACTTCAAACGAATTGTTCTGCCCCAGTCGGTCTTGCCTTATCTGCCGCATCAAGCCGGTTGCTTCGCCCATCGCCATAGAAAAATCGGTAACGCCCAACACAGAAGTAGTAATGTCGTAGGTGAGCCTGCGGTTGGCGGCCAGTCGCCGGGCTACTTCCAGCGGAACCAAAAAAGTACGGTCTACGCCACCGCCACCAATGCCTGTGCCCTTTTTTTCTAATACACCAATGACTTTATATTTTTCTCCGTATATGCTGACCAACTGATTGATAGGTTCTTTGCTAGCAAACAAGGTTTCTACTAAGTCTGCGCCAATGATGGCAACGTTTACCGCATTGTCGAGCTCAATGGACGAGAAGTTTCTACCTTTGTCCAGGTTCAAGCCTTTGATAAGCATATAATTTTCATCCCCGCCTGACAAAAACACGTTAGGATTGGTCTTTTTCGATTCAAATTTAGCCTCGGCATTGTTGGTAAGTATAGCGCTAATAGCCACAGTAGCCGGATAGCGATACAATTGCTTATACTGAATGGCTTCTCGATAGTCGATTGGAGGATAGATTTTTTCGTTCTGTCCATCGTTGCGGCGCCCCCACTGGCGGGCACCTTTAATGTCGAAGGAGTTGGCGCCCAAGGCCGAAAAGCTGGTATCTACCGAACTGCGAATACCTTCGACAGCCGTCAGAATGCCCACCAGTGCCATAATACCAATAGCGATGATTAATGCAGTCAGTACTGTTCTCAGCATATTTGCCCTGATTGCTCGCAGTCCTTCTAGGATATTTTCGTATAGGTTCATAAAAAAAAATTAAGGTCTGATTTGTAAAAAAAAACGGAGGATCTTTACCTCAATGCTGCCTTTTTCGGGAAGCTATTTTCTAATCAATTACAAAAACGATGACCCAATTGGAGGAATTGACAATAAAATTATTAAATTAGACCAGGCTATTTAACCAAACACGAAGGTAGCCGAATACAACCTATAAACTCAAACCGATGGTACGTGCAATACTTCCGCTCATCCTTTTTATGAGCTTTTGCCACTCTTTGCAGGCCTCCCGCATCCTCGTTCCCATGGATGAAACCCAGACAAACCACCTTAAAGCCTACGGAATTGCCTATTGGACTCTACAACAAGACGTCGGGGTAGATTGGTTACTCAATTACCGGGGCGGTAGTTTTATGTTCACTTACGGACAGAAGCTGGAAAATGAAGCGATTATCCGGGGAATAAGCTACCAGGTCATTTCCGATGCCCAAGCGGCGCAAATCCTCCATGAAATCAGTAGTCCGAATGTGAATATGGACGTTATGAAGCTAGAGAAACCGCCTAAAATAGCCGTATATTCTCCCAAAACCAAGCAACCCTGGGACGATGCCGTAACTATGGTGCTTACCTACGCAGAAATCCCCTACGATGTGGTCTTCGATGATGAGGTGATGGATGGCAAACTACCGACCTATGACTGGTTGCACTTGCACCACGAAGATTTTACTGGGCAATATGGCAAGTTCTACCTTTCTCACCGCAATTTTCCCTGGTACATAGCCCAAAAACGCGAGGCCGAAACCTGTGCCACCAAATATGGTTTCCAGAAAGTATCCTTATTGAAATTGACAGTAGCGAAAAAAATCCGCGACTTCTGTGCTGGCGGCGGCTTCTTATTTGCCATGTGCTCGGCTGCGGATACCTACGATATTGCCCTGGCTGCCGACGGAGTGGATATTTGCGAATCGATGTACGATGGCGACCCCGCCGACCCACGGGCTCAACAAAAGCTTAACTACAATAATACCTTTGCCTTCAAGGATTTCAGGCTGGTAACAGACCCACTTCAGTACGAATATTCGAACATTGACAACCAGGATTTCGAACGGGGCTTGAACGAAGGGAATGACTTTTTCTCGCTCTTCCAGTTTTCGGCCAAGTGGGATCCTATTCCTACCATGCTCACTCAAAACCACGAATCCACCATCACTGGCTTTATGGGGCAAACGACTGGCTTCAAGAAGAATCTGCTGAAACCGGAAGTGCTGGTATTGGGTGAAACCAAATCCATTGGCGAAGTCCGCTACATTCACGGTACTTTTGCCAAAGGCACCTGGACATTCTACGGCGGCCACGACCCCGAAGATTATCGCCACATGGTCGGCGAAGAACCCACCGACCTTAACCTGCACCCAACTTCTCCCGGTTATCGGCTCATTCTGAACAATATCCTCTTTCCCGCAGCCAAAAAGAAAAAACAGAAAACCTAGTGGTTTGTCACCTTCGTTGGTACAGTGATGCCACGACTATAACCGTCCTCGCTAGAGTCCTCGCTAGAGTCGTGGCAACACTAGCCTCTCTAATGATTCAGGTAACAGAATACTAGCAAGTTGATGTGCTGATTGAGTTGCCTAAATTAAAAAGCCCCAGGTGGGGCTTTTTAATTGCGCTTTAAAGAAAAAATCTGAATGCTGAATGCTCAAAGCTGATGGCTGAATGCTAACAGCTAAATACTAAAATATGAGAATTATTGTCATTGGAGGTGGAGCGTCGGGCTTTTTCGGAGCAATTACTTGTGCAGAAACCTTTCCTGAGCACGAAGTGATTTTACTGGAAAAAAGCCGGGCTTTACTATCCAAGGTTAGGGTTTCAGGAGGCGGGCGCTGCAATGTGACGCACGCTTGCTTCAACAACCGGGCTTTGGCGCAAAACTACCCTCGCGGCCACCAAGCCATGCCTCCCCTATTACGCCAATTCGATGCCGCTCAAACCGTAGCGTGGTTTGAAAGTCGCCAGGTAGCGCTCAAAACCGAGTCCGATGGGCGCATGTTTCCGGTCAGTAATAGCTCCGAAACCATTATCGAATGTCTGCAACGAGCAGCACAAAGCGCAGGTGTACAGATACGCACTTCTTCGGGGGTGAAAGCGATTCATGTGCTACAGCAATCGCCAAATCCGCAGTTTTCTATTCAATTATTAGATGGTACTTCATTGCTATGCGACCGAATTCTAGTCGCTACTGGTGGACATCCGCAGATACAAGGCTATGACTGGCTGAGCGATTTGCCTCCCGAAGGTATTCCTCACCAGATAAGTTCGCCCGTCCCGTCGCTATTCACTTTCCATGTGCCCACTTCTCCCCTGCTCGAACTCGCGGGCGTTTCAGTACCAAAGGCGGTGGTAAAGGTTGCAGGTACTGCACTAGTACAGGAAGGCGCTTTGTTACTCACGCACTGGGGTTTTAGTGGCCCAGCTATTTTGAAATTGTCGGCTTGGGCTGCCCGCGACTTGCACGAAAAGCAATATCGGTTTACCTTGTTGGTCAACTGGCTACCCGACATGCATCAAGAGTCATTGCGACAGCAAATCACAGAAATACGCAACCAGCATCCCAAGAAAACAGTAGCCGCTACGCACACGCTCTTCCATCTACCGCAAAGGCTTTGGCGAAAATTGGTCATTCAGGCCGAAATTGGAGAAGACGTTCGCTGGAGCGAATTACCTAAAAAGAATATGAACAAACTAATTGAGCACTTATTGGTAGGCAGTTTTCCAGTGGATGGCAAAAGCACCTTCAAAGAAGAATTTGTCACTTGCGGAGGAATCGCCTTATCCAATATCGACCTGCAAACGATGGAAAGCAAGCACTGCCATGGACTTTACTTCGCTGGCGAAGTGCTGGACATCGACGGCGTAACCGGCGGATTCAACTTCCAAAGCGCCTGGACCACCGGCTGGATCGCCGGAAAAAATATGGGAAAATAAGTAGATTGGTGGATGTGAGGATTGGTAGATGAAATAATTGTTAATCACATTCCATCGTGGCGACGAACCGTGCCGGGTTAATTGTTAATTGTTAATTGTTAATTGATATTATGGGCCAACAACTGAAAAATCTGGATTCCCGTGCGCCGCAAGCGCTAGAAAAAGTAGACATTAAATCCAGAACAGCAGAGTTGCTGGGCAAAATGCGTGAGCAGCAAAAAGTACTGTATGCGCAAAAGAAATACAGTTTGCTGGTGATTTTACAAGGCTTGGATGCTTCTGGCAAAGATGGCGTTGTCAACAATGTATTCAGCCATCTAAACCTGCTGGGCTGCGACGTTTCCGCCTTTAAAGCACCCAACCCTGAGGAGCTTAGCCACGATTTCCTTTGGCGCATCCATCCACATGCGCCAGCCAAGGGAATGATCCGCATTTTCAACCGCTCTCATTACGAAGATGTGTTGGTGCCAAGGGTAGAAAAGTGGATTGACAAAAAGACCCTAAAGCGCCGTTTTGATCACATCAACCACTTCGAGCAGTTGCTAGCAGATAGTGGCACCGTTATTCTTAAATTCTACCTGCACATTTCCAAAGAAAGACAGCTGGAACGGCTCAACGAACGCCTGGAAAACCCTGAAAAGTATTGGAAACACAATGACTCCGACTTTACTACGCGGGAAAAATGGGACGCCTATATGGAAGCCTATGAGGATGTTTTCGAGAAATGCGGCTCCGACATTCCCTGGCACCTCATCCCGTCTGACCAGAAGTGGTACAAAGAATACCTGATAGCCAAGGTCATCACCGACGAACTAGGAAAACTACCGCTGGAATATCCTGGGAAGGAAGTGGAGGAATGATAGCTGACACGTTTGTTTATGTTTAAGGTCGGCAGCGTTTGGAACGCTGCAGACCTTGGTCTGACGGTTGGGCTTGCTGGAATGCTTCACTAAACCAGTTGGCCCAGAGTATACTTTGCAGCTACCCAGAAAATTCTTATCAACTGATAATAGTTTTCTGGTAAAAACAGGCATCCATTTCAGGCGACGTAAAACCAAGGTCGGCAGCGTTTGGAACGCTGCCGACCTTCTAACGAACATAACTTATACTTAACTGATTTATGAAAAGTCATACGGAGCCGCTCCAGCCAGAAACTTATTACCATATATATAACCGGGGAATCAACGGAGAGCAACTTTTCAAGGAAACACGCAACTATCGCTATTTCTTAGATAAATATGCGCAATACCTTGAGCCTGTTGCTGAAACATATGCCTATTGCCTTTTAGGGAATCATTTTCATATTTTAATCCGAACCAGAACTGAAAGGCAAATTTTAGAGAACCTAGGAATCATCAAGGTGGGCAGCGTTTGGAACGCTGCCCACCTTAAGCACCCGATTGCGTGGTATATAAGCAATCAGTTTTCCAAGCTTTTCAATTGCTTTACCCAAAGCATCAATAAGGCTCATAGAAGAACTGGTGGGCTTTTTGAAGAGCCCTTTCGCCGCATTCCGATTACCTCCGATATATATCTTACCCGAATAATTTACTACATTCACGCCAATCCGCAGAAACACGGTTTTATAGCCGACTTTCGTGCCTATGCATACTCATCCTATCTTAGCCATCTGAGTGAAGCGAAAACAAGGCTATCTAGGAAAGCTGTTTTAGAATGGTTTGGAAATGCCTCTGAATATGAAATAAACCACCGTATGCTTTTACAAGAACAAGAGCTACAAAAGTTTATAATTGAGTTTGATGAATGAACCAAGGTCGGCAGCGTTTGGAACGCTGCCGACCTTCTAACGAAAACCAAATGCTCCAAAAAATAGCCGAAGCCGTCCAATTTATTCAATCGAAACTTGAGTTTACACCCGAAATAGGCATTATACTGGGAACGGGCTTGGGCGCATTGTCCAAAGAAGTAGACGTACAGGCCATTATACCTTATGAAACCATCCCTCACTTTCCCCTTTCAACCGTCGAAAGCCATTCAGGGCGTTTGTTGCTAGGAAAGCTTTCCGGTAAAAACGTAGTCGTGATGCAGGGGCGCTTCCACTATTACGAAGGCTATTCGATGCAGGAAGTCACCTTTCCGGTGCGGGTAATGAAGGTATTGGGCATTCAAACACTTATTCTGTCCAACGCTGCGGGTGGCCTCCATCCCGACCACGAACTCAGCGACCTGATGATTATTGACGACCATATTAACCTACAGTTGGAAAATCCGCTGACGGGCAAAAACCTCGATAGCCTGGGCGATCGCTTCCCCGATATGTTGGAACCTTACGACACCAAAATAATTGGCTTAGCCTTACAAATTGCGCAGGAAAAAGGCATCAAAGTGCATACAGGCGTGTACGTAAGTGTGCCGGGGCCAAACCTCGAAACCCGAGCCGAGTACAAATACCTGCGCCTGCTTGGCGCCGATGCTGTGGGCATGTCTACTGTGCCCGAAGTGATTGTGGCCCGGCAAATGAAACTTCCCTGCTTTGCCGTATCGGTCATTACTGATTTATGCGCGCCAGACAAACTCCGGCACCTAACTATTGCTGATGTGCTGGCGGCGGCCGCCCAGGCAGAGCCTACATTAACTTTGCTTACGAAAGAACTAATAACTTTACTTTAAAACTTTATCAACTCATCCATCTACATTAAAAAAATGGCAAAGAACATTTTTGGCGTTGGTTTACTTTCATTGTTGCTGCTTCAGGCCTGTAACCAATCTTCCAACCAAACACAAGCACCCGAAAATAAGCCTGTGCCCACTGAGATGGGTGCATCAGAAAAGGTGCTGGCTATCGACACCCATACCCTGGCAATAGAACAAGATGTCGTTTGTGGCATGCCAGTGAAGCATGGCGTGGCCGATACAGCCAGTTACAAAGGCAAACTGTATGGGTTTTGCAGCGAGGAATGCAAGCATACTTTTACTGAAGCACCTACCGAATATTTAACTTCTACTTCCCATTAATCAGCCATGAAAAAGCAGTCGTTTTTTCCTATTATACTGGTAAGCTTCGCGCTTGTATTTCTGCTTGTTGGTGGCTACCGGGCTTATATGAGCAAGAAACCTGCCCGCGTGCTACCCACCTACGGACAAGACGAGCGCGATTCGGTGGCTGCTGATGGCAAAAAAATTCCGGTACAGGTAGTGCATACCGTTCAGCAGTTCAACTTTATTGACCAAACAGGAAAAACCATTACCCAAAAAGATTTCGATGGCAAGATTTACGTCACTGACTTCTTTTTCACCACTTGTCCAGGCATTTGCCCCAAAATGACGAAGCAAATGGAGCGGGTATATGCCAAGTATAAAGACAACAACCAGGTTTTGTTTCTGTCGCATACCGTTAACCCGAAACAGGACTCAGTGCCAGTGCTGGCTGAATATGCCGAGCTACACAAGGCCGATGCCCGGAAGTGGCACTTTGTTACTGGCGATAAAAAGGAGTTGTACGATATGGCGCGCTACGGCTACTTCGTTACGGCGACGGAAGGTGATGGCGGGGAAAGTGATTTTGTACACACAGAGAAGTTTGTGCTGGTAGACAAGGACAAACGGATACGGGGTTACTATAATGGCACCGATTCTACGGAAGTAGACAAGCTGATAATAGATATGCATTTGCTCCTGTCAGAATATGCCTATCAGGAAAAATAAGCCTTATTCATCCTCGTCTTGGAAAGCGCGATAGGCTCTTTGTAATTCATTGTAAGCGTGGGTCTTATTTTTTTTCTTGGCTATCAATAACCCTTCTTTAAAGACACTTTCGGCTTCCTCTCTCCTACCCAGATCTGCGTAAAGCTTGGCGGCATGATAGTAGGTGGCTACATAGTCGTGATGCTCCTTCAATAGCTGTTCGTAATATTCTAAAGCCTTCCCGGTATCTGTATTACTATACTCCATAGCAATGGCATACAACGTGAACGCGTCGTTCGGGTCTTGCTTCAGAAACTCAAACAGTTGGTGTAATCTTGAATTGCTCATCCCGGTTTATTGTTGCGAAGTAAGAAGCACGAATTAAGAAGGATGATTTCGCATCTGCAAATCTTCTTTTCATATTTTATGCTTTTTCTTCATAAGGTTAAACTCATAGTCCTTCCCTCAGCATTCCATCCGCTAAGTGTGCCAGCCACAGCACTAAATAGAGTATACCCGTTAACAAAAACAATGATTACCCGTTAAAAATGAAAGGACAGCAGTGAATTTACGTGTAAATGCCCCTGAAATACGTTCTAATACCCAAAATCAAAATACTCTGTCCTGACTATCTATAAACTGGCAAAACTTAATAACTTCGCGACTGAACATAGTTTTTCAGCAAACCACCCATTCTATCCCTTATGAAGATATTAGTTTGCATTACTCAGGTACCTGACACGACCACCAAAATTACTTTCACTGACAATAATACCAAGTTCAACAAAGCTGGGGTACAGTTTATTACCGGCCCTTACGATGACTACGCCCTGTCGCGTGCGGTGGAGTTGAAGGAAGCACTGGGCGGCACAATAACAGTACTGAATGTAGGCGAAGCTGATACCGAACCTACCATCCGTAAATGTTTAGCTATTGGCGCAGACGATGCTATCCGCGTAAATGCCGATCCTATCGACTCCTGGTTTGTGGCCGTACAAATTGCAGAAATAGCCAAGCAAAACAACTACGATCTCATTCTGATGGGTCGCGAATCTATTGATTACAATGGCGGACAAGTGCATGGCCTGGTTGGCGAGCTGTTAGGAATTCCATCCTTGTCGCCCGTGATGAAACTGGACATAGAAGGCAACAAAGCCAAACTTTCCCGCGAAATAGAAGGCGGCAAAGAATACCTGGAAGTAAATCTGCCCATTGTTGCCGGTTGTCAGGAGCCCATTGCTGAATGGAAAATCCCTAATATGCGGGGTATCATGTCGGCTCGAACCAAACCATTGCTGGTAGTACAACCCGTAGCCGTTGACACTTTTACCACCGTTGATCAGTATGAACTACCTGCGCCCAAAGGAGCTTGCAAAATGATTCCTGCCGATGAAGCTGAGAAGCTGATTTCGCTGCTCAGAACGGAAGCCAAAGTATTATAATTTGGTTTTGGATAACCGATAGCAGCTATTCAACAATAATTACAGGCCTAAATTCTCACTTATGAAAAAGCTCTTTATAGTTGTATGCTTCTGCTGGTTATCTAATATTGGTTTTGCACAAGCTCCTGTGGTAGTGGTGCCACGGTACGAGTATATGCAGGTTACGACCATCGAATCGCTGCTAGCGGCTGGAGTCGGACGGTCGCGGATGCTGGTTACCGATAAAACCGGACAAGCACAGGAACTGCCTATGGCCAATGTATTCAGTCTGGGAGGCATTAATTTTAGCAATATCAAAGACAATGACAAGTCTATTACGCTGAAATTAAATGAATTGACAGAACAGGGTTGGGAATTGGCAGAAACGACTGCCGCTGCCAATAATGACATCTTCATAACCCGTTATTTGCTGCGCAGACCTAAATAGGCCCTCGCAAATAGTAGCATCAACAACGCATACACTCACCTACTTATAAACTCATAAACTTAATATGTCTGTATTAGTTTTCGTAGAAATAGCCGATGGTGCCCTCAAGAAATCTTCGCTGGAAGCCGTAGCTTACGGTGCCCAAGTAGCCCAAATGCAGAAAACCACCGCCACTGCACTTATTATTGGCACTGTTCCCACCAGCGAGTTAGAAGCGGTCGGAAACTACGGCGCAAAGAAAGTGCTGCACATCAACGATCCGCGTTTAGCACACGGGGTCATTCAAGCCTATACCAGCGTATTGACGCAAGCAGCCGAAAAGGAAGGCTCTACCGTGATTGTGCTGGCCACCTCTTCGCTGGGAAGCGCAGTATCGGCTCGTCTGGCTGCCCGAATGAAGGCTAGCCTCGCCACCAACGTAGTCGATTTACCCAACCTCGCTGGAGGTTTTAAAGTGAAGCGAAGCATTTATACGGGCAAAGCTTTTGCCGAAGTAGCCATGAAAGGCGACAAAAAAATCATCGCGATCAAGAAGAACGCGATCGACCCGCAACCGACTGCTGACAAAGCTACAGTTGAAGCCTTTACGCCAAGCTTAAACGACGCCGATTTTAATGTCAAGATTACCGAAACAATACAAGCAACGGGAGACATCTTGCTTCCTGAGGCTGACCGGGTTGTTTCGGGTGGACGTGGATTGAAAGGACCAGAAAACTGGGGGATTGTAGAAGACCTGGCGAAAGCGCTGCGTGCAGCTACCGCCTGTTCTAAACCCGTGTCTGACCTGGATTGGCGGCCTCACCACGAACACGTAGGTCAGACCGGCATTAAGATTAGTCCTAATCTGTATATTGCAGCGGGAATTTCGGGAGCCATCCAACACTTGGCGGGAGTCAATTCATCGAAAGTAATCGTAGTCATTAACAAAGACCCGGAAGCACCCTTCTTCAAAGCCGCCGATTATGGTATTGTAGGGGATGTATTTGATATTTTGCCGAGATTGACCAAAGCAGTGAAAGATTTAGGTTAGTCAACCCCTGTGAGCCGAAGCTTCTCTACAAAAGGCTGACATAGCTCCTATTTATCTGGATTATTTTTAAAATTCGTGAATTTTCTATGGCTGAAAGAGAATATTCACGAATTTTATTTTTTTAACTTTGTACCTTTCAACGTTGAAATGGAAAAGTAGTATTGGCATTATTTTAAGTGAATTTTCATTTCCCCATACCTGAGATCATTCTTTAC
Source organism: Bacteroidota bacterium (assembly GCA_040385915.1). Classification (GTDB taxonomy): domain Bacteria; phylum Bacteroidota; class Bacteroidia; order Cytophagales; family ES-bin-26; genus ES-bin-26. Next base: position 16,863 of record JAZKGK010000283.1, read on the forward strand.
AGTGAATAAAATAAAACTTGAAATACTCGGACTTTCTTCCAGTCAGTCCCAATCCGGCTCTTTTGCGTTGGTGTTGGGCGAGGAATACGGCAACCGTAGATTACCCATTATTATCGGGATGTTTGAGGCACAGGCAATTGCCATTGAAATCGAGAAGATTGTGCCCAACCGGCCCATGACCCACGATTTATTCAAGTCCTTTGCACAAAGCTTCCGATTTGCGGTAACTGAAATCGTTATTTCTGATTTGAAAGAAGGCGTTTTCTACGCTAAAATCATTTGCTCGGATGGCATCCGCAATACCGAGATTGATGCCCGCCCTTCTGATGCAATCGCTATTGGTTTGCGCTTCAACGTGCCTATCTATACGTTCGAGTCTATTCTGTCAGAAGCCGGTATTGTCTTCACTGATTCGTCGGATGAAGACGAGCCTTTAGTGAAGAAAGAAGAACCCAACCGTATGAGTCCGGCTGCTCCCGAGAAATTCAAAGATATCCCTTTCGAAAAGCTAAAAGAAATGCTGGATGAAGCCCTAGAAAAAGAGGATTACGAACGTGCCGCCCGCATCCGCGATGAGCTAAATAAACGAAACTAAAGAAAGTTAGATAATAGCGCTGAAAAGGCGGGTAAATAGTAGAAATGTCTACTATTTACCCGCCTTTTTGTTGTTTACTATTTATTTCAGGTGGGAACCTTCCGACTAAGCTTTTACAAAAGAAGATACCTATTTAAATCCAATAAAAACACGAAATTGAAGATCAGTATGCTTAGCGCTTGTTTTGGAATAAAATTTGGCATCAGGCAGCAAGTTTGTTGAGAGCAATCGTTGTATTGGGTAATACAAGCATTGCTTCCGAACTTTCTTTGGTATACTCATAATCTTTCAAGGTGGCGCCATTGGACGCCAGTTCGAACCAGCCATAAAATCGCATTCAGGATCACGCGCAAATCGTGTTTCTTGGTGTATGGTACAGGTAAAAACTCTTTGATAACTTGTCCCGGCGGGAAACCGCATTGGGAGTCACCGAGCCACCGGTGCGGTCATCACCAAGTTAACGACTGGCTCTCACTTTGCATCCTTTCCTTCATCCCAACCAAGCTCTCAGCTCCAGCAAAAAGAACAGGTGATTGTGGGCAAATGGGGGACATCTACCGACCGAGAAGCATTGGCATCGCAATTATATACCAACCTCCATACCCTGACCCTCGCTTTTCCGGGTCAGCCCGATAAGTGTACTGCCTTCTTCGCACAGTCGTTGCTAGAAGACCCACAATCCAAACCAACCACTCCACCAGTAGAAGACTCTAAACTATAGTCTTGCCCAATTAATGAAAGAAAGGCTTCGCTTGAAGCCTTTCTTAAAAATTCCCGCCTGGTCTTAGCGTCCGCTCCATGCTGTCAACTTAAGGGAAATGCCCACCTCTTACTTCTCAGTTGGGTCTCCGCAGGGCTACGATTAGGACACAAATCCGGGCTCCCGTGGAGCCGCCTGTTTATAGCACCGAAGTAAGGGTAATATTTGGCTCCATTCGGTCCGCCGATCTTCTACAAACAGGATGCTCCCGCGCGGCGAACCACTATGGAGCTGTCAGGTCGCTTATATAAATGTGTCCTAATCGTAGCTCCGCCGGGATCCGGCGTTTGCCGGTCGCGGTTCCCCGCCGTGATCGCTGCCGTTGCAAAGTTGTTCTCTTAAATATTGCCCTTGGGAAATTATCAACCGAGCGAACGCCGGATCCCGGCGGAGACCCAGCTGGAAAAAAAAGCACCCTTTTGATCAAGTCCCAAGTCGAGCCCCACCAGTGAACTAAAATACGCTTTCCTGGGATTGACCAGTAAGCATCTACTCTATATGCGAATCAAGACCGGGCCGCCGGAGCGGTTGGAATAATACGCTTTCCAGCTCCGTAGCGGCGGGTTTAATCGCAGTCGGTCCGCCGATGCGGGCGAACCGCCCCTCCGCTACGGAG
>JAZKGK010000284.1:0-2571 GCA_040385915.1 Bacteroidota bacterium
CCCGAAATAAAGGTAAAGGCAATGGCCGGATGCGTTGTTTTGAACAAAGCCAGGATTTTGGGTAGCACATATTGAGCAAGCGTGGTACTGGCGCCAATCCGAATGGTGCCGCTGGAGATGTGATGCAGTTCCGCTATTTCATTTTCCAGGGCAGTGTAGGTTTGAAAAATTTGCTGCGCATACCGCACGGCAATTTGTCCGGCAGGGGTCAGTGCAATGCTATTGCCATTGCGTTTAAATAGTGCAGCACCTAGTTGCAGCTCTAACTCATTGATGTGTTTGGTAACGGCTGGTTGGCTGATAAATAAGTCGTTAGCCGCTTTAGTAAAACTTAGTTTCTGCGAAACCGTGTAGAATACCTTTAATCGGAAGTCGAAAATCATAGAAAGGCTTTTGGCAGGTAAAAGTACCGAAGGAGGTGGAGAAAGCTATTTTTAAATAAGAGCAAACATCATCTTGGTGAAGACTTGAAAGCAATCATTTCATAGATAATTTAAATCTTTTAGAATAAGATATTTATGCAAGAATTAATATTAACTTATCAGGAGCAATAATCTGATAAAAAACTAGATAATCTTGCTGATAATTGATTAGTTTTTGTAATTATAGGTTTCAGGGTTGGTAAAATGATTTATTATAATATTGTTTTTCCTATGCATATATGGCTTCATTTGGGATTAAATGCTTTTTTGTTTATATAATCTTGGAATTGATGGAATAAAATAATGTTTTAATTATGGGTCAAGAACGGATGGCACACAGGCAAGAAACGCCTTTTAAACAATATATTCAATTGGTAGCGGAGCTTAGCGATCCGGTATGTGTGGTATCGCTGTGTGGTATGCTTGAATTTATGAATACGGCCTTTAAAAAAGTAGTTGGATACGATTCTATAGAAGAGTTGACTGCCCAAGGAGGCTTTGAAACAGTTTGCCCAGACGCCCGGTTGATAACAGCAGTCAAGGAAGCGATTTTGGGAAATGAAAAGTGGGAAGGACACACCAGGCTTTATCCAAAGATTGGAAACGATTTTTCGATTTTTATGAGAGCAGTTCCCTTGCTCAATGATCATCAGAAGGTGATTGGGGCAGCCTATTTCCTGAAAGACGTATATGTACTGAAGACTAAGGAAGAGTACCTGCATTTATTAGAACCCTTTGCCGAAAATGCCAATGACGCCGTCATGATTACCGAGGCGGACTTGATTGACGAGCCAGGCCCCCGGATTGTGTACGTGAACGCGGCTTTTACCCACATAACTGGCTATGAGCCAGAAGAAGTGTTGGGCAGAAGCCCCCGTATGTTGCAAGGCCCCAATACCGATCGGAGAGAACTGGATAAGATTAGGGCAGCATTGGAAAGCAAGCAAACGGCTAAAGTCGAATTGATTAACTACCGCAAAGATGGACAGGAGTTCTGGGTCGATTTTTCCCTGGTACCCGTGGCCGACAGCAGGGGCGTCGTTACTCATTTCGTTTCTATTCAACGAGATACGACTCAGAAAAGGCTTACCCAGCAAGCCCTGTTGCAAAGCCAATTAGAACTCCAGAAAGCTTTGCAGGCCAATCAGGACATTCTCGATCATACCCTCGACGTTATTTGTGCATTGAACCAGGAAGGGAGGTTTGTTCATGTCAACCAGGCTTCTGAAGCCATTTGGGGTTACAAGCCGGAGGAGTTGGTAGGCTGTTTTAACACCAATTTTATCCATGCTGATGACCTTGAAGCGAGTGTGTTGGTTTGGGAAAATTCCAGGGAACAAGGCGCAAATTATACATTTGAGAACCGCTATATTCACAAAGATGGACACATTGTTTTTATGATGTGGCGCGGCGCTTGGTCAGCAAGTAATCAACTAGCATACGTTATTGGCAGGGATATCAGCGAGCTCAAAGCGGCAGAAGCGCACTTAAAACAGAGTGAGCAACTATACCGGACTTTGGTCAATAATTTCCCCAACGGAACCATTACAATCCTGAATCGGGATTATAAGATTGATTTCATTGGCGGAAAAGGCCTGGAAAAACTTCACCTGGCAGATGATTTTTATATCGGAAAGCCAATCACTGAATGGATGGGAGAGTCCAGTGCCAATGAAATAGTAGAAAAAATTGCGCCTACCTTTCTAGGGAATTCCGTCTCCTTCGAAATACCATTTCAGGGTGGGTACCATACTTTCCAAACGGTTACCTTATCAGCCCAACAAATTATGCTGGTGTCGCACGACATCAGCGCCAGAAAAAAGGTGGAAAAAGAATTGCAGCATACCTATCTGGCTCAGCAACGGCTAGCATCTATGCAGTCGGCTATTCTGGATGCGCTACCTGCCCCGATAGCCCTGGTAAATGCAAAAGGTATCATCATGACTGTCAATGGTGCGTGGAAAGCGTTTGCTAAGCAAAATGAGTTCCAGCATCCCTCATGTGGCGTGGGTGAAGACTACCTGCGTATATGCGATACCGCCAAGGGCGCCAATGCCGAAGAAGCGCCCTTGGTAGCGGAGGGAATACGGGCAGTAATTTCGGGGAGCAAGTTCGTCTTCTCTCTGGAATATCCTTGTCATTCGCCAGT
>JAZKGK010000285.1:0-15102 GCA_040385915.1 Bacteroidota bacterium
CTGAAGGGCTGAAATGATTATAGCCAGAGTCAAAGGCCTTCCTCACAACCCTGAAAGGGTGATAGGGCTATTTCACCCCTTCAGGGTTGTGGAATCTAGGAACTTTTACTATAATCCTGGCATCCCTTCGGGATTAAACGCAAGGGCATTCTCGCTTTTTCCTGCCATTGTTAGCGGCCGCCGCTGCGGTGTTTTCAGCGATTTTTTAATGGGGTCTCCCAGCGATTGATTAATGTTTACAACAACTATAAAATGGGTATTGAAAATTAATCCTTTATGAGCGGCAGCCAACAACAAAGGCATCAAATAATAGCTATTCTATACCATTGTCATTTTGAAAAATCCGGGCGGCGTACCGCTTGCCAGATTTTCCAAATGACAAGAATGGATCGTTTGGCTCGGACAATTGTTGAACAAACCTGTAAGACCATCATGAGTCGGCTAACTTAGTAAAAACTCATAACTGGCAGCGACCACCTACGCTACGCCGCTATAGAGCATTTTATACAAAAAGATGCCTTCACGAACGAAGGCATCTTTTGTCCATCAGGGGTTTCGCAGATGCGTTTATTTATCCCACCAGACCTTGGACAGAAAAGAGTCGCCGCCTTGGCGATCGTTCGCTATAGTATAGTTGGGATTCACGGCGGCTTCCGTTTGTGGATACCGCAGGCGACGGGGTATCTGGCCACCAGTTTGATTGCCTGGGTAATTTACCGGAACCAGGTTAGGGATTCCGGTGCGGCGGTAGTTGGCAAAACCTTCGTAAAAGTTGAGTGTGCTGGCCGTCAGAATAAACATTTCACTGTGTATCTGCGTCAGCTTATCTGCCAGCGTTCCAGCTATCGGATACGGATTGGCAGCAGTATAAGCGGCTGTATTTGTGATAGTAGCCAAAGGATCATACAGTTGCAGTATTGCCAGTGCCGCCTCCTGCCCTTTCTGATATTCACTGGCAGCCACGCCAGCAACCCAGGTTCTTTCTATTGCCTCAGCCGTGAGAAACCGCGTTTCGGCGTAGGCCAGAAAGATATTGGGATCATTGGCATCGATCATCAGCGGTGATGGCCTCGAATAATTTTTCAGGTTCGGGTCACCGAAGGTAGCCAAGCTATGGGGTGTACCCGTGCTGTTGTCGTAGCCATTGGGCAAGCCTTTTTGTTTGGCGGGCGCCATGTCTCCATCGGCAACCGAAGCAATGATGTTCAACCGGGGATCATTGCGAGACTTCATCAGATCGATCAAGGTCTTTGACCATAGGATGTTATCAAGCGCATTCACATTGCGGCTACCAGCGAATGTTCCCAGCGTAAACGAATTGGAATTATTGCTGTAAATAGCCCCTGCCGTATGCTTGATGGCAAATGAATCGTCGTTACTTTCCATCACACCCCCGTCAATGGCCTTTTTGATCCAAGTCTGCGCTGTTGCCGGGTCAGCCTTTTGCATACGCATAGCCAACCGTAACATCAATGAATTGGCGAACTTCTTCCACTTGTTAAGATCACCTCCGTAAACAAAATCAGCAGTGGGTGGAAAGGCTGCCGAAGTCGTTAGGGCTTTCCCGGCCTCATCCAGTTCCTTTAGCATATCGGCATAAATATCCTTTTGGAGATCATACTTCGGACTGAAATTTTGTTGCAAATAACCCAATCCAGCCTCTGAATAAGGGACATCGCCATACAAATCAGTAATAAGGTGGGTTTGGAAAGCTTTTAGAATACGGGCAACAGAAAGGATATTGACGTTCTTCGGATCTTTTTTGGCCTGGTCGATCAAATTAACCAGGTTTTTAATCGCATTGGCATACGAATCGACAAAGTAAGCGCCACTATTATTGGCATCATACAGGTACTTATCACCGGCGTAAAAAGAATTAGCAGAAGCCATTTGCTGGCTTATCGTAGCAGCGTAAATAAAATTTCCCCGCCAGGTTTTATACCCCGGATCATTGGCCGAACCAGCGATTTGCAACTGTGTCTGTCCCAGCAGGAAATCCAGTGGCACTTGGACAGGTCGATTGGGGTCAATGTTTATTTTTTCAAAATCCTTGGTGCAAGCCCCCAGCACAACGGCCAGGGTGAGCATTGCGACTATAGTACGAATCATAATTTTCGACGTTTTCAGCGCAGGATGAAAAGAATTAGAACTTCAGATTAAGGTTTAAACCGACAGACCGTGTATAGGGCGCTCCCGTAAATTCCAAGCCTTGGCCATTGGTATTATTGTAGGTTGATTCCGGGTCAATATTGGGCGTTTTCTTCATCAGAATGGCCAGGTTCCTGCCAACCAAGGAGATGGATGCTCCTTTGAAAGGCGTTCTCCCAAAAAGTTTTGCAGGAATAGTATAGTCGATAATGACCTGCCGGAGTTTCAGAAAATCAGAGCTATAAATGAAAGGTTCAGCGAAATTGTATAGGTTTTCATAGTACTGCTGCGCTGGCACATTCACCGTATTTCGCTCACCAGCCTCGTTGACACCTACCCCCACCACACCCGTTTCCCGGCCAGGAAGCGTTTCCACGTGCAGCCCGTGGCGGTAGGCTAGCGCATTGCTTCCAGAATAAATATGCCCACCAAATTTGCCATCAATCAAGAAACTCAAGCCAATGCCTTTGTACCGGAATGAATTGGTAAACCCAAGCGTAGTGGGCGAAACGCCCGTTCCATACGGCGTTAATTCTGATTCCCGCAGGGGCAAGCCAGTCGTCGTATTATAAATAATATTCCCGGTGGCATCTCGCTGATAAGCATATCCTTTGATTAAACTAAACGGCTGACCAACCTCCTGGAAAACATAAGCCGCTTGCGAACGGGCTGGATCACCTACTTGAAAGTTTTTCTGGTCACCATATAGCGCCACCACCTGGCTTTTATTATACGCATAGTTGAATGACACATCCCAGGTAAAGTTGGGGCTCTTGATGACCGCATAATTCAGTAACAGTTCAATGCCTTTATTGGTCACTTCACCCACATTGAACAAGGCACTAGCAAAGCCCGAAGTGCCAGAAATGGATGCCGCCACAATGTCGTTGGTGGTTTTTCGGGTATACAGGGCAAAATCAATTCCTAAACGGCTTTCGAACAACCGCGTTTCAAAACCAGCTTCTCCTGTGCTAGAGGTAAGCGGCTGAAGACTGGGATTAGGCACCTGGTTGGGATCATCTTTAATTTGAGCCAATGGCTGGCCTAAGTGAGCGCCTGTTAAAGTATAATAGAGCGATAAATTATAAGGATCGGTGTCTCCACCTGCCTGCGCCCAGGAACCCCGCAATTTGAAGTAGTTAATCACTTCGGGTAGCTCCACAGCTTCTGACAACACAAAGCCAGCACCAATAGAAGGGTAAAAAATGCTGTTTTTGTCTGGTGCAAGGGTCGAGAACCAATCATTTCGTCCGCTCAGGTTTAAAAACAGGTAATTCCTGAACGACAAATCCGCCGAGCTATAGATGGAATTGATTCGCCTCTCCGTGTAATTATACCTTACCGTTCGTTTTTCCGGGTTAATGTTCGTGATGTCGTAGAAGAAAGGAATGTTAAAGCCAGCGCCATCATAATGGTCTATCCTATTTACCTGCTTCATCAAATTACCCCCAACCAGCAAATTCAAGTTAAGATCGCTGGTAATATCCCGGTTTAAGGTCAGGTTCAAGCTCGAATTACTCTCAATAAAATTGCGCAGATCGGTATCAATGCGTCCCGCTCGATCAAAAGCCGTTCCGGTGGGCCTGGACTCAGTATTTCGGTAACTGTAGGCATCAAATCCCAGCCGCGCGCCAATAGACAGCCATTCGGTCAACTGGTATTTAGGTTCTACCGCTCCGATGATCCGGTCTTTTTTGTCGTCCTGCAAGAAATCGCTGGCGGCAAAATAAGGATTTTGAACATACTCATTTTCAGACCATTGCTTTTCAAATCCCTGACTGTCATATATATTTTCCCGTAAGGTGGCTACGGACAACGACGTAGGCATGGTAAACAAGGTATAATTTGCATTGCCTGGCGAATCGGACAATCGGGGGCGGTTGTGGTTTTTCTCAGTAATGTACTTGACGTTTGCCAACACAGTCAGGTTCTTTCCCAAGGTAGCATTGGTATTCAGCGCAAAGTTATTGCGGTGCAAGGTATTGTGGGGCACAATGCCACGGTTATCCAGGTTATTCATCGAAAAACGATACGAAACCTTATCGGTAGCTCCGCTGATAGCGACTGAGTTGGTGAAGGTAAATCCAGTTTTATAGAAATTCTTCAAATTGTCCTTCTCCGCTACGTAAGGACGAGAAACCCCATCGTACTGAATCACGTTACTGCCATCCAATTTGCCACCCCAGCTATTGGTCGTTCTGGCTACCAGCGCCGTGGTCGGTTTTTGGCCGTTGATGCCCGTACCGTACTCATATTGATAATCCTTGAATGACTTAATTAGCAGGTCTTCGGCTACAAAATTACTATTCACTTCCAAACCAATTCCCTGACCTACTTTTCCGGTTTTAGTCGTGATAAGAATGGCTCCATTAGAAGCGCGGGAACCATACAAAGCTGCTGCTGTCGCTCCTTTCAGCACGTTAATGTTATCAATCTCGTCTGGGTTCATGCTCGAAAGGCCGTCCCCCTTGTCAGGGCCGCCCCACATGCCCACGGAGCCTAAATTTTGGTTATCGATGGGAATACCGTCGACTACAATGAGAGGCTGGTTATTGCCAGTAATCGACCCATTGCCACGCAGGGTAATACGGGTTGAGCCGCTGGGTCCGGAGGCCGTGCTGGTAATGTTCAAGCCTGCCACCTTTCCGGCCAGGGTATTCGTTATATTGGGCGAACGCGCTTGGATGAGCTCTTCGCCTTTCACTTCCGAAGTAGAATAGCCCAGCGATTTCCGTTCCTTCCTAATCCCTAAGGCTGTAACGACCACCTCGCTCAAGGCCGAGGTTTGCAGCTTTAGCGACACATGAATGGTCGTGTTATTGCCGACCACTACCTCTTGGGACTCATAGCCAATGTAGCTAAAAGCGAGGGTGCTTCCACTGGGCACCTGCATACGGTATTCGCCCTTGTCATCAGTCACAGTCCCCTCCCGACTGCCCTTTACTACTACATTGACTCCATACAGGGCCTCTCCTCCGTCCTCGGTTACCTTTCCTTTTACCTCAATGTTTTGAGCAAGACTGAGTGTGGAAGAAAGGGAGAAGAATAATCCGAAATTAAGTATTAGGTTTTTCATACTACCACATTGATTTAAATTAATTTGTATGATAAATTCATTTTCATAACCACAAAAACAAACCATTACTCATTCAAATTTAAATATCAAATAGCGCACAAAATGAACGAATAATTAAAAACGACATAAATCCCAGTATTTATGCCTGTTCTAATTTAATATAATTTAATCAAAAAATAATACTGAATTAAAAAGCCCCCAAAGAAAATATTGCTAATGCAGATACCGCTAGTCTTCCCGCGTCCAGGCAAAGAAAAATGACAACGCATCAACTCATCTACCTGAAACAATTCCTCCATCGAAGATGAAAAACCTGTATTTCCTACAAAGCAAGAAATCGAGCAAAGCGTGCTTTGTTTGAATGATGCCCTTTTCCAACTTTAAAAAAATATTTATCCTAAGGATATGCTAAAGTTTTTACCCTGGAAAGGGCTGTTAACAGCCGGTTTTTTGATAAGCTTACTTGCGGTTTCCCATGTGCTGCCCGCTCAGACGTTCACTAATCCACTCCGCTGGATTCCTGACCCCTTTATCACCTGCTACAAGGGCGTATATTACCTGACTGGCACCACCAGCACTAGCGTATGCCTGGCCAAATCATCTACCTTAGAAGGGCTGAAAACAGCGCAGATGGTCTCTGTGTTTAGGCCAGGCAAAGATGATCCTTGCTGTAATTATTGGGCTAACGAGATATTTCGCATCCAAAACAAGTGGTACATTTATTATACTGCTGGTACGCAAACCGATTGGGCGCATCAGAATACCTATGTGCTGGAAAACAGTTCTGAAGATCCATTGACAGGGAAATGGCTTAACAAAGGCAAGCTTTACGACCCCACTGCTGATTTCTGGGCTATTGATGGAACAATTCTCGAAAACAATGGCAATCATTACTTCCTGTGGTCGGGTCACAAGAGCCCAACCGACAACAACCAGCAAATATATATCTCGGCCATGGCCAACCCCTGGACGCTTACCGGCCATCGGGCAATGTTGTCAGAACCGCAATACGAGTGGGAAAAAATTGGTGATCCAAAGGTAAATGAAGGACCAGAGATATTGCAACACAAAGGAAAAACCTTCCTTATTTATTCCGCTAGCGGCTGCTGGACACCCGATTACTCTTTGGGCATGCTTACGTTAGATCCGAAGAAGAACCCGATGGAGCCAGCCTCGTGGATCAAATCAGCTATGCCCGTATTTAAACGAAATGATGCCGTGGCTGCTTATGGCCCTGGACACAACTGCTTCTTCCAATCGCCCGATGGCAAAGAAACCTGGAATATTTACCACGCTACCAGCAACAGTGCCGGCGGCTGTGACGATTTCCGGAATGCGCGGGCACAGAAAGTAAATTGGAACGCTGACGGAACACCCGACTTTGGTACACCCGTGAAGCTGGGCGAAGTGATGAAAGCGCCTTCGGGAGAGAAGAAAGGAGCATCAACTTTAGCTACAGTAGCCACTACGCCACCGCTGCCAAATGGCGTATACCGGATAACGGCCAAACACAGTGGAAAGGTGATCCAAGCAACGGAATGTGCTGGCAAACCTGGTTCTATCTTGGTACAAGGCACTTGGAATGGGCAGGACTGTCAGAAGTGGAACCTGGAAGCAAATGAGGATGGCTTTTATGGCTTCAATTCGATACAAGACAAACTGGTATATGATGTAACCGGTTGCTCAGTAGATGATGGCGTCAATATCCTTTTATGGCATTCGGTAAAGGGCCCTTGGCAACAATGGAAAATTGAGCCCGCAGGCGATGGGTATTTTAAGATGACGGGCCGCAAAAGCGTGAAGGCATTGGAAGTAGGACAGTGTTCGCTCGAAGAAAAGGCTCATATTCAGCAAGATGCCTGGTCTGGAGAAGATTGTCAGCTCTGGAAGATAGAACGCGTAGACTAAACCATAACAGCTAATTACTAGCCCCACTTATACGCCGGGTTCTAGCTTTTCAATAATCTGCTTGATATGTATTTCGTGGAGGGGCTTGGTTAAAAAGCCGCTTATAGGCAAATTGCGCGCGCGCTGCGAATCGCGTTGACTGATAGAAGAGGTGAGTACGTAAATCATTCCCTCTTTTTCTGTGGAATGATTGGAAGAAAAAAAGTCTTCTAGAAAGTCTAAACCACTCATCAGGGGTAAATGAATGTCTACAATCATTAAATCTCCAGCTTGGCCAAAGCCATTTTCCTGGATATACGCTTTGGCGGTTTCAGGATTAGTAAACTGTAGAATATTTTCAGCTAAGTTGAATTGTTTAGCCCAAAATACGTGCATCATATTGTCTATCTCTTCATCATCTAGCAATAACAAGTTTTTAAAATAAGCCATATACCAAGGAGAAAAATTTACTCTTTAATACGTAAAATCGTAGGTAAAAAGTTAATAATCTGGCTAGTAAATATAAAAAAATAAGGGTATGCAAGTAAGTAAAATAAAAAGCCAATTACTTACGGGGATAGATAGAGGAGATTTGCGGTATAATAGCTCAATAACTCCGCCGATTCCAGGGCTGCCGATACTGTTCCAAATATTTTTGTAGTTCACTAATGTCGTGTTGAGATAACACACCCACAATCTCATATCTTAACGATTCGTTAGAAGAATAAAGCGTAACAAAGGTTTCCTCTTTTCGCAAGTCCAACTCATAAGAAGCGAAAGGAAATTGTTTGACCAAATTCAACAAGGCGGGTTTACTGATGTGGATGTCCATAGCTCATATTTTTAGGTTTGATGAATGATAGCCCCATGTATCCAATGCGGCTATTTAAATAAGTCTATTAAAATATTATCGTAAAAACTACTTCGGGAGAATAATGCATAGGAATTATAGCAAAAGGACAAGCATAAAAGCCTTGACTCATGTATTTCCAAGCTGTATTGAAGAGAATAGGTTTTATAAGACTATAAAAACTTGATAATGAGCTTTTATATTGTTTAACTAAGCAAAAAATTATTCCAATATGAGCAAGCCAGGTTACAGAAAGAAAACTAACCACACGCTTAATCCCTCATAATTTACTGATTAACAACAGGTAATTCAAAATCACACATTCAAAAATAACGCAAACTTGGTTCGACAATATAACGGATTCGTATACAACAGGTAAGCGTATAAATACGGGTTTTGATCGCTACGTATTATTACCGATTCGCCAGCGTAAGCCCTAACAAAAACCAATCGTATTCTTATAAATGAATTGGCTTTAACCTGATCACAATAACAGGTTACCTTGATTAGAAAATGCTAAAAAGGTAAACACCAGCAGCCTCCCCAATCGCCTGAAATTACCTACCTTTGTTACATGCCTAATCAAGCCAATCAACCAGCCGAAACCTTACCCGTGGCTGCCCCAATCGATGCTACCGGCTATGAGCAGATCGAGATATTTGGAGCCAGAGAACATAATCTGAAAGACATTGACGTCAATATCCCCCGCAACAAACTGGTGGTCGTGACGGGTATCAGCGGCAGCGGTAAATCGTCGCTGGCCTTCGATACCATCTATGCCGAAGGCCAACGCCGCTATATGGAGAGCTTTTCGGCTTATGCCCGCTCGTTCATTGGCGACATGGAGCGCCCCGACGTTGACAAGATCAACGGCCTGAGTCCGGTCATTTCCATTGAACAGAAAACGACCTCTAAAAACCCGCGCTCTACCGTTGGCACCGTTACCGAGATTTACGACTTCATGCGGCTGCTATTCGCCCGCACGGCAGAAGCATTCTCCTACGTAACGGGCGAGCGCATGGTGAAGCAATCGCAGGACCAGATTATTGAACATATCCTCACCCATTTCGACCAGAAGAAGCTGACCTTGCTCGCGCCTATTGTAAAGGGACGAAAAGGCCATTACCGCGAAATATTCGTGCAGGTAGCCAAACTGGGCTTTACCAAAGTACGTACCGACGGCGAAATAGTTGACATTAAGCCCAATATGCAACTCGACCGCTATAAAACGCACGATGTCGAAATTGTGATAGACCGACTAGTGGCTAAACAAGAAGACCGCTTCCGCATCTCTCAGTCGGTGGAGATAGCGCTACGACAGGGCAAAGGGCTGATGATGACGCTCGATGAAAAAGGCAATACCCAAGCGTTTTCGCAATTCCTGATGTGTCCCACTTCTGGCATTGCCTACGACGAACCAGCGCCCAATCTATTCTCCTTTAATTCTCCTTACGGCTGGTGTCCTACGTGTAATGGCCTGGGTACAGTAGAAGAAATCTCCGAAGATGCCATTATGCCAGACCGTAGCCTGAACATAGCCAAGGGTGGCATCGCCCCACTGGGAGAGCGCCGCGATATATGGATTTTCAAGGAGATTGAAGCGATTTTGAAAAGCCAGAAAGGAATAACGCTCAATACACCGTTGAAAAACTTTCCGCCCGAATTAATTCAACTTCTATTATATGGCAATGGGGAAACGGTTCAGGTTCCTTCGGTCAAATACCCGGGAACGTCCTGGAGTACCAAATTCGAAGGCATCATCACCTTTCTTAAACGCCAGCAGGAATACGGAACGGAGAAAACCCAGGAATGGATTCAGGAATACCTGAAGGTAAAAACTTGTCCTGATTGTGAAGGGCTGCGATTAAAGAAGGAGTCGCTGTTCTTTAAAATTGACAAAAAAAATATCGCCCAGCTAGCCCAGTTAGACATTACCCAATTGGCTACCTGGTTTACCCATATTGAAGACCGGCTGAATGACCGACAAAACCAGATTGCCGTAGAAATTCTGAAGGAAATTCGCAAGCGCATCGGCTTCCTGCTCGACATTGGCCTGGATTACCTCACACTAGACCGCCCTTTGCGCACACTTTCGGGTGGGGAAGCCCAACGCATCCGCCTGGCGACGCAAATTGGTACGCAGCTGGTCGGCGTTTTATACATTATGGATGAGCCCAGCATTGGCTTACACCAGCGCGACAATGTGAAGCTAATCAAGGCCTTGAAAGACCTCCGCGACTTGGGTAACACGGTGTTGGTAGTGGAGCACGACAAAGATATGATGCTCCATTCTGACTATCTCCTCGACATAGGCCCCGGCGCTGGCCGCCACGGCGGACAAGTGGTGGGTGCCGGAACGCCAGCAGAGTTTTTACTTAACAAAAGCCTTACTGCGGCCTATCTGAACGGAGAAAAGGGTATTGCCCTGCCTGCCAAGCGCCGCCCAGGCAATGGAAAGGAGTTGGTAATTAAGGGCGCAACGGGCCATAATTTACGCAATGTAACCCTACGCCTGCCCTTGGGAATGATGATTTCTGTCACGGGTGTGTCGGGCAGCGGCAAGTCTACCCTTATTCACGAAACCTTATTTCCTATCTTGAATCGCCACTTTTTCCGCTCTAAAATGGAGCCGATGCCTTATGTGGCAGTCGAAGGTTTAGAACACTTGGATAAGGTAATTGAAGTAGATCAATCGCCCATTGGACGTACGCCACGCTCCAATCCAGCTACTTATACGGGCATGTTTACCGACATTCGCTCCTTATTTTCTGAATTGCCAGAGGCCAAAATCCGGGGTTATAAGCCGGGTCGTTTCTCTTTCAATGTGAAAGGTGGCCGCTGCGAAACCTGCGAAGGCGCGGGAATGAAAACCATCGAAATGGAATTTCTGCCCGATGTATACGTGCCTTGCGAAACCTGCAAAGGCAAACGCTACAACCGCGAAACACTGGAAGTCCGCTTCAAGGGCAAGTCTATCTCCGACGTGCTCGACATGACGGTAGAGCAAGCCGTAGAGTTCTTCGAGAACCAACCCCGCATTATGCGCAAAGTACGAACGCTACACGAAGTCGGACTGGACTATATGACGCTGGGCCAACAGGCTACCACGCTGTCGGGTGGGGAAGCACAGCGGGTGAAGCTGGCCGAGGAACTCTCGAAAAAAGACACCGGCCAGACGCTTTACATCCTCGATGAACCGACCACCGGCCTGCATTTCCAGGACATCCAGCACTTACTCGACGTATTGAATAAACTCGTGGACAAAGGCAATACTGTGCTCATCATTGAACACAACCTCGACGTCATCAAAGTATCGGACTACGTAATCGACATTGGCCTGGAAGGTGGCGCGAAAGGCGGAGAAATTGTGACTGAAGGTACGCCAGAGAAAGTAGCCAAGAACAAACGCAGCCATACGGCTCGGTTTTTAAGGGAAGAGTTAAAGCGTTAGTTAAAGACAGCCCAGATGAAATCTTGCTTTGCCTTATTATTTCTTGGCCTTATGCTAAGCTTTCTATCGTGTCATCAAGCTCAAAATAATGATTCATTCGCCAATACGGCTGCTACTGGGTTAAAAAGTGCTTCTAGTGCTTTTTCCTTCATAGATAGCTCAAAAATTAGGGAAGCAAAGGCTTTCTGCCGGCAACAAAAACTGGATACGATGATCGCATTTTTTGTTGATATGCGCATTCATCCGGGTAAAAACCGTTTTTTCGTTTACCAATTCACAACCAATGAAATTCT
Source organism: Bacteroidota bacterium (assembly GCA_040385915.1). Classification (GTDB taxonomy): domain Bacteria; phylum Bacteroidota; class Bacteroidia; order Cytophagales; family ES-bin-26; genus ES-bin-26. Next base: position 11,706 of record JAZKGK010000285.1, read on the forward strand.
ACACACAGGCTTATGTTGTCATGGAATGGGTAGCCAAAGCTCCGCAACCACTCCGGTTTTCAGCAATGAAAAAGATAGTTACTGTACTTCCGTGGGAAAGTATAAGCTCGGCGCAAGGGCCTATAGCCATTGGGGAATAAATATCCACTATAAAATGCACGGGCTTGACTCTACCAATACCAATGCCTTTAGTCGAATTGTAGTCCTCCACTCTTATCAACAGGTGCCCGGCCACGAAATTTATCCCACGCCCCTGCCTTTAGGCTGGAGCCAGGGCTGTCCGGTTATCTCCAATGAACTGATGACAAAACTGGACGGGCTGCTGAAGAACCGAAAAATGCCGGTGATGCTTTGGATTTATAAGTAAGCCTGCTATTCTTATTTTACCTTTATAAAGGTAAAATATAGAAAAAATAATTGACCACAGTTTCAGTTTCAGCAAAAACAACTATTTTCACCTTTATAAAGGTAAAAACATGCACACATACCCTTTAGGATCTTTGATCCGCTTTCATCGCAAGCGGGCAGAATTATCGGGAGCAGCATTGGCTGCGCTGGCCGGTGTTAGCAAAAATGCCGTATATGAACTGGAACAGGGCAAAGCAACGGTGCAATGGGATACGCTGTTAAAGATTATCTCAACGCTTAACATCAATATTACTTTCCAAAGTCCTTTAATGCACGAATTTGAAAGCCAGCCTCATGCGAAAAGCTAAGGTATTTGTTCAAGGTTGCTATGCCGGAGAGTTGATCGAAGATGAAAAAGGTCATTCCTACCGATTCACCTATGATGAAGGCTATACTGGCCCACCGGTATCCTTAACTATGCCTGTGAAACAAAAAACATTCTCTTACGACCGTTTTCCTCCTTTTTTCGATGGTTTATTGCCAGAAGGTATGCAATTAGAAGGCCTTTTAAAACGGGCTAAAATTGACCGAAATGACCTGTTAAGCCAATTATTGAAGGTAGGCTTGGACTTGGTGGGAGCTGTAACAGTAGAAGAGAAAGTAGAAGGCACGTCAGGTTCAATAAATACCAAATGAATATCTGCCCTATCACATACTTACCTTCTGGAGAAGATAAATACACTCTGATGGGTTTGAAGAAACTATCGCCTCGGTTGACGCACCTCCAAGATTTACCATTCACTACAGAAGAACTGCTTCGGGAAGCCATTGAACGGGCGGTAAAAATGTCTATCCAAGGAGTACAACCCAAACTGAGCGCAGTGCTGAACGTGGCTAAAGGGCGATTTGATTTAGTGGATATGGGTGGCCGCTTCATTTTAAAACCCCAGACTCATTATCCTGAGGTTCCTCAGAACGAAGACCTCACTATGCGGTTAGCCGCCCTAGCCGGAATCGAAACACCCCTCCACGGCATGGTCTACACCCGTGATGGTCAATTGTGTTACTTTGTCCACCGGTTCGACCGAGAAGGAATAAAGGGACGGTTGCCGCAGGAAGATTTTGCTCAGTTGGCTGGAAAGGAACGAGAAACTAAATATGATTTTTCGATGGAGAAATTAGCTGGCATCCTCGACAATTACTGCACTTTCCCAGCGCGTGAAAAAGCAGAATTATTTAAACGAACATTGTTCTGTTATTTAACAGGCAATGAGGATATGCACCTGAAAAACTTTTCCCTGCTTACCCGCAAGAATATCACCAGTCTGACACCCGCCTACGACCTGCTCAATTCGACCATTGTCTTAGCCAGGCCAACGGAAGAGTTGGCTCTGCCGCTCAATGGCAAGAAAACTCGCTTAAAACGGAGCGACTTAGTGGATTATTATGGCCTGCAACGCTTAAAACTTCCCCAGACAGCAGTGGAAAAGGTGTTAGCAGACTTGGCCAGTAAACTACCGCAATGGGAAAGCCTCATTGAAGGTTCGTTTCTCAGTGAAGAGAGGCAAGAAAAATATATCCGCCTGCTCACCGCACGTCGAAGCCTATTAGAGTTATAGAAAGCTGAAGCCTATTACTGGCGCCATGGCCTTCATGGCGAATCCAACATTAAAAATATTCATCAGTAGCTTGCTTGCTTGCTTGCTTGCTTGCTTGCTGTTGGCTATTAATTATAATGATACGTATAGGTTAGGCCATTTGAATCTAATAGCTGGCTTGGTAACCCTTCGGCATTGTACTCAAACTTTCGGGTAAAATTATCACTTCCTGTTGCTTGGATCACATTATTTGGACTGATATTAAATGCACTGATCCAACCAGGCCTTTGATTGATCACATAAAAAGGATTTATCTTGTCATCATATTGGTACTGCGTTGTATTACCACTTGGATCGGTTGTTTGGATGAGATTACCTTTCGAATCATAAGTGAAAGTAGAAACAGCCGGGCTACTTCCGCCATACAAAATCTGTTTCTCTACCTTTCCATTGGCATTATAATAATACTCTGTATATGAGGTGATCCGCGTTACCTTGATAATACGGTTCTGGTTATCATACTCATATGTTTCATCTAAATGTAGCCCCGTAGCAGGATCACATTGAGCAGCAGAATTGGAATATAGCGCCCTGGTAATAGTGCTCAACTGGCTTAATTTATCGTTTTGATAGAGATAGGCCACTTCATCTGTAGGGTTTTTGTCACAAACCCCAAAGGACTTTTCCTTCGTCAAAACAACTCCATCGTACTCAAATATTTGATCCGTTTTCCCATTGACCGAAATTTCTCGCAAAAGCACTGTTGGATTAGCCTTGTCTATTGCTTCCGGCTTGCATCCGAAGCATACGACAAAGAGCAGAAGGGTTAGCACATATTTCATAATATTTATTTTTTATTAACGATTAAAGATGAAAAATACTCCAAATGACCGAATGAAGGAAAAAGATGTTATCGATGAGACCCGATACATGTTCTCTTGGTTGCAAACCATTATCTATAAATTATTCGGATTTTACCAGCGGCTCAGAGGAAATTTGCTTATCTACCTCATTGTAGCCTAACTTTATCACCACATAAGCCAGCTAGTCAATCTTTTAACTGACCCACTCTCCACGGATTCATTTTTTTTCGCTAAAAATACATTGCCTCACATATTGGCCTAACTCCGGAATTTCTAAGCAAGCTAAAAAACAATCGGATGAAATAAATAAGTCCGTTGAAAATCCCTCTTATTCTAACGATAAGGGAAATTTTTCTCTAGCTGGCTCAATGGCAAGTGAGGGTTATTTCTTTTCGTCCATTTGCTTTTTCAGGTCTTCCATTTGTTTTTTGAGCGCTGCTATTGCTTGATCTTTCTCGGTCAGGGCTTGGTCTTTCTCAGTCAGTGCTTGGTCTTTCTCGGTCAATGCCTGATCTTTTTCAGACAGTGCCTGGTCTTTTTCGGTGAGGGCTTGGTCTTTCTCAGACAGGGCTTTCATCAATGCCTTCT
>JAZKGK010000285.1:15202-20234 GCA_040385915.1 Bacteroidota bacterium
GGTGGTGCAAATTTATGCCTTATTTTTCAGTCGGGTTAGGGTGGTGGAATGGTTTAGGTCCAGTGGAAAGTCAGGGTTATTTCTTTTCCCCATGCCAAATTGCCCTTTATTTTTCAAATCCCCTGCATTTAATTAGAAAAATTGATATATTCTTTCCTCCCAACAAACCACAATTTCTCTATCTCTGGCTTCTTCAAGTCATTTTCTGAAGTATCAAAGAATGGGGATCCATTGCATCGATACTACACTATTTGCTTATCTACTACATTGTAGCCTAACTTTATCACCACATCAGCCAAGCAGCCATTTCATTTATTAATAGACCCACGCTCCAACCATGCAATCTACCCAGGCGGCCATCAGGCAACAATTAGAAGACAACCGACGCGAACTACTCGATTTGTCTAATCGAAATCGGCTGATTTCCATGCCCATTAGTTCTAAAACTGCCCGGATCGTCCAGATTTTTGATGAGCTGGCGGTGGAGACTTTCAAGAAGCTAATCAAGGAGAAAAAGGCCTTTACCTTTCTTCCAGGGCAAATAGCTAATGGAAAGGAATTAGATTCCAACCGCCTGGACGCGCCTACTGAGGAAAACCAGGAAGAAACTCCGATAGAAATCCCCTTGCCTGAAGAGGATGAAATTGAGGCTACCACTGGCCTTGCCAAGCGCCATACCGACCTAAAACTGCAAACTGGTCTCAGCCCCGAAGCCCTGCAACGGCGGTTGTTCGACCTGTATAATGAAAGCCGTACACTCATTGAAGAACAAGGCGTTAACATCCTTTACCTGGCCATTGGCTTTCTGAAATGGGTGGACAAAACCAACGGCAACACCGAACGGACTGCTCCGCTCCTGCTCGTTCCGGTCGACCTGATTCGTAAATCGGCAGCCGAGCGTTTTGCCATCAAATGGCGCGAAGAAGATTTGCAGGAAAACCTTTCTCTGGCCGAAAAATTTCGCATCGAATTGGGCCTTACCCTTCCTACCCTTTCCATCGACGATCCCGAAGGCTTCGACCTGCTCGATTATTTCGCCAAAGTGCAGCAATCCATCGCTTCGATGCCGGGTTGGAAGGTAGAAGCCGATGGCATGTGTCTGGGTTTTTTCTCTTTCGCCAAGTTCCTGATGTACCGCGATCTGGATCCTGCCGCCTGGCCCGCCGATAAATCCATTGTCGACCACCCGCTCATTCGCCAGCTCCTGCTCACCAACCAGGCCGAAGACGGACTGACTGACCTTACTATTCCTGCAATTGATGCCGAGCGTCTGGACGAAGCCATTTCTACCGAACGGCTGGATCATATTGTGGATGCTGACAGTTCGCAAACCATAGCGATTGAACTGGTCAGAACGGGGCGAAATCTGGTCATTCAAGGCCCTCCGGGTACGGGCAAAAGCCAGACTATTACCAATATTATTGCTACGGCGGTACTCGATGGAAAGAAAGTATTGTTCGTAGCCGAAAAGCTAGCGGCGCTGGAAGTAGTGAAACGAAGGTTGGAAAAGGAGCATTTGGGCGTACTCTGTCTGGAACTTCATTCCAACAAAGCCCGCAAAGCCGACATTGCCCAAGATTTGAAAGCAACCTGGGACTTAGGAAAACCCGCTCCTGGTGCGCTCCAATTCCTCAACATCGACCTGGAAAAACACCGGACTGTACTGAACAAACACCCGCAACAGCTACACAAACCCCTGGCCTTACTCCAACATTCCGCCTTCGACTTCATCGGAATTCTGGCGACCGACGGGCGGCCGGAAGGCAAGGAGCTGGGAATTACTTTCGTTGGTGCTGAAAGCTGGAACGAGGAACAAATCAGGCTTTACCGAGAACAGTTGAAAGAACTGCAATTGCGCTTGGCGACCGTCGGCGACCTCAGCCAGCATCCATGGCGCGGCGTGCGGCAAACCACTTACTTTGGCACGGAACGCCAGTTGTTTTTTGAAAAGATCCAAGAGTGGACGCAACAGACCCAGGCACTGAAACGGGTAACGACAAGCATCCAGGCGCAGTTGCAACTACCAGCCGCTGAACTATCAGTCACGCAGATACATAAGCTTAACCGTCTGGCCCAATGGGCTTCGGTACATCCGTTGGAAAAGCTACCATCCATCGGCCAGTCGATCTGGGACGAAGCCGGGACCACGATATTGGCCATTGCCAAAAATAAGGCGGTATTTGAAACAGTAACTTCGGAAACCAAGGGACAAGTCTTGTCTTCGATCTGGAAAGAAAATGCCGCTTCTATCCGCCAGCAACTTGTTTTGCACGGCCAAAAGTGGCACAAGTTTGTCATTGGCTCCTACCGAAACGCCATGGCGCAACTCCAAGCCGAGCTTTCCGTGCCCCTGGTAAAAAGCTATGAGGAAAAGCTCGCCTTGGTCGATACCATCCTGAAAGGACAACAAGCCTGGGAATTTATCCAGGCCAAGGACAAGCTCGCTAGAGAAGCTTTCGGAATCTTATGGGAACTGGACGACAAGGCCGTTCAGTTGGTAGCCATCTCCGAATGGGTTCAGCAAGGAACAGCCGAAGGATTTACGGCAGCCGAACGCCAAGCCGCCTATGAAGCCGACCGCACCAGCATCTCAAGTTTATTCGAAGAACACGCGCGACTGCTTCAAGCCTATCACACCTCTCAATCCTTTTTCGAGGACAAACTTAAAATAGACTGGACAGCGTATACTTCCCAAAAAAATGGCGCGGAAAACTTTACCCTGAGTCAGGGATTAACTTTGCAGGAAAGCTGGCTCGCCCATCTGGATTCTGTTTCGGACTGGGTTGCTTATGAAAAGCAGCTAGGCATTTGTACCAATGGCTCCATTGCTCCGCTGGCTCTCTTAGCCAAGCAAGGCATTATCCCAGCCAATCACCTGCTGGTTTCCTTTAACCGGATATGGGCGCACCAATGCCTGGAACAAGTATTTAAGCAGGAAGATAGCCTAGCCAGCTTCGATGGTGCTATTCACGAAAACCGGGTGGAGCAATTCAAACAGTTGGACACCCAGCGCCTCCATTTGGCCAAAGTAAAAGTGTTGGATGCGCATTACATCAACATTCCGGAAAAACGCCCCGTGGGTATGGTAGGCACCGTTTTGGCCGAAGCCAACAAACAGCGCAATCACAAACCCATTCGCAAATTGCTGAAGGAAGCGGGCACGGTGGTACAAAACCTCAAGCCGGTGTTTATGATGAGCCCTTTGTCGGTGGCACAATACCTGGAGCCGGGGGCCATCGAATTTGATATATTGGTCATTGACGAAGCCAGTCAGGTACATCCGGTCGATGCCTTGGGTGCGGTGGCTCGTGCCAAACAAATCATTGTCGTGGGCGATGACAAGCAGTTGCCACCCACCATGTTCTTCTCCAAAATGACTTCCAATAATGAATCCATCAACGAGGAAGACGAGGTAGAAGAAGGACAGGTGAAGGCGAAGGAACTGGAAAGCATTCTGTCGCTGTGCAATGCCCGCGGCTTCCATTCCACCTTGCTGCGCTGGCATTACCGCAGCCGCCACGAATCGTTGATTGCCATTTCCAACAAACGGTATTACGAAAACAAGCTCTTCATCGTACCTAGCCCATGGAAAGAAAATGCGGGCTTAGGGCTCAAATGGCGGCCTGTGAACGGTATTTACGACCGCGCCAATACGCGTTCCAATCCGATAGAAGCCAAAGAAGTAGCCCTGGCTGTACTAAACCACGCCCGCCATCATTCCGACAAAACGCTGGGCGTAGCTGGCTTTTCGATGTCACAGCAACGGGCTATCCAAGATGAGGTGGAAATTCTGCGTCGCAAATATCCAGCGGAGATGGAATCGTTTTTTGCCCAATATCCGCACGAACCCTTCTTTGTAAAAAACCTGGAGAACGTGCAGGGCGATGAACGCGATGTGATCTTCCTTTCGGTGGGCTATGGGAAAGATGCCCAGGGAAAAATGTACCAGAATTTTGGTCCGCTCAATAAGGTAGGCGGCGAAAGGCGCTTGAACGTATTGATTTCCAGGGCACGGAAATGTTGCGAAGTCTTTTGCTCCATCACCGAACAGGACATTGTAACCACCGAAACCTCGCGCGAAGGCGTCATTGGCCTCAAGCACTTCCTGCAATACGCCCGCACCGGCATTTTTGATATGGCTCAAGTTCACGATAATCACCGACCCAAAGTAGAATTGCTGGCCGTGGCACTGAAAACAGCCATCGAAAAGCGCTTTGGCTGGGAAGTACAAACCCAGGTGGGCATTGCTGGCTTCTTTATCGACCTGGCCATCATCGACCCCGAACGGCGCGGAAGATACGTGCTGGGCATCGAATGCGATGGCATCGCTTACCACGGCTCTCCTTCTTCGCGGGATCGTGATCGACTACGTCCTACCCTGCTCGAAAGTCAGGGCTGGTTTATTCATCGACTTTGGAGCGTAGACTTCTTCCGCCGACCCGATCAGGAACTGAACAAAATCAAAGCGGCCTACGACGAAGCCTTGGATTGGCTAAAAGAAGCCGAATCCTTGGAAATAGTGAAGCCTGCCGAAGAACAAAACGTCTTCTTCCTTCAGCGCGAACAAGAAGAAAAAGCCGATTTTACCGTGCCCTATCTGGTAGCCAAAGGCATCTCCATACCCGATCAGGACCCGTATGCTCTGTTTCCAGCACAGGTATCCGAAATCATCCACCAGATCTTGCTGATAGAAGCCCCCATCCACCTCGACGAACTGGTCACTCGTATGCGCGAACAATGGGGCTGGAGCCGGGCCGCAGAGCGATTCAGAAACCACGTGGGAGATGGCTTAACGGTATTGGTAAACCGGAAAACCGCCGCCATTGAAGCCAACTTCATCAGCTTACCCGCGAAAGAACTCCTGAAGGTGCGGAAACGCACGGATGATTCGCCGGTAGGAACCCGAAAATCTGCCAACATCCCTCCTTCCGAAATTGACCTGGCCTTAAAACAAGTAACCGACATGGCGCATTCGCTTAGCCGCGAAGAAGCCGCCAAAGAAGTAAGCATCGCCCTGGGTTTCCGAAGCCTC
>JAZKGK010000286.1:0-27299 GCA_040385915.1 Bacteroidota bacterium
CTACGGAAGCGGGTATAAACGGCAGAGGAATCGTAAAAGACTCGTCGCGCTTGCTTGCTTCTACCGTTGCCAGCTTCAACAACTTGCCCTCCCTATCATAGATACCAACTTCGAGTGGTATATTGAAAAGTGGTCCTTTTTGCGTTTGTTTCAACTGTATAACCAGTTTTTTATTGGCTTTGTCATACTGCCAGGAGCCTTGCAACATAGGCTGGCCAGGTTGAAAAAGCCATTGCTTGAAAAACAAGTCCAGATTCTTGCCAGCCGCTTTTTCCATAACATTCTGAAAGTCAATAGTCAGCGCATTTTTGTCGCGATACTGCTGGTAGTAGGCGCGAATGCCTCGAAAAAAAGGCTCGTCGCCCAATTTATGGCGAAGCATATGCAGCACCCACGCAGCCTTTTCGTAGGAGTTGGGATTCAGTAACTTATTCAAATCCGTAACGGTGGTATCTACAATGGGTGCATTGGGCGTGTTTTGATAATAATCCATCACCTTGGTCTGCGCATCTTTCATGCCTTTTACTAGTCGTTCGCGCCCGTAAATAGCTTCCAGATATACCTGCGTCATATAGGTAGCAAACCCTTCGCTTAGCCAAATGTGATACCAGTCTAGCTCGGAGGCAGAGTCGCCAAACCACTGATGAGCAATTTCGTGGGCCAGCAAGGGTTCCGAATCCCGATTGCCAGTAATCGTCTTTTCATCATAAAAAATACAACTGGCATTTTCCATGCCGCCATAGCGCGTTTTGGACTGAACATTGGCTAATTTCTCGTAGGCAAACGGACCCAAACGCTCTTCCATAAATTGTAGAATGGATACAGCTAAGGCATAATCATGGAAGCCCGCTTCTTTATTTTGAGGAAAAACCCAGCTCTGCACGGCCTTCCCTTTTACTTCGCCAGCGGTTTGAATGGCAAAACGAGCTACCCCAATCACCATCACTTTGGTAGCAATAGGTACGGCCTCTTTCCAGTGAATCAGTCGGGTGGTGTCATCTACATCGCTTTCTTTCACCTTCAAGCCATTGGCAATCACCTGATAATGCTTTGGCGAGATAACGGTAAATTCGCAAGTGGCTTTGTCAGAAGGGTGATCTACGGTAGGTAGCCAATAGTGGGCACGGTTGGGCCAGTTGTCGCCAAAAAAAGTACGGTCACCATACTGGTTGTTTGAAATAATAAGGCCGTCTTCAGGAATGCCCTGGTAAACAATCCGAAAGCTACGGTGCTCTTCTGCTTGGGCTGGCGTAGCTAATTGCAACCGTATGCGGTCTCCCTCATGTGTAAAGGCAATGGGTTTGCCATCCGAAGTAATGGAGGAAATAGTCATTCCTGTATTTTCACCCGGTAATTTACCCACCAAATCAAGTTGGAATTCAGAGACTGGCTTGCCTACAAAACGCACTTCCACCGTAGCATCTCCCTCAATTTCATTATTTTGATCGCTTAGCTTGAGCTGGAATTGGTAATGAACTACGTCAATAGCCGGATTGCGTGGATAAGGATCGGAAGCTTGGGCAAAAGAGATAACCGAGGTGAATAGAAAGAGGCAAACATATTTTTTCATAGAGAGAAAGTCATTTCAAAGGAATTGTGAAGCATTAAAGTAGCCGATATTTATTCAAAATAAAAATCATAGCCAGGCGCATTGGAGGTACTGAATGAGACGCGTTTTACGTTACTTGCCTAAAATGCTCAGCGCGTCTTGATATCTCACAAACTCATCCTCTTATTTACTTATCTACTTTCCCTAGTAGTATCTGCGTCTGTGCTGGCTCAGGCACAACCCGTCTATACCCCAAAGGATCGCCAGATTTGGATAAGCAAAGTAAAGCTAGCGCCTGCTGCCCCCATTCAGCAAAGAATTATTACCATTGGCCAGAGCTTCACAAACACCCCTTATCAGTCGCATACCTTAGAAGCCACTCCCAACGAACAACTGATTGTGAACCTTCGCGGAGTTGATTGTACCACTTTCGTAGAAAGTACACTGGCGCTAGCCTTGCAACTGCCCGATACTTCCTTTCTTGGCTATTGTCAGATGCTGCAACATTTGCGTTATCGTAACGACACCTTAAACGGTTATCCATCAAGGCTCCATTATTTATCCGATTGGTTGTACGAAAATCAACAGAAGGGCTTGCTCGAAATAGTTACCGAGCAATTAGGTGGTAAATTTTACGACAAAAAACTCCGCTTCATGTCGAGTCACCGGGGCGCTTACCAACAACTAAAGGAGCCAGGCAATTATGAAGCCCTGCTGAAGGTAGAAGACGCTTTAGCCAGCAGGAAGCTTTTTTATATTCCGAAAGCTGACATCCACACCATAGAGAAGCAACTGCTTGACGGTGATATAATCGCTATTACGACCAGCGTTCCTGGCTTGGATGCTTCCCACGTAGGCTTTATAGTATGGAAGAATGGTCGAGCGCACTTGCTCCACGCGTCTTCAGAGGCTGGTCAGGTAATTATTAGTCCCCAACCCTTGGTAGACTATCTGCTAGACAACAAAAGCCAGACGGGTATTATGGTTGCCCGCATCAAAACTTCCTGATTTTGTCTATCTCTTCCCTCTTCGGGCGGCTATTACAAAAAATAATTCCTGGATCGAAAAAATAATTTCAGATTTTTTTATCTGCTTTCTCTCCTATTCCTTCTACTCTCATTAGGGGTTACCTGTAAGATTAGTCTAGAAAAGTGCAATTATGCCTGCCGCTTTTTCAGGAAAAAAACATACTTTTTCTCTATTAGGTTTAAATTTTATGACTTACCTTTTTTAAGTCTGGTGTATACATATTAAATTCATACATACGTAATAAAATCTCCCACTATGAAAACTTTCAAAACTGTCACTGATAGCGAATTCGTATTGAAACTTGCTATTGCATTGGTAACCTGGGCTGCTATCGTTGTTGCTATTCTCGCTGAATAGAATTTTTCCTGTAATATTCTTCCCAGATAATCCAAGTCCTGCACATATGTAGGACTTTTTTTTGTTTTGTTCCTACAGGCAAAATCTAAAAAAACGCAGTTCCAGCTATCACCCCCTTGGTAGGCAACTATTTTTGTAATTTCCATGTAAGTTTCTGGAGAGAAATTCTTTACCGCCTGCACAATCAGTAGGGAGGCTGGTCTATTCTCCGAAGAAAATATCCGTTTACCGGCAAATCTTCCTCACTTACCGATTTCTATTCCATTGGCTTCTCTTATCAAATTACCTTTATCAAAAAAACAGAGAAACCATGAGAACACGAACCAATGACCGCAGAGTAGTATTAGGGGCAATATTTGTCATAGCAGGCTTTTTCCTATTATTAAATAACCTGGGATGGATACCCTACTTTTTCCCATCCTATCTTTTTTCATTTCCTACCCTCCTCATCCTGATAGGTTTAGTGTCTTTGAGTAACCGAAGAAACAAAACTCCGGGTATCATCCTCATTTCCATCGGTATATACTTTCTGTTGCCCAAAATATTTGGTATGAATCAGCACGATTTAAATATATTCTGGCCCCTGGTATTGGTAGCGATTGGTGTTGCCTTTATTTTTCGTAAAAAAGACACTCAATATCCTTACGATAAGTACAATGAGCCTAGTCGAGGCTTATCGGTAGATTTCATAGATGAACTAGCCGTATTCAGTGGGGGAAAAAGGACTGTCAATTCTTCTAACTTCCAAGGGGGAGAGATTACGTCGGTGTTTGGTGGTCTGGAAATTGACTTACGTAGCGCTGCACTGGCCGAAGGAAAAAATGTGATTGAAATTTCTACTGTTTTTGGTGGTACTACCCTCATCGTCCCTGCCGATTGGACTATTAAAACGGATGTGTTTGCCATATTCGGTTCATTTGAAGATAAACGGCGCTTCATCAACTCGCCAAGCCTGGATAGTCAGAAAATTTTATATGTTAAGGGAATGGTAGTTTTCGGTGGGGGTGAAATAAAAAGTTAACCATTCGCGGCTAAGCTGACCGATATGTATCATCCTTTCTTATCCAGAAAAAAGAGCCTGTATGTGTATGCTACGATTTGGCTTGTTATCAGCATTATACACGCAGTAATTCTATTTTACATCTATAATATTGATCTGCAGGCAGCCGCCATAGACAGCTTAATATTCAATTCCATCTTTGCTGGATTAGGTTTGGGGCTCTGGTACATTGTACGCTTCGTAGATGTAGAAAAGCAAGGCTTTTTCTACGTTATGATCAATCACTTGGCGGCTTTGGCAGCAGTAATATTCCTATGGTTTTCGCTTGGCAAACTAATTACTGGTATGTTCTTAGGGTCAGCTAATTATCAGTTATTTCTGAAAGGCTCTTTTGCTTGGCGTTTATTGATTGGTATATTTTTCTATTCAGTCGTGGTGCTGCTTTATTACCTGATTAAATATTACGGAAATTTTCAAGAAAAAATGCAGCAGGAAGCCGATCTGAATGCCGTAGTAAAGGAAACTGAACTCGCTCTACTACGTTCTCAGATTAATCCGCATTTTATTTTCAATAGCCTCAATTCTATTAGCTCTCTCACGATGACGTTTCCCGAAAAGGCACAGGAAATGACGATTAAACTGTCTGATTTTCTGCGGTATTCCCTGGCACAAGGTGAAAAGAACAAGACTACGCTGTCGGAAGAAATACATAATGCAGGACTTTATATGGACATTGAAAAGACTCGCTTTGGAAGCCGCCTGATTTTTGAACCACAACTGGATGCGGGTTGTCTGGAGAAATTGCTACCCAACATGATTTTACAGCCGCTTTTGGAGAATGCTATCAAGCACGGCGTTTACGAAAGTCTGGAGACTGTAACCATTCGGTTTGGGTGCGCTATGGAAAACAATGCGCTAAAAATCAGTATCTGGAATAATTTTGATCCTGAAGGTACCACCAAGAAAGGGGCAGGAACGGGCCTGAGAAACATTAAAAACCGACTACAATTACTGTATGGCCAACAAGATTTGCTTACCATTAATCGAACGGAAGATACGTACGAAGTTGTCATCATTATTCCACAGACTTAGCCATTGGGCACTCCATTTCGAGCATCGCCCACACTAACCCACCATTTATGAAAGCCCTGATTATTGACGACGAAGAACTAGCCCGAAATATCATCCGTGCATTTTTACACGCATATCCAGCCATTGAGATTGTGGGTGAATGTGCCAATGGATTCGAGGGATTAAAAGCTATTCAGGAACTCAAGCCCGATCTGATATTCCTGGACATCCAAATGCCCAAAATAACTGGCTTCGAGCTGTTGGAACTACTAGATACGCCCCCGATGATCGTATTTTCTACGGCATTTAACCAGTTTGCCATCCAGGCATTTGAACTAAATGCTATCGATTACCTGCTGAAGCCCTATTCGCGCGAGCGTTTCGATGCTGCCTTACAAAAGGTCTTGCAGCGCCACCAACAGCAATCCCAAAGCAAGGATACCATTTTACCACTGATGGAACATGTACGCCAGCAGGAAGATATGTTGCAAAGGGTAGTAGTAAAAAATGGCTCCAAAATAAAAGTAATTCCGATCGATAAGATTAATTATCTCGAGTCGCAGGATGATTACGTCATGATTTACACAGCCGAGGAGAAGAACCTAAAGCAGTGGACCATGAAATATTTTGAAGAACACCTGCCAAGCGAGCATTTTATCCGAATTCATCGCTCCTATATGGTACATATTGCGCAGATAGCGCAATTGGAATTATATGAAAAAGGCACTTATTTACTTATTCTAAAAAACGGAAGCAAATTACCTGTAAGCCAAACTGGACATACACGGCTAAAGAAAATATTGAAATATTAAGTTTGTGAGATGTAAAAATAAAAAAATTTCTTAAAATATTGACAAATAAAAAAGGTTGATCAATATTCGGTATCACATTTGTAGGGTAGAAAAGGGCTCTATTTTTATATAATTCGGTATTTCACTTATCAGCCTAGCCGTTTGCCATTTCTAAACACTGCCACAGAAACTAAGAAAGTTTAGGCAAATTTGTAAATTGCCAATAAATTAAAATAAGTCAATAAGAGTAAAACCCAATCCTGATTGAAGACCCTTCTTGTTGCCTCTCCCGCGGATTTTGATCGGGCTATCCAGTATTTAAAAGGAAGCCAGGAAATTGCTATTGATCTGGAATTTGATAACAACCGATATACTTATGGACTTAATCTCTGCTTAATACAGATTGCTGACCGTAGCCATTGCTTTATCATCGATCCCGTAGCCATTCGGCAGCTTCGCCCACTATGGGATATTTTGGAAAATCCACAGATAACGAAGATTTTCCACTGTGCCAACAGTGATATTCTTCTCTTGAAAATGCTGGGATGCCAACCACGCAACATTCTGGATACAGAAGTTGCCGTAAAAATCCTCAACTATCAAAAAACCTCGTTAGCACAGGCATTATTAGTTAATCTGGGACTAGACCTGGATAAATCGCTTCAGGTGAGCAACTGGAATACCCGGCCACTCACGCCTGAACAGTTGCTGTATGCAGCGGCTGACGTAATCTATCTGCACGACTTAAAAGACCGGCTTTTGGTTGAATTGCAGCAATTGCAGCGCCTACACTGGCTGGAAGAAGAATGCCGCTTGCTGGAACTGATTGAAAATCGCGACAATCCGGATCCACACATGAAACTACGCGAAACGAACCGACTTACCGCTTACCAGCAGTTTGTACTGAAAGCCCTTTTTTCCTTTCGTGATGAGTTAGGCCGTCAATTCAACAAGCCTTCGGCTTTTATTATTCCCAATGATACACTCGTCGCTTTGGCCGTGAAGCCAGTAACTAACCTGGATGAATGGAGCAGTTTGAAAGGTTTTTTCCGGCAAATTAAAGATCGGCATTATTTCCAACGGTTTCAGAAAACCATACAGGACGCACGCCAACTGGCCGACGAGCAAAACATCCCCCATCGATTGCCTCCTTCTTTCCGAAGACCCCAAAGCAGTCTTTCGGAAGCGGAGGTAGAAAGACGCCGGCAAATAGGAACTACCTTGAGGAAGGCTTTGCTAGAACGGTACGGTGAAATTACAGCTTCGTTGGTACTAGGCCAGACCGCTATTAATGAATTTTGCCAGGGAGGCAGCTTGTTTATCCGTAAGAATTATGCATTGGAAATAGTGCGGCAACTGGCTGAAGAATTGAATATTGATTTGGCTACCTTGCCCCTGGAAAGCTCTGTTCCCGCCGATTAATTGCCTATGCGGTGCTAATAAACAGGCTTGATATTGCTGCAATTAAGCCCATTACCGATCAGTCTACCAGCCCATTTACTTAAATTCTATACGCCTAAAAATAAAGATGCGATGGGAGGACTATTGGAAGATGCGAAAAAAACCGTGCAAGCAGCCGTTGCTGAAATCATACAAACCTACGCGCCCGATAAGCGGGTAGCGATATTTGCTGTCGAGCCTGCTGGCCGTACGAGACTCACCTTAAAGGGCGAAACCAATCTGCCAGAAGCTAGAACGGCTTTACTGGATAAATTGACTGCTCAGGGAATTCCTTTTCAAGATAAGATTCAGGTATTACCTTCAGCCGAATTGGGCGAAAAAACCTACGGAGTTATTACCATCTCGGTAGCCAGCATCCGTTCTGAACCACGCGACGCAGCAGAGTTAGCTACGCAAGCCACACTGGGTGCACCAGTAAAATTATTGAAACGGCAAGGGCTCTGGTGTCTCATACAAACGCCGGATAACTATATTGCTTGGGCAGATATAGGCGCTATACAATGGATGACTCAATCGGAATATGCCGCCTGGCAACATTCGCCCAAAGCCATTTATCTGCAACCCAATGGCTATTCGTACGTCGCGCCATTGACCTATGCCCAATCAGTTTCTGATCTCGTAGGTGGCTCCATCTTGCGCCTTATTTCTGAACAGGAGCATTTCCTGCGAGTGGCTTATCCAGACGGACGTGAGGCATTCGTTGCCTCAAAAGAAGCAAAACGGTACGACGCGTGGTTATCTTCTTTGCAAGTAAATGAACAATCGCTGGTATATACTGCCAAAACTATGATGGGCTTGCCCTATCTCTGGGGTGGCACTTCATTCAAGGCGGTAGATTGCAGCGGTTTTACCAAGACCATCTACTTTATGAACGGGATAATTATTCCCCGTGATGCTTCCCAGCAAGTGCATATCGGCGAATTGGTAGACATTGCCAACGGTTTCGATCAATTACGCCTTGGCGACTTGCTTTTTTTCGGTCGCCCTGCCACTGATGAGGCTAGTGAGCGAGTTACGCACGTAGGTATGTGGTTGGGCAACAACGAATTCATTCACGCTTCCAGCTATGTACGCGTGGCCAGTGTACGTATTTCGGCTCCTAACTACGATGATTTCAACCTGAAAAGGCTCTTGAAGGTTAAGCGTATTTTGAATAGCTCAACAGGCCATATTGTGCAATTGAGTCAGACATAGGTGTTTTAATCACTGTTTTGGCGGTCACGCAACTGATTGCTTATTGCCCTTGAATCAGTTGGATAGCCTTCTCCAAAACCAAATCATTTCCGTTTTGAATATCTTTGAAAGTGTTGACAACCCGAAACGCAGGAGAAATCCCTTTCCCTTCATAAATAGTCCCATCCACGCCAGCGTGACGCGACACGGTTAAAGTATATTTCCAACCGTTGGGGAGCTCAAAATTTTGCTGTTTGCCAAATGCGCCTACCGTGTTTTCTCCAATAAGGGTAGCCGTGGGTAAAAGCTTCAGAAGAAGAGCAAAATGATCGCCAGCGCTTATGGTCCATCGATTGGTAAGAACATACATTTTTTTATTGCCTAGATTAGGCTTTGCTGGACGCACCATCCATTCTAAAGCTGGTTGGAACTCGTTAGAAAGCGACTCCTTTTTTTGGTAAGTATTGCAGTAGTCTATCGGTTGTGAAACAAAATGCCCCGCTATCTTCCTCCCATAAGTATACCCCATTCCGCCGGGATTGTACCTTAAATCGATGATGACCATATCGGCGGTTTGAAATTCCTGGGCCATTTGTTCAGCTAATTTCACACAATCCTCGCCTTGAAAGCTTGGAATATAATAGCCAATTTTTTGTTTGGTAAGCGCAGGTTTGAGCCAGCAATAGATTGAAAAGTCTGTCTTACAATTACTCCTTTTTAAAGTAGACTTATCGAAGTATTTTGCACCCAGAAGGGTGTAAAAGGCCTGTTTATCTTCTTTTAGAGTAGCAGGAGTACGGTCAGGAAAAGCGCCCCACTCGTGCGACTTCTTAGAGTTTACCCAACCAAGCGGGGTAAAAATAGATACATGGCCATCATTTAAAGTATAAATGCTTTCGGCCAATATGTCCTTCAGTTCCTTATCGCTCGTCTGAGAATTTATTTTGGGTTTGTACACTTGGTATACACTATCCCAGTTGATTCTCTTTATCCCAAAATTGGCGTAGTTCTTTTGAGTAGTGCTAAAAAAACTTTCAAACGTTTTCTCTGGATTGCTGATTAGCCGATTACTGGTTTGGGATGGCTTACAAGAGAGGGAAAAAGTAAGGGCAATGAAAAAAGCCAGATAGGTGAACGGTTTGTACATTGGGAAGTAGGATTGTTTGCTTTTAGGTTAATTAAGAAATCATTCATGCACGGACTGCAGGCTTAAACGCTTGAAAAACTCAAAGTGTTGCCGGATAGATTTCTGCCAGTATACCTTGTCGTGGTTGCCCGGTTGGCTGATAAACGTGGCAGGAATGTTCATAGTAAGGCATACTTCCCGAAGTTGGTTATTGACTTCATAAAAGCGATCATCTACGCCACAGTCGAATATGATTTCCTTTTTGGCAGCAGCAATTTTTTCTATATTCCCCATCACCGAAAAGCGAATCCAGGTTACCTGGCCGGTAGCTAATTCGCCTAAAATAGCCGTTAGACCGTATTTTTTGGCCGAAGAGCGCAAGTCGAGCACACCGCTGGTACTGCCCGCACTGCGAAACAGGTCGGGCCGCTGCGAGAAAAGGAACAAGGCACCGTGGCCGCCCATGCTTAAACCCGAGATAAACAGGTTGTCTGCGTCTAGCCGGTATTTTTGCTTGAGAGAAGGAAGAAAGTATTTAAAAAAGAAGTCTGCATATTGATGATCTTTCTTCACTGGGCTATTGATATACCACGAATCGCGGAAACCGTCCGGGCAGATGACGATAAAACCGTACTCATCGGCATAGTGTTGCGCGCCCATTATGTCGTTCCATTGCTTATAATTAGCGCCGTAGCCGTGTAGCAATACCACTGCTGGATATGATCTGGCTGCTGGATCGTAGCCAACGGGCGTAAATACCCATACAGTGTCGGTATCTGGAATGGTATTGGCTTTGAATAACAACTGATCCTGAGCCTTGGTATGAAAGGAAAGCACTAGTAATAAACATACTAACTGAAAAAAAATCTTGTTAATAAAAGAGCATTCAAGATTCATATCGATCATTTTTTGTTGTTGGTTGCGAAGTCACCACAAATACCAAGTCAGTATCGGTATTATTGTAAATGCGATGCACGGTTTGGGGTACTATATAAATACCTTCTTTGGCTTGTACAACAAAACTATCTTCGCCAACATCAAAGGTAGCCTGCCCTTCCAGAATATAAAAAAATTGCTGCGCATATTGATGGTAATGAGCTTTTTCAGCCGTTCCTGGTGGCATTCTCTCCTGAATAACAGTCAAATCTTGGGTACTTACCAATATCCATCCATCACATTGGTTACCCCAAACATAATGAGTCGAATTCTCTTTGCTTATTACCATAGTAAGACTAATGTTCGGATAAAGGGATGGGTATATAAGCGCAAATATTCTAGTGGCTCATTCGCCTATCCATTTGCTAATAGTTCAAATAAATTTCTGTTAGAATGCGCTCTTTTTCTTGCCTAATTTCGGCGGTAGGCAGCACAAAATTACTGTTCATAAAGCTAAATACCAGCACCCTTCCACTCTTGGCAACCAGGAATCCACTCAAAGCGTGGTTATTACTAAACGAGCCACTTTTGCCATAGATGAAAGGCCCATTTGGCAGGTGAAAATTTTTCAGCGTTCCTGATTTTCCATTGACTGCCAGCAAACCAAAAAGCCTTTCTCTCGGTATTTGCGCGTAAAGCTTCCTCCATAAAGCGACAATGGTGCGCGGCGTAAACAGGTTATAACGCGATAGTCCAGACCCATCTACCCAAACTAGCTTATCGGGCAAATCGGCAAAGAAATGCTGCTTGGCATAGGCAATGGTACGAACGGAACTTAGTGTATCCGACAGCGTGGAAGAGCAGACTAACAACAGTTGTTCGGCCAAAAAATTGTCGCTCTCCTGCATCATTCGTTTGTAAAGCGAATCGGTAGGTAAGCTGTATAAGCTTTGAGCTATCGTTACTGGTGAGTATTGCACTGAGGCGACTTCTCGGTGCAGCGTGTCGTGAAGTAGTTGGCGTACTAGCTCAGTCGAATATTTGAAAGGCACATCCTGCGTTAAGGCGGCCTTCAGGCGGTCAGTGTAAAGGGTGAAGGTGTTGCTGGCAAGACTGCGGCGAATGGGCTGCGTTCCTCTATCTGATCCTGGCGCTACAGTCAGGTTAGAAGCAAAGAAATGGGGCTGAACTTGCACGGTTGAGCCTGGCCGAATACCAAAGCGGACAATATTGGCGTATATCGGAAATGCCGCCTTTTCGGGCGAATAGGCATCATTATAATCATCCCACGCCCAACCTGGACCGAAGTGCGCCCCTTCGTAAGGAACTGAGGCATAACATAACGTCTCTTTCCGCTGGCTTAGCCAATGACAAACGCGATCTGCCTGGGCGGCCTTTGCTAAATTAGGATGCAGAAAAGAGGGGTCACCCGTACCCCATAAAATGAGCGAGTCGTGGCGGATCACGTATTTCAGTGCCGGTACCGAATCGCCTAACATACGAAGGCAAGTATACAGTGTGAAGATTTTAGTGTTAGAAGCAGGAGCAAAGTAGCGGTCTCCATTGTAGGAATAGACCGTTTTTTGTGCCAATAGATCATATAAAACAACCCCGCAGTAACTCTGGGTAAATATTGGATTGCTTTCTATTTTGCTCCGTAGATGCTTAGAAAAAAAGCTGGTTTTGGAGCTAGCACAAGCTGTGATTCCTAAAAACAATGCGTAACAGAGGCTTTTAGTCAAATACTTAATTAGAGGGAGAGAGCTCATCTGATCTTTATGAGCGATAAATTTAAGGATATTTGGCTGTTTCGCTTATTAGTTAAAAATAATCTTTCCAGATGTAAGGACTGTTACACTTCTCTAGCTAAAAGTGGAAATAATTTTGATAGGTTTGTCTTAGGATGATTTCCTTGGATCAAGCAGCTTCGCCATCGATTGGACAATTGTTTTCATTTATTATTAAATCTCTAAAGCTGTCTTTCAAAAGGCAGACCGTAATCCCAACCTGTTCTATGCGTTATTTCAGGTCCTTTTCTCTGATATGTATGCTGGCTTTTTCTTCTTTATCTACTAAACCATCGGCTCTGGCACAAGAAGAAGTTTTGATAGAAACCTCATCTTTTAGCCCTGCTCACCGACAGTTTTATGATGCACACAGCCGTTTTAAGGAAAAATCCCTCAAAAACCGGCGATTCAAGCACCATGACATTGTTCCATTGGTTGAAAAGCTACGGGGAAATTCTTTGTTTGAAGTAAAAAAAGCAGGCTTATCTACCCAAGGGCGCGATATTTATCTGGTGAAAGTAGGAACCGGCAAAACCAAGGTACTGCTTTGGTCACAAATGCACGGCGATGAGCCTACGGCTACCATGGCTATCATGGACATGTTCAACTTCTTTGGTCAGAAAGGGGAAATGGATGGATTACGTAGGCAGCTGCTTGATAATCTGACGCTTTACTTTATTCCTATGCTTAATCCCGATGGGGCAGAGGTTTACGAAAGACGTACGGCACTGGGGGTAGATATGAACCGGGAAGCCCGTAGCCTGCAAGCACCCGAAGCCCAATTGCTAAAAAACCTACGGGATGAGATAAAACCGGCGTTCGGCTTCAACCTCCACGACCAAAATACGCGCTATACCGCCGGCAGAAGTGCCAAACCCGCCACTATTTCTTTCCTGGCGCCAGCCTATAACTATGAAAAGGATGTGAATGAAGTCCGTGGCCGGGCAATGCAACTCATCGTAGGCCTTAACCGCGTTTTACAAGAATATATTCCAGGCCAAGTAGCCAAATACTCCGATAACCACGAGCCGCGCGGCTTCGGCGATAACATTCAGAAGGCCGGAACCAGCGTGGTACTCGTAGAATCAGGCGGTTATAAAGACGATCCGGAGAAGCAATACATCCGACAGATCAACTTTACCCTGATTATGTCAGCGCTGCAAGCTATTTCGCAAAAAGCATACGAGAAAGAAAAACAAGATCAGTATTACGATATACCTGAAAATGGCCGTTTCTTGTTCGATTTGCTTATCCGACAGGCACAAGTGCAGAAGGTAGGCCAGTGGCGCACGACCGACATTGGCTTCGACCACGATGAAGTGAATTTCAAACAGGCCGATGGTTTTTATTACCGCAGCCAAATCGAGGACTTAGGTGATCTGGGTCACTTTTACGGGTATCAGGAACTAGATGCCACCGGCATGCAACTGGTGCCAGGGAAAACGTATCCAACCGTGCTTAAAAGCATAGAAGAAGTAAAAAAGCTGGATTTCAAACAATTGTTTCGACAAGGATATACCTCCGTTCGTATGGAAAAATATTCGCCCAAAGAGCGGTATACCAACCTGCCTATTCGCATTCTGACGGGGCAAAAACAACGAACGAACGAAATTATCCTGAGTACCAATGCCGACTTTGTACTTCAGCTTAATGGACAAACCCGATATGCCGTTATTAATGGATTTGTCTATGACCTTGTAAAAAATATCAATGGAATTAAGAACGGTTTGGTAGAGTAAAAGATGTTTTATTTCTGGCTATGAAAAATGTTCTCTATGAAAAAAAGTATACTAATAGAAGGATATACTACGGATGAAATCTTGCAGATGCTGGAAGAAGAAATCGACACATTGGCATTCATAGGAAAACCAATTATTTTCAAATCTGGCTCAGCCGAAATATTAGGCAAGCTTCATTTAGAGCCAGACTATTTAATTTTCGAGCTAGCCCAGATTAACGGCAAGGAAGAAGTGGTTTTACCCTCCTTATGGACTTTAATAGACCGTTTTGCCAGGCTCCACCATTTGAAGAGAGTAGATTGGATTGTTCATGCCATTCATTGCTTCAATCCCAATTTTAAGCTTTGCTTTCTGCTGGAAAAAAAAGGATTTACTGTCCAAACTATCCCTGATTTTGGAGAAGTCTATTACTATAAACACACTATTCGAAGCTGAAGAAACAATATCCTCCCTTTAGATACGAAATGTATCGCATATCTAGCACATTTATTGCTAGTAACTATTCTAACATCATTTATGGCTTTTTTGATCTTACAACTAAGCTATACGCATCCAATACGATTACAAAAAACACCCAGCACCCGCTGGATTTTTTTTGTATGGATATTTTTTCTACTTTGATGAATGGGACAATAGTTTACTTTTGATCATAGCATGAGATAAAGAACCAAGGCGTTTTTTTAACCCTTGAATTTTTTTATACAAACCAAATTTGCGTATTAATCCAGGGTGAATGCTGAAATAATTTTACTAAAGCCACTTATGAATTGTAGACATTGCGACACCTCTCTATATTATTCCTTCGTCAATTTAGGCATGTCTCCTCTATGCCAAGACCACGTTAAACCTGAAGAACTAGAATCAATGGAGCCTTTCTACCCACTCCACGCCATGGTATGCGAGAAATGCTTTCTGGTTCAACTAAATATCAGTGTAAGCCCTAACAAGATTTTTGATGAGGAGTATGGCTACTTTTCCTCCTTTTCCGATTCCTGGCTTCGGCATGCCAAAAACTATACTGATCTCATGGTTGAGCGGTTTGGCATTAATTCCAATAGCCTGGTGGTAGAATTAGCCAGTAACGACGGATATCTTTTACAATACTTTATTGAAAAGCAGGTTCCGGTACTGGGCATAGAACCTTCTGGAAATGTGGCTGATGCAGCCATTAAAAAAGGCATTCGGACAGAAAAAAAATTCTTTGGGGTACATACAGCCAAAGAAATGGCTAAGCAATACGGAAATGCTGACTTGCTGTTAGGCAACAATGTATTGGCTCATGTACCAGACATCAATGACTTCGTATCGGGCATGAAGATTATGCTAAGTGCTAGCGGAGTAATTACGATGGAGTTCCCGCATTTGCTTCGACTCATTGACGAAAATCAGTTTGATACCATTTATCACGAGCATTTTTCTTATTTATCCTTCTCTACCGTAGAAAAGATTTTTGCTTTCCACGGCCTGCGTTTATTCGACGTACAGGAATTGCCTACCCACGGCGGCTCATTGCGTATTTACGGCTGCCATCAGGATAATGCGACTAAGCCTACCAGCGACAACGTGGCTGAATTGCGGGAAAGAGAGATAAAAGCCGGATTTCAAACACTCGAATTTTACTCTACATTTGGAGACAAGGTAAAAGAAACCAAACGCAAACTGCTTGAATTCCTTATCCAGGCCAAACGTGAGGGAAAAACCATTGCTGGGTATGGTGCCCCCGGCAAAGGCAATACCCTACTCAATTATTGTGGTATCCGCACTGACTTTGTTGACTATACGGTCGATCGTAGCCCACACAAACAGGGGAATTTCTTGCCAGGCACTCGGATTCCTATTTATGATCCTAGCAAAATCACTGAAACCAAGCCAGACTACATACTCATTCTGCCTTGGAATTTGCGGAAGGAAATTATGGAGCAGATGTCACACGTGCGCGCGTGGGGAGGGAAATTTGTGGTGCCTATTCCAGAAGCAAAAGTATATAACTAAGTTGCATACCAGGCTCTTACGTATAAGGCAATTAGAGCCTTTTCCCAAGACTGACCTTTTTAACTAAAAACCAATTTATTATGAAAGTAGTACTTTTTTGCGGGGGCATGGGAATGCGATTACGCGAATTTTCCGAAAATACACCAAAGCCTATGGTGCCAGTTGGCTACCGGCCTATTTTGTGGAATATAATGAAATACTATGCGCACTTCGGCCACAAAGATTTTATCTTATGCCTGGGTTATAAAGCAGATATGTTCAAGAATTACTTCGTTAATTATGACGAATACATTTCCAACGATTTCGTCTACACGGGTGGAACCAAGGAACTGAAGCTATTGAACAGCGATATTCACGATTGGACAATCACATTTGTAGATACAGGGGTGAATAGCAATATCGGCCAACGATTGAAAGCAGTGGAGCCTTATCTGGAGGGCGAAGAGGTTTTCTTGGCTAACTACAGCGATGGATTGACTGATTTACCCTTGGACAGCATGATTAATCATTTTTACTCCTGTGGCAAAATGGCTAGTTTCCTGGCTTATCAACCAACCAAAAGCTTCCACGTAGCCACGATGGGTGAAGATGACCTCGTTACCAGCATCAGCCACATTGGGAACTCTGGGCTTTGGATCAATGGTGGTTTCTTTATCTTACGCAAAGAGATTTTCAAATATATCCGCTACGGTGAAGAATTGGTTGAAGAGCCGTTCCAACGCCTGATTGAGCAAAACCAACTGGTTTCTTATCGGTATGATGGCTTCTGGGCCACTATGGATACCTTCAAGGAAAAGCAATACCTGGATGAATTATATTCTAAAGGCAATGCTCCCTGGGAAGTATGGAAAACCAAGAAAAAAGTACTGGTTTAAACAAAAAATTATGCTCAATCTTGACTTTGATAGAAGCGACAAAGCTGCTTACCACCTGCTTTGCCTGGGTGCCCATTGCGACGATATTGAAATTGGCTGTGGAGGAACACTGCTTAAACTAATTGAAAACAAACGAGTACAATTCATTAAATGGGTCGTTTTCACCTCCAATCCAGAACGGGCTCAGGAAGCCAGAGAAAGCGCAGAGAGTTTTCTGAAGGATGTACCAGAAAAGGAAATTATTGTATTGAACTTCCGTGACGGCTTCCTTCCTCAGCTGGCTACCGAGGTAAAAAACGAATTTGAAGCCATCAAGAAGAACTTTTCCCCGGATATAGTTTTTACCCACTACAAGCAGGACTTACACCAGGACCATCGCCTCTTGGCAGATATGACCTGGAATACCTTTCGGAATCATTTTATTCTGGAGTACGAAATTCCTAAGTATGACGGAGATCTGGGTAATCCAGCCTTCTTTGTTCATTTGGAAGCACATCAAGCTAAAAAGAAATCAGACATTATGCTGGAATGCTTCAAAAGCCAGATGAGTAAACACTGGTTCGACGAAGAAACTTTCCTGGCGCTGATGCGGTTACGCGGTATGCAGTCGGCTGCTTTTACTAAGTATGCCGAGGCCTTTTACGTCCGTAAAATGGTGATGTAGTGCTTTATTCAATTCAGTCCCATTCGGCTAACAAGTACAGCAGATGAAGAAACCCAAATCTCTTTCCCGTGAGTTGGCCGAATGGGCTTTGTGGATAGGTATTCCATTGATGCTTTACTTTACGGGCCTGCACACGGAGGCTTTGGGGGGCGTACAACGGGTATTCCTGGCAACTGGTTTATTGACTCCGAAAGTATTACCCGAACAAAAACAAATCGCAGCAGAATATAACCTGCCCCTGGTTTCGCTGGATGGGAAGCCCGCTAATCTGTCCGACTTCCGGGGAAAAGTTGTTTTTATGAATCTTTGGGCAACCTGGTGCCCTCCCTGCGTGGCTGAGATGCCTGGAATTCAAGACCTTTACGAAAAAATTGACACAAGCAAAGTTGCTTTTGTAATGATTTCTCTAGACGAAAAACCGGAGAAAGCCCGAAAATTTATCCTCCGCAAAAAATTCACTTTTCCTGTCTATCAGCTCACTGGCGACATACCTGATGTCTACAGCACAGCCTCCATTCCCACCACTTTTGTCCTTTCACCCGATGGCCGCATCGTTGTGCGTAAGGAAGGAATGGCTGAGTACGGCGACGAAAAGTTTGTAAAATTCCTGCACGCGCTGGCCGAGAAAAGGTAGCTACCTACAAATCATACCCAATTAACTTATGGAATAATAGATAGTAGGCTGGTTCTCTTACCACTATGGTTATTGGGCGACGAGAGTGTAGTTGATAGTCGTCTTTATTGTATCTATTCTCCCGTTATAGGTATAAGTATCAAAAGTGATATTTTCCAATTTCAAAGTAGTAGTCGATATCTCTTTAATAGTACTTTCTGTAGTCAACACTTTCTTGGAAATAGGATCTACTACAGAAATCGTAAGAATAGTTTTGTCTGAATTAAAATCCCAAGTTGCTTCGCTGGTTTGAGGATTACTTGCGTTGCACTTTATAGTACCTTCATCTAATAAGTATTTTTTGTCCGAGAAAAAGACTAAGATGTTGTCCTTCTGGCACGACAGAAAAGGTTTTGTCATCAGACTATCAGCCGGATTAAAAAGATCAGCGGTGTAGATGATGGGGGAGCTAGTATTTTTGAGAACTAGGGTTGCCGCGGTATTTTTCCATTTTTTGTTAAAATTGCCTGCTAGTAATTCAGCTCTGGTGGGCGGCTGTGGATCTTTGTCTTTGTTTTGACAGGCTGATAAAACAATAAGGCTTGCCAGAAATACCAATGAAAAATATGGGGCATTTTTTTTCATAATGAGAGAGAATGGGTTTATGTTTTGGACGAAGATAGCATAATCATATATAATTATTTAGCTTATCTTATTTTTATTTTCACAAATGATATAACCGGCAGCAATAGCAATGCGGTAGGGTTTAAGGATCAATAATTATTTTGCTTTCTGTATTGTGTCAATTCAAATGTGTCAAAATAAATTGGTACAAATCGCTACTTTATTTATTCCGTGAAAGAAAGAATGGATAGCCCTCACCGATTAAAACGTAATCACTACTTTTGCTCTTACTCAATACTTCACCCAGAACTTTCGTTGTCTAATTTTATCACCCAGATAAAGTGTTATGAAAAAAATACTCTTGATTATTGGCGGCCTCTTAGTCTTGCTATTGGCTGCTGCTTTTATTATCCCCATCGCCTTTAAGGACGATATCAAAGCGAAAATTGATCAGCAGATTGCCACTTCGGTCAATGCGAACGTCTATTTTGATGCGGACAAATTTAGCTTGAGTCTATTCCGCCACTTCCCGAATGTGACTGTGTCGCTACAAGACTTCGGCGTGGTAGGCAAATATCCCTTCAAAGGAGATACGTTGGTGTCGGTAAAAGATTTCGAAATTGTGGTCAACCTGATGAGCGTTATCAGCGGCGATCAAATCAAAGTCAATGGTATTTTCCTTGATTCTCCACGCGTACTGGCAAAAGTGCTGAAAGATGGCAGCGCCAACTGGGATATTGCCATCAAAGATTCGACCCAGGCTCCCGTGACCGACACGACAGCGGCCAAATTTTCGATTGGTATCAAAGAGTGGGAGGTGAAGAATGGCTATATCGTATACGACGATGCCACCATGCCGATGTACACCAAAATAGAAAGCTTAAACCACACAGGCAGTGGCGACTTTACACAGGATATATTTGAGATGGCAAGCAAAACCCAGATTGAAAAGTTTACTGTAGCCTATGGCGGCACCGAATACCTGACTGATAAGAAGCTGGAAGCCGACTTAACCCTGGAAATGAATATTCCCCAGCTAAAATTCACCTTCAAGCAGAATACCGCTAAAATCAATGATTTCGCTCTGGAATTTGATGGTTTCTTTGCCATGCCGGATACGAACATGGTGATGGATATTACTTACAAAACCAAAGAAACTGAGTTCAAACACTTGCTTTCGCTTGTGCCAGGCGTATATACTGAAAGCTTTAAAGATGTGGAAGCCAAAGGTACCATTGCTTTTGATGGCTTGGTAAAAGGTACGTACAATGCACGCCAATTGCCTGCTTTTGCGCTCAATTTGCTAATAAACAATGCCATGTTTAAATATCCCTCTTTACCTACAGCGGTCAATAACATCAACGTAGATATGAAGATAGATAACAAGGACGGCGTAATTGACCATACCTTGATAGACATCAAGAAATTTAACCTGGACTTGGGCAAAAATCCGATCAATGGGCGTTTGTTGGTGCAGGGCTTGAGTAAGTCAACGATTGATGCCAACGTTATAGCCAAAATTAACCTGGCCGAAATCACGCAGATGTTCCCGATGGAAGGACTTACGTTGCGTGGCCTTTATAACCTCGATCTGAAGGCCAAAGGCGTATATGATACGCTTACCAAACAAATTCCTACCATTAATGCCAAAATGCGCCTGCAAGATGGTTTTGTGAAGTCTAAAGATTTTCCTGCGCCAATGGAGCAAATGAATGTCGTAGCCGAAATCATTAATCTGACTGGTAAGATGGTGGATACCAAAATTAACGTGAGCGACTTTCGGATGAAACTTGAAGATGAACCTTTGCAAGCCTCGGCATACGTTGAAAACCTTGACGATTATACCTACGATGTGAAAGTAAAAGGTGCCGCTGACTTAACCAAAATGACCAAGATCTATCCGCTTGCGGGCATGACCCTCACAGGGCGTGTAGTGGCCGATATTACGACCAAGGGCAAAATGTCGGATGTGACTGCCGGACGGTACGACCAACTGCCTACCAGCGGCACTATGGGTATGAGCAACTTCACCTTTACCAGCAAAGATGTACCCCAAGGCGTGAAAATCACTTCGGCTCAAATGAATTTCACTCCACAACAAATTAACCTAACCGAATACAAAGGTTTTCTAGGAAAGAGCGATGTAGATATGACCGGCGCTATTTCTAACTATATCGGTTTTATGTTTGGCAAGGATCAAACCCTGAAAGGCAATCTTAATTTCAAGTCCAACAAATTCGATGTGAACGAATGGATGGCCGAAGATCCGAACGCTAAACCTTCCCCTAACGACACGGTTCCGCTGTCTGTAGTTGAAATTCCCAAAAACATAGATTTCGTCCTGGCTTCCTCCATTGGGCAGGTGATCTACACGAATATGAAAATGAATAACCTGAAGGGAAATGTGATTGTCAGGAACGGAACGGTGAAGATGGAACAATTGGCGTTCAATACCTTGGGTGGTAATTTCATTGTCGATGGCTCGTACAACCCCCTTGACATCAAGCATCCTAAGTTTGACTTTAATCTAAACATTGCCAACCTAGCCATTCCTGCCGCTTTTCAAACCTTCAATACGGTACAAAAAATGATGCCTTTGGCACAACACATGGATGGCAAGGTTTCTACCAACTTCAAAGTAGGAGGGGAGTTGGGACAGGATATGATGCCAAACATGGCCACTCTGGCCGGTGGTGGCGTACTGAAATTAGCAGAAGCGATGATTAAAGATGCGCCTATTTTGCAAAAGCTCGTAGCAGCAACCAAACTCAATGCATTGAGCTCCATGCAATTAAAAGATTTGCTGTTGCAAGCCAGTATTAGTAATGGCAAAATTGAATACAAACCATTCGATGTCAATGCAGGACCATATAAGCTGAATATTGCTGGTGGTAGTTTCCTGAATGGCGCCTTGGATTATAAGCTGATTGTTGATGCTCCTTCTGGCGCTTTAGGAGCGGCGGCTAACCAAGCATTGGCTTCTTTTACTGGTGGAAAATCATTAGTAGGCGATCGCATCAAAATCCCGATTAAGGTGGGAGGAACGTATAATGCACCGAATTTTGTACCATTGGGCGGTAGTAGCTCCGGTACTACTACGGTGAAGGAAGTAGTAGTAGCCAATGCCAAGGAGGCTGCTGACAAACTAAAAGCCGAGGCAGAAGCTAGGTTTAGAGCCAAAACTGATAGTATCCGGGTGGCGAACGAAGCCAAACTGAAGGCCGAAACTGACCGCGTAAAAGCTGATTTAGAAGCCAAAAGGAAAGCGGCAGAGGATTCTTTGAATAAGCGGTTAAATTCCGAGAAGAAAAAACTCCTCAATCAGTTTGGTTTTCCTTCTAAAAAGGATACTACTAAGAAAAACTAATTGGGCAACTATAGCCCAGTAGAACTCGGGTGAGTGAATATACTTACCAAGAGCAGCCTCATTTATCGGGGCTGTTTTTTTATGACCACAAGTGCCACCGACATTGAGCCAGAAAATCCATTTGGGTCATGAATGAGAGGCAGAAGAGGTGCTTGACTGACGTAAATCAACCTATCCAAAAAAATCTATTTGTAATTTTCTTATACAAAAGATATTTTTCTATTACTTAATCAAAATAACTTAACGCACTTATTTTTTCGTAAATATCTATATTAAAACACATTACACACACAAAACACCTTTGCTAAAAAAGTGTTATTATACAAAGGCAATATAAAAAATTAGATAAATGCTAGTTAGTTCTTGTCAAGGATTGTGGTTGTAGAAGTGATGCATTCGCAGGATCTTTGGGTTCAACTAGTTTTATATAGTGCTATGAAAAAAATTTACCGTAATCTGATTACTCCAGTCCATTCCATCAAGCGCGATGTAAAGAAGATTTCCAGCAGCTTGATTAAGCCATTTCTACCCTCTTACGAAGTGATCTTTACGATGTATCACGTAGTGCCGGGCCAGGCAGTAGACCGACAGGAATCAAAGTTCGATTTTGAACGCGGAGCAATGAACGAAGCAAAAGCCTTTTACAATAAAGTGATTACTTCTACTGATAATCACCGCATTGTACCAGCCGAAGTACAGTTGAAGCGTCGCAAAAAGGTAGTTCAAACGCATTATTTCGGTCCAGTACAGGAAATTCAAAAGTTTATGAATGCTAGATAATCTAGCTATAAAGTATTAATCCTTCAAACAAAAAAATCCATCAGCTTTAGCGCTGGTGGATTTTTTTGTTTGAATCTGCTCAATTTATTCCAAATCATCCACCGACTTCAGCCATCAGTTTAAGAAAATAAGATTAGAAGCATATCTTCCTAGGGATGTTTGCCGTATCGGTGAAGAGTTGTTCTTTTAATAGCTTTACTGAACCAACTCAATGCTTATTTTTACCCAATCTGGAAACTATGGAAATTGCTTTAGTCTTAGGCTTATTAGTAGTAGCCATTATTTTGTTTGCCACTGAAAAAGTCTCCGTAGATATCGTTACCATCGCTTTATTAATTATCCTTTGTTCAGTTAATATTATCACGCCTCAAGAGGCCTTTGCTGGGTTCAGCAGTGATTTCATTATCATTCTGGCGTCTATATTTGTCATTACCTCAGCCCTGGAAAGTTCTGGCATTCTGGATGTGATCATTACCCGATTCGTGAACTTTCAGACCACCAATACCAATAAGCTGATGTTTCACCTGATGTGGTTTACCTCGTTGGTGGGCGCATTCATGAACAATACAACCATCACAGCCATGCTCATCAATCCAGTAATTGGATTGGCAAAAAAGGCGAACATCAGCCCTTCTAAATTATTGATGCCTTTAGCCTATGCCGCTATTGTCGGGGGGAATTGCACCTTGATTGGCACTTCTACTAATGTGGCCGTGAGTGGTTATATGGCACAAAGAGGGATGGCTCCCGTGGGGATGTTTGAAATTTTCCCTATTGGTGCCATTACTACTGTCATTTTCATCATCTATATGATGACCATTGGCAAAAGGCTGCTTCCCAGTGGTAAAATAGCTGAATTGGAAGAAGAGTATGAACTCCAGGCGTACTTAAGCGAAGTGGTTATTTTGGCCGATTCGCCACTGATTGGACAAAAAGTATTTGAGTCCAACCTTTCCCGATTGAATTTTCGCATTCTGGGTCTGATCCGAGAGAAGAGAAGATTTGCACCCACCTCCAGAACGCTGATAGAGGAAGGCGACCTGCTGCTAATAGAAGGCAAAATAGAGGAATTGTTGAAGGTAAAAGAAACCAATGGCATTGAGCTGAAAGCTGACACCTTGGATTTCTATGATTCTAAAGAGGATGAACTGCAGCTAGGCGAAGTACTTATTCCGGCTCGCTCGGATGTATTGAATTATACGATCAAAGAAATCAATTTCCGGCAGCGCTTTGGGTTAGTTGTGATGGCCATCCATCGGTCAGGTCAGACTTTGCACGAGAAGATTAGCAGTATTCGGCTAGCTGTAGGAGATATGATGCTGGTACAAGGAACCTCCGAACGATTTTCTTTCCTTAAAAAGAGCCGTCAACTGATTGTGCTGGATGAATACAAGCCTTCTGGCCCGGCTAAGAAGCGAGGTTTATTCACGCTTGTTTTCTTCATTTTAGCCATTATTATTGGTACAGTAGGGCTAGTGCCTTTGTCAATTGCCTTTTTGGCTGCGGCCTTGCTTACCGTTATTTGTAAAGCCACTACTGCTCAACAAGCGTATGCCAACATCGATTGGCGGCTGTTGATACTCATTGGGGGAATGAGTGCTTTTGGTACTGCCATGACCAATACCGGAACGGATGCCTATTTATCCCTGAAAATTGTTGCGCTTTTTAAACCTTTGGGCGTTGTGGGTATATTGGGTGGTTTTATCCTCTTAACGGTGCTGCTTACGCAACCCATGTCAAATGCGGCTGCAGCACTGGTCGTGTTGCCGGTGGCTTTACAAACGGCTGCTGAGCTGGGCGTAAATCCTCGGACATTTGCTATTGGCGTAATGCTCTCGGCCTCGGTATCGCTCATTACGCCTTTCGAACCTTCGTGCATTTTAGTATATGGGCCTGGAAAATACCAGTTTTCTGATTTTTTGAAAGTGGGCACGGGTATCACGCTGATATTAATGCTTACACTCCTTTGGTTAGTACCCTATTACTGGCCTTTATAATGGCTTTTCTGCTAATGCCTAGTGGCAACGCCTGCTAAAAATAATATGAGCCTTTCTTTATCTTGGTTTATCGCATGAGGTGACGGGAGCCTGGTTGGGAGGCAGCATCGATACTACGGGGGCGGTAGTAGCCTCGGGTACGCTGGTGGGCGAGACGGCATTGAAAATTAGTACGATTGTAAAGTTTTCCCAAAATGTCTTGTTAGGGATCGCGGCATTTGTCATTTCGGTGTATTGGACTTATACCGAGCATTCTTCTATCGAAGACCGCCCCACCAAACCGACCTTAGGCGTCATCTGGGAGCGATTTCCTAAGTTTGTGCTGGGCTTTATTGGGGCATCTGTCCTATTTTCTTTTTTTCTTGATCCAGCCGTTCTTGGCCAGGTTAAAGGTAGTTTAAAAAGCCTTCAAGGCCTGTGGTTTGCCTTAGCCTTTACCAGTATCGGACTAGAAACGAACTTTGCCGACCTATTCAACGAAAACAGCAAGAAGCCGCTCTATGCATTTCTAATCGCCCAGATTTTCAATATTTTTGTTACGCTCATTATTGCCTATTTCTTGTTTAAATAAATGCTTCCAGCCCTAAAGCGCAGGACTTGCATTACTCGCCAAAAGGTAAAATGCATTGCTTTGTAAAGTGCTAAGGGTATTTTTTGGCGCATCGGCGTTCTCGGTGAAGCTAAATTTCTTTCCGTATTCAGCTCGGAAAGCATGGGTTGTACTGGGTTGTTCGGTAGAGAGTCGGCGAAATACGCCAGTCAGTACATTTTTTTCAATACGAGCTTCCAATATGGCACCATAAGGTTCCATTGGAATGAAGAGTGAATCGTCCCGTTGAATCAGATACTCTAGTTCTACTAGTTCAGTGGCATTACGTAGGTAAATGCGGGCATTTTCGGCACTGGTTCCCCGCACTTCGAAGTTAAAAGGCACCTCACGACCATCTATTGTAAACGTGGCAAGCCATGTGCCTTCTTTTACAAAGGGAGTACGTGAAGTAAAGCTGCTATAAGTCATAGCACTAACGAGCAGCAATACATATATTTTCGTGGCGTAATTAGTCTTCATAGCGTTGATTGATATATATAGACAAAGAGTAATACGGTCTAGTTTGGATAAGTAACCAAGCAACATCAGAGCGAATTCAAACGGCATGGGCCGCCCCCGCTGTACAAGGTTTTACAGACCTTTGCCTAGCCACTCGGCCACGGAAACCTAACTTTACTGGTCTTCTGCTTAAAAGCCCGTTTTGAAGAAAATAATAAGGAAGTGGTAAATGGTATTCGCCAGAAAGGAGGAGGGAGAAAGGCGAAAAAGTATTAGCAACAACAACAAAAGGCTATTGTTGCCATTTCTTGATAAGAGTGAACAGGCAAAGAGTATTTTCTTTTTATACTTGATAAAAAGCTATTATACGCCATAAAACCTTTTGTTCCAGTCATTATTCTATTCGTTGATAATTTCTCTATTTGCTTTGCTACTCGAAAAATAAAATGCCTGCTTCACAAAAGTAAAAACAAAATACATAACTCCTATAGATTTTATATTGATTGATACAAAAGATTGACTAATCGGATTTTATTACTTGTGAATCAATTAGTTATTTTTCCAGAGTGAAGCCATACGAATAAGGCAGATTGCCTAAATCTACCTAGTACAGTATTGCTATAGCTTACTGATAGACGCTGGATTTAGTGTTAAGGTGTACTATTTTATTGTCGATTCAAGTCGAAAAATTCATTAATTACACCTAACAATGAATCCATTGATTTTTGATGATCAATTACATGGTGTAAATCCTGGTTGATTGAGCAGTCAATAACTTCTCCATTCCTCACTTTCATCAAATGAGGAAACTTGGAGTAATGCTTCAGGCTGTAAAGTGCATAGGAAATATATTTACTTTCATAGTGAGATTGGGGCACCTTTCCATTGAGATAAATTACTTCTACATTCTCCGGTAGTATAGGAATTAACTCATTATGAATATACTCCATACTTTTTTTCCGGTTGTTATAACAGAGAAAGTTCTTTCCTTCCAGCATTTTAAGGTATGCTCGATAGCGGTTATCAAACTGCTTTTGCTGTAAAAAGTTGACTGGCCACGCTACAAGCAAAATAGGAATTGACAAGATAGACAAAGCGATCACTCCTGCAATCACCATTGAGACTTGCAACACTTGGTCAATTCTTTTCATTTAACTTCTTTAATACAGCCTGTCATTTGTATACCCGATCGTACTTCCGGATGCCAAGCCAATATAGTGAATAGCGCCAACTTCTAAGTAATATTAGCCAAAGCGATTACTGGCAATTAGCTATAAAATCGATTTTGAGAAAATGTAGTTGTGCCAGCAACAAAAAAGCACCCACGAATTCAATCGTAAGTGCTTAATTATCAAGAGCCCACTGCCGGACTCGAACCGG
>JAZKGK010000287.1:0-10407 GCA_040385915.1 Bacteroidota bacterium
GGAAACCTACGGTTCGCCGTTGCGGCCGGCTTTTCTTATCCTCACTCTGACCCAAAAATCGGATCGGTTTCCAGATCTTCATCTACCTTTTTCGCTGCCCTGATCTCTGGAATGGATTCGGCATCAATATAGCCTCGTTCAGCGGCGTGTATGGCAGCAGCTACCGTGTCTTTGACCAGCAGCATTTCTACGCCTTCGCTTTTTAACGCTTCAGCCAGTTCGCTTACTTGCTGGCGGCGCACTTCAGTCGTTACTTCACGGATATAGATAGCGCGGATGCGGCCTGGAAAATCTTTCACGACCTGCCGGTAAATTTCCGGGTCGTGCTGACCACTATCCCCGATTAAGATAAAGGGTAGGTGCGGATACATGCCCAGGATATGTTCAATTTGCTGCATCTTATGGCTAAGATGGCTGGAACGGAGGAGGTTGTTTTTATCAAAGCCAATATCACGCAGAAAGAAAGGCCCTTTAGGAATACCATGGACACTACAGAAGTCTACCAATAAGTCGTAAAGGTTCCATGAACTACTCGACACATAGAAAATGGGATTGAAAAGCGAATTATCCGAGCCGCTTTGCAGGGCGCGATAAAATGCTGAAACGCCCTCGAAAGGTAGACGCGTGCGGGCATTGTTGAAGAAAGTGAGGCGAGCCATTTTGAGCAGACTTGTGGCATCGCTTTTCAACACCGTATCGTCTACATCGGAGATGATGCCGAATAAGCTGGAAGGCGGTGGCACGAGCACCTGGCCTTTGGCAGAAACTAAACCTTGTCCGGGAACCACGTCATCCAGCAGTTCAAGTTCCATATCGTACCAGGCACGCGTGGGTAATAGTGGCTCAGTCAAAGATAAACGCACTTCGAAGTAGCCTTCACTGTCGGTAACTACCACTTGTTCCATTCCCTGAAACCGCGCCCGGATACGGACACCAGGAATTTCGTCGCTTTCAAAACGTTTGTACATCGCCAGCAGGTTGTCCCAAACCGTATCGTTGTCTGCCGAAGGCTTTACGCCCTTGTCTTCCAGCACTCGTCCTTTCAAATACACCTGCTGTGCATGGCCAAAACCACGGTAAGGCACAATTTGGATGGGATCAATTTTGCCCAGGCGCAGAAAAAGCCGGTATTTTAATTGGTCGAAATAATCTTCTGCGTTATTAGCCGCTCCCATCAAGGCTTTTTTTAATGTAGACATATACTGTAAAATTAGATGATCAGTTTATTGAAGCCGGTATCCGCAGCAATGATGCTTTCAGACTAGATTAGTCCACCGGCCAAATGAATAAGTCATTTCAGTGGCAATATAATTTTTTACATTATAAGGTAGCTTACTGTCAGTTGTAAACGGTATTTTTGATTGATGAAAGCTGAATGATTAGGCATTCATCCATTAAAAAGACAATTTAATATTACAGGCTTATACTGTATAAACCAAGTGGGTACGAACAAGCAGCGGAGATTTGGCCATTCAATCGGAAGTGAATAAATTATCTATTTTTCAAAAACTTCTAGCTTCCCATCTTTTTATCGGGATTTGTACGCTTTTGCTGGTAGCCTATCTATTTTACCAGTCTTTCAAAAGTGCCCTTATAGAACGTACTGTTGCTCAGCTTTCTTCTATTAATGTACTAAAACAAAAGCAGATAGAAGATTATTTTGAGCAGATGCAGCAACATACACAGTTATTAGCTCGCAATACGCCAGTACTTGACTTTATCCATAGCTTTCCTTCTCAAACCAATAAGGCAGTGATAAATGCCCATTTTACTTTTCTTCAGCAGGAGTTGGGATACCAGGATTTACTTTTGTTCGATACCAATTTCCAGCTATTATACCACCAAGCGCATTCTTTTCGATTCTCGACCAATACCATCCAAAAGCCATTGGCCTTGCGTACTTTTTTGAATACTAGCTTGCGAGCGACGCAGTTAGCGGAAATAAAGTGGCGAACTGAAACGGGGTCATTACTGCTAACCTCCGCTCCAATAAAAGACAGGCTCGGAAAAGTAATAGGTATCGTTGTTGTGCGGCTTCCTAAGAGTCCACTGGAATACATATTGCATTTGCGAACGGGGCTTGGGGAAACCGGCGAGTCTTATGTCGTAGGGTCAGATTGGCGGATGCGTTCTAGTTCAAGGTTTTTTCCTCACATGCCGCCTGAAAAAATAGAAGTTCGTACCCAGGCTACCAGGAATGCATTTTTGAACCAGTTGGGATATCCTATCCTGAACGATTATCGAGGTGTAGCAGTACTCAGTGCCTATCATATCCTTCAAGTACCAGGACTACGTTGGGCTATTATTTCAGAAATAGATTTGGAGGAAGCCATGAAGCCCGTCTATCAGATGCGCAAAATAATGGGTTTGATTGGCATAGGCGTAGGTTTTGTGATTGCGGTACTTACCTGGTTTGTTTCGGCTCCCCTTTCGCAGCGCATCGGGCGGCTCCGACAAGTGGTCTTGCAACTATCGCGTGGCATGTTGCCAAAAGAGCGGCTCGTGATCGATAGTCAAGACGAAATCGGCCAGATGAAAGAAGCCATTAATCAACTGATTGGGGGGCTTCAACAGACCTCTTTGTTTGCCTATAAAATTGGCAATGGCCATTTACAATCTTTTTATGAGCCGCTAAGCCCTGAAGATATCCTAGGAAATGCCCTCTTGCAGATGCGTGATCAGTTACAAGCCAGCCAGGAAAAAGAACAGATGCTGAGCCGCCAACGTACTGCCGCCTTACTAGAAGGGGAAGAAAACGAGCGCAAGCGTGTCTCTCGCGAACTGCACGATGGCATCGGTCAGTTATTAACTGCTGTTCAGTTCAAAGTCAATTTAATAGAAGGGCAGGAAAAGGAGCGCCGCGAAATCAAGGCCATTCTTGACGAAACTATCACGGAAGTACGGCGTATATCGCATAACCTGATGCCTAGCGTTTTGCGGGATTTTGGACTAGAAGCCGCCCTCAAATCCTTGTGTAACCGTAGCGCTCAGGCTACTGGATGGGTTGTGAATTGTAGCTTTGATACGCATCCAGATGCCCCTGCACTGCCATCAGATTGTGTCACTGGCCTATACCGTATTGCGCAAGAAGGGATACATAATGCCATAAAATATGCCCAGGCAACTCAGATAGACGTCATAGTGGATTACGAACCAGATCAAATACGGTTAAGCATACGCGATAATGGAATAGGCTTTGACTGGGAAGCGTATCAACAACAGACGCAGGACGCAAACGGTATCCGAAATATGCGTGAGCGGGCTCATTTGCTCGGTGGCACATGTCAAGTAACTACTGGAATAAATGCCGGAACTAAGCTAGCCGTATCAGTGCCTCTTTCTATTATTCACTCGTAAGTGCATGGAAAATCAAATACGCCTGGTCATTGCCGACGATCACCCCCTGGTGCGGGATGGTCTGAAAGCTTTTCTTCAGAAGACACCTGAATTTAAGGTTGTAGCCGAAGCCGAAAATGGCAAGCAGCTCCTTCAATTGATACAAGAACACCAACCTGATGTTGCCCTTGTAGATATATCTATGCCCGAACTCAACGGGTTAGAGGCATTACAAAAGCTGCATCAGCAATATCCAGGCTTAAAAGTAATTGTGCTTACCATGCACGAAGAGCCAGAGTATATTTTGAAAAGTATTAGCAGCGGAGCCCAGGCATATCTGCTCAAAAACGCTGAACCGGAAGAGCTACACAAGGCTATTAGCACTGTGATGAAGGGAGGTAAATATTTTAGCCCAACTGTTTCAGGGATAGTGATGGAGAATTTGGCCAAACCGGAGCTAGAAGAAGAATCACTCACGCCGCGGGAACTAGAGGTTTTGAAGTTGATATGCCGTGGCTTGAGTAATTATCAGACTGCCAGTGAACTCTTCATCAGCATTAGGACAGTAGAAAAACATCGCGTAAACGTGCTCCGAAAAATGCAGGCCATCAACACCGCCGACTTGGTTAGGAAGGCTATGGAAAAAGGCTTAATTCAATGAGGAAATGGCAAATTAGGAGATAACTATTGATAAATACAGGATTATTAAATACAGGTTTTCTTATACAAAATACGTAGAAATACCCATAGTTAGCTACCAGTAACTACCCACAAAAAAAGCAGAAATTGTTGGTATTTAAATACTTAGTCGCATAAAGTAACTTTACATAGTCAAAATAGTGCAACCAACCAATCACTGTTATTACTATGAAAAAGCTAGCATATTTATTGACGGGTATTTTGTTTATAACTGTTTATACTGCACACGCTCAGTCACCCAAATCGTTTAAGTTTAAATCAAATCCAGCTTACTCGGTGCATAACTACAAACAGCCAGACAAGGCAGCTCTGGCCAAAAAATATAACCTGGAGCGTTTACAAACATTTACTTACGTAGAGGCAACGCCAGCCGCTGAGGTAGTTAACCGAAATTACAAAGCGCAAGCAGCAACCACCAATGTAAGTCCGGCAAGTGGAGCAGTTATACCCACCAGCACCCGCAAACAGTCTCGCAATGGCTTAGATTCGCCTGCTAACTACAAGCGACAAGCAAGGTGAAATGCAACTAACCCAGGCTGAACCACTGCGAAATGGTTAATACTCCAAGTAGCTTCTTGTTCCTGCACTTTGCTTGAAAAGCAATGCGCAGGAACAAGAAGCTACTCTGCTACTATTGTTTTCCTAATTGAGTACAAACTTTTTACCTGGAAGGGCTTTTACTATTCCCTGAAACTCCAGGTTGAGCAGTAAAGAGGCCATCCGGTTTACTGGAATTTGAGATTTCCAGCTCAACTCGTCCATTAGCATTTCATTTTGGGTACGTAACAGCGCAATAACCTGGCTCTCTTCTTCTGTGAAAATAAGTCCTTCGGCTAGGAAAGGTCGATTATTGTCTTGCTGGGAACTACCGGAGGTTCTTGTTTTTGAGGTAAATGCACCTTTGGCATTAATAGCGCCCTCCTCCCAGTTCAGCAATTCCAGCAACG
Source organism: Bacteroidota bacterium (assembly GCA_040385915.1). Lineage (GTDB taxonomy): Bacteria > Bacteroidota > Bacteroidia > Cytophagales > ES-bin-26 > ES-bin-26. The sequence goes on from JAZKGK010000287.1 coordinate 4,983, forward strand.
CCCCAATATCCGTATAAATGACCGCTTTATTCTTTTGAATCAACTTATTACAACCTGCCGAAGTAGGCCGATTCATATCGCCAGGTACGGCTAATACATCTTTATGGTAATTGTTGGCAAATTCAGCCGTAATTAAAGCACCTCCTTTGGCGGCAGCCTCTACCACAATCAGCGCATCACTCATACCAGCGATGATGCGATTACGCGCCGGAAAGCGGGGGCCATCGGGCTTGGAACCAAAACAGTTTTCCGTAAGCAAGCCACCCTGCTCAATCATAGCCTCGGCGGTTTTCTGGTGCGAACTGGGATAAATAATATCCAGACCAGTAGCCATGACGCCCAGGGTCGGTACTTGGTATTTCAAGCAGGCCCGGTGGGCAGCAATGTCGATACCATAGGCAAGCCCGCTAATGACTAATGGGGAATACTTCTGAAGGTCACGAATAATGTCTTCCGTTGCTGCCTTACCGTATTCGGTTGCTTGCCGGGTGCCTACAATGCCAATCGTTCTGGCCGCATTAAGGTCTGCATTGCCATGATAATATAACAAAGCAGGCGAATCGTAGTGCTGCTTTAGCCGGTCAGGATAGTTGGCATCGGTGTAAAAAAGGATTTGTACTGGCTTCTTCTCAATCAGACGTAATTCCTGTTCGGCTTTCTCTAAAGAACTCTTTTGGTGGTGCTGGATATTATAGGCAATTACATCGCCGATACCAGGAATACGTGTGAGCTTGACAGTATTGCTTTTGAATACGCCCGAAGCTGAGCCACAATAACTGATGAGTTGCTTTATCAGTACGTCGCCAATGCCTGGCGTAAAAGTAAGCGCAAGCTGATAAAGTTTTTCATCCATTAGTCAATAGGGAAGGGAGTATCTGTTAGTAATTAGTGAGTAAGAGGGAAAATAACCTTACTTAAACTTGCCTTGGGGGTCTGGTTTTTTGGCTATTAGTTCAGCTAAGTACCCAATGTCCAGGCCACCTATTTGCATGGCAGTACCTTTGTGCAAGTATTCCCAAGCCTTGTCATACTCTTCCTGATGGAAGTATACTACCGACATTTTTAGATAAGCCCCGCCATTAGTACTATCTGCTTGAATGGACTTTTGCAGCAAATCAAAACTGGTTTTTAACTCCTTTTTATCACTTTTTACTTTGTATTTGTTCAGGCGTACTGAAGCTACATCGGCTAAAAGTGCAGAATTGTTGGGCTCTAGGGCTAATCCTTTTTCCAGCAACTCGATGGCGTTATCGTTTTTACCTTTCTCTGCCGCAATGGCTCCTAAGCCCCAATAGACATTCACACTTTTATTATTGAGTAGCCAGGCCAGGTTAAAACGGTAAATCGCCGTATCTGACTTTCCTTCCTGCAAATATTCCCAGGCGCGGGTTTCAAAGAATTTACTGGCCTCCTCTCGGGTACTAAAACTGCGGTCACAGTCGGCCAGGAAAGCTTGATCTTCCTGCTGTTGGGCGGCTGACCGGGGCTGCCCACCGAATAAAGGCAGGAATTTTAAATCTACTGCGGGGGCTTCGGACTTAGGCGAACGGAGGGTAGTAGGTGTACTTACGTTAATATTCTCTTTATTTTCCTTTTTTCCTTTTTTTTGTGCGTATGCACCAACAGCGATCAACATCACAAAAGGAATAATCAACAGGTTTTTCATAATTGCTCAATTAATAGAATTATTTATTCAAAAATAAGCACAACCCTTCTAGTTTACCAAATTAAGTAGATGGATAGATGTGTAAATTTGCAGCTGTGCGGATGAATGAATAGCGCACCTCGTATATACTCATTAAGCCTATGTACACCATTTTATTTGATGGCGTCTGCAACTTTTGTAACGCTACGATTAACTACATCATTGACCACGATAAAGCTGGTAAGTTTGTGTTTGCGCCGCTTCAGTCGGAAGTAGGGCAGCAATTGTTGGCAGCACATCATTACGAAGCCAATAAATTATCCGACGACAGGCTTCGCAGTGTGGTGCTGATTAAGGATGGAAAGGCTTACGAAAAGTCCGATGCGGCATTAGAAATTGCCCGTAACCTTGCCGGACTGTGGCCGCTCCTCTACGGATTTAAAATAGTCCCCCGCTTTATACGGGATTTTTTCTACGACCTGGTGGCACGCAACCGATACCGCTGGTTTGGCAAGCAGGAATCCTGCCGCCTGCCCACACCCGAAATGAGACAACGCTTTTTGGCCTAGCCCTTCTATACTAATTTATCTACCTTTGGCGCCGATAATCTATCACTAACCAAAGTAGCCTGATAACTTATAAACTTACCAACCCATAAACTCATAAACATACTATGAAGGCATACGTTTTTCCTGGACAAGGTTCCCAATCTCCGGGCATGGGCAAGAACTTGTATGATACCGTTCCACAAGCCAAACTACTGTTTGAGCAGGCAAATGACATCCTGGGCTTTGCTATTACCAAAGTGATGTTTGAAGGCTCAGAAGAAGAATTGAAGCGAACAGAAGTAACCCAGCCCGCCATTTTTCTTCATTCTGTTGCGCTGGCTTCTACCATCACCGATTTCAAACCGGCTATGGTTGCAGGACATTCCCTGGGCGAATTTTCGGCCTTAGTTGCTAGCAAAGCCCTTTCTTTTGAAGATGGCCTAAGGCTCGTTGCCAAGCGCGCTGCTGCTATGCAAAAAGCCTGTGAACAGAATCCTTCTACCATGGCAGCTATCTTGGGATTGGATGATGACAAGGTAGTAGATATATGCGCTTCAATAGCTGATGTAGTCGTAGCCGCTAATTTTAACTGTCCAGGCCAGGTAGTTATTTCTGGCACCATCCGTGGCGTAGAAATAGCCTGCGAAAAACTAAAAGAGGCCGGAGCTAAGCGAGCATTGCTTTTGCCCGTAGGAGGCGCTTTCCATTCGCCTCTCATGGAACCAGCACGAGAAGAACTGGCCAAGGCCATCCGGCAAACTAAATTCAAGAAACCCCTTTGTCCTGTTTACCAAAACGCAACGGCGCAGGCTGCCCTGGAAGTAGAGCTCATCCAAAACAACCTGATTGCGCAACTAACGGCTCCGGTACGCTGGACTCAATCGGTAGAGCAAATGGTGAAAGATGGCGCTAAAACCTTCATTGAATGCGGTCCAGGCAAGGTTTTACAAGGTTTGGTGAAGAAAATTGTACGTGAGGTTGAGGTGGCTGGCGTGTGACCATTAAAAGTATTTAGCCTTTATTGAAATCTTTTTCCACAATATTTTTGGGAATTAAGAAAGCATGTCTATTTTTGCAGCACAATAAGAAAGGCCCTGTCCGATGGTGTAATTGGCAACACGTCTGATTTTGGTTCAGAAGAGTCCAGGTTCGAGACCTGGTCGGACAACAAAAGAGCCCCTATACGCAATGTATAGGGGCTCTTTTTGCTTTAGGTCAAGTTAGGGTGTAAGGTGCATGATTTTAAAGCGGCTGAAATTCTCCTCCCTTTCTGATACAGTTGATTTGCCCAATCGCTTTTCTACTTATATTTGCAGTCCGAAACTTTAGTCAAACACCTGTCGGGATGCCGACCAGATTCGTTTATTATGAAAGCATACCGAATCTTACTGTATTATTGCTACACACCTATTGCTAATCCGGATCAATTCCGCGAAGAACACCACCTGTTTTGTCTTAATAATAACCTGCGCGGACGCATTATTGTGGCTGCGGAAGGCTTGAATGGCACCGTTTCTGGTTTGGCTGCTGATTGCGAAAAGTATATGGAGCATCTGAAAGCTGACCTACGCTTTGCTAAGATTGATTTTAAGGTAGATCAATACGATAGCAATGCCTTCCAGAAGTTGCACGTGCGCGTAAAGTCCGAAATTGTTCACGGCGATTTACCGCATATCGATCCTAACCAGCGGACGGGTATTCACCTTGCCCCAGCGGAATTTAAGAAGCTGAAAGATGAGGAAGACGTAGTTATTCTGGATGTTCGTTCTAACTATGAACACCATTTGGGTAAGTTTAAAAATGCTGTTACCCTTGACATTGATCACTTTCGGGAGTTTCCCGAAAAGGTAAAAGAACTGGAACAGTTTAAAGATAAAAAGATCCTTACTTACTGTACAGGCGGTATTAAATGCGAAAAAGCCAGTGCTTTTTTGCTCGAACAGGGGTTTGAAAACGTGTACCAACTGCACGGAGGCATCATTAAATACGGGATGGAAGAAGGAGGCGAGGATTTTGAAGGCAAGTGCTACGTGTTCGACAACCGCGTGGCAGTAGAGGTCAATCAAGTGAATCCTGCCGTAATTTCGCGCTGCTTTATTTGCAATGATATCAGCGACCGTATGGTCAATTGCGCTAACCCTAGTTGCAATATTCATGTGTCTATTTGTGAGAAGTGTGGTTGGGAACAAGAGGGCGCTTGTTCACCCGATTGCCAGACGCATCCCGATAAGCGTACCTATGATGGTACTGGCTATTATGTGAAAGACGCGAACGGCTATAATCCATACCTGAACGCAAAACGCAAACCATTAGACAAGGAAAGTATAAAGCCCCAACTATAATAGATTAAAAAGTAAAAGCAACACCTGACAGATATCCCAAATCTGCCAGGTGTTGCTTTTTATTAACCTCCAATCCATCCCATGCTTCCAGCCTCCGAACTGATTCTGCATCCTGACAATAGTGTATATCACCTTGGCCTGCGTCCCGAAGATATTGCTGACACTATCCTGGTGGTCGGTGACCCGGAGCGGGTGGCTAAAATCACCCAGTATTTCGATGTAGTGGAGCTTCGGATCAACCGGCGCGAGTTTGTGACGCATACGGGCAGACTCGGCTCGAAGCGATTGACGGTTATCTCCAGCGGAATCGGAACGGACAATGTCGAGATTCTTCTTACGGAGTTGGATGCGCTGGTGAATATAGACTTGCTGAAGCGGGAGGTGAAGACAGAAAAGAAGCGGCTGCAAATTATTCGTATTGGCACTTCTGGTAGTCTGCAAACCGATATTCCGGTCGACAGTTGTGTGGCTTCTGCTTCGGCCATTGGCCTGGATACACTGATGTGTTTCTACCAACTTCTCCAAACCGAAAGCCAGCAAGTACTTACTCAAACGCTGCAAGGGCAATTAGGGCTGCCTTTTCAACCGTATTGCGTGTCCGGTTCGGCGGCTTTGAAAGCACACTACGGATATGATATGTTTGAAGGCAATACGGTGACCTGTCCAGGCTTTTACGCACCACAAGGAAGGGAAATCAGGTTAGCCTTGAAAATTCCGCAATTAGTAAATATCCTTCGCACGTTTAGATACGAGGGCTATCGGTTGACAAACTTTGAAATGGAAACTGCTGGATACTATGCCCTTTGTCAATTGCTCGGCCACGACATGATTTCACTCAATGCCATCGTGGCTAATCGTATAACCAACCAGTTTTCAACCGACACAGACAA
>JAZKGK010000287.1:10507-11861 GCA_040385915.1 Bacteroidota bacterium
CCTCCGCATCACGTAGTCGTTCATGACAAATGAACCAATGGGGATGTCTTCTTCACGGATGATTTGAAAATGGCATCGTTCGTAAAAATGACGGGCAGGGTTGTGTCTATTTACGTTCAGATCTAGGAATAGCCCCCCAGCTTCCCGTACTCGTTTGCATACTTCTTCTATCAGGACTTTGCCCAGCCCTTTGCCTTGTTGATCTGGTAATAAATAAATTTTATGCAGTTTGAATACAGTCTGGTCTGCGCCGCGAGGAGCAAAAGAGGCGAACGCGATGGGTATTTCATCCAGATACAGCAATAGGAATGTATGCGCCAACTCCGTCATTTGCTTTTGTAAGGCATCGGGATGGTATATTTCGGCATACATAAACTCAATCTGTTCCTGAGAAATAAAATCGCGGTAGGTATAGGTCCAGGTCGCTTCTGCTACATAAATAATGGCTGGAATGTCTTTCACCTCCGCTACGCGAATGCTTATGTTTTCAGTAGTCATTTTTTAATAGGTACAGGTGTCAGCGATCATATTTCACCCCCATCACAACTGATATCCGCTCATCCGCCCATTACCTCATCAGCATCGCAGCCGGTCCGCCGGAGCGGGCGAACCGCATCAACCTACGTGTTTAGGCTAGATTTTTCGGGATATTTGGCGCGGAATCTTCGGTAAAAGGTTTGTATCTCTTGTAAATCCTTTTGATAGTCGCCTGTAGGGTAAAATAGGTCGCCAAAGCTGGATGTTTTGGTTCCGTAATCGAGGACGCCGAGCGCTATGGGCACGCCTGCACCGATGGCCGTGTGATAAAAACCTGATTTCCATTCTTTCACGTAGCTTCTAGTCCCTTCTACTGGAATCATCAGGATGAGCTCTTCTTTTTCCTGGAACATATGGGTCATGGCGTCTACCATATTATTGTGCTTGGAGCGATCTACCGGAATGCCGCCGGTGGCGCGCATCAATATACCCAACGGAAATTTGAACAAATCCTTCTTGGCCAGAAAACGAATCCGTGTACCGGAGGCGTAAAGCGTAGCCAGGCAAATAAAATAATCTTCATTGCTGGTGTGAGGAGCAGCGACCAGCACACATTTCTTTATTTCTTTGGGCAAACGACTGGCAATTTTCCAGCCAATGAGGTAGAGATATAATTGGCTAAGCCATTTCATAGGGGATAGAATAAAGGTTAAGCGCAAATTACTGAGTATACATTAAAATTCATTCACGAACCAGCGTATAGTTTTGCTGCAAAAGAAACATTGGAAATAGAATTTTACCCTTATTTTGCGTCAGCAAACAACTCAATTCTATGGAAGAAATCGAAAATCCCTGGCAAACCCTTTCCTCAAAAACA
>JAZKGK010000288.1:0-2460 GCA_040385915.1 Bacteroidota bacterium
AGCCGATAAATGAAAGCCGCTTGTTCATTTCGTTGCGCCGATAATGAAATAATTCTTCTTTCCCAATGTATCTAACGGGGCTTAAGGCAGATTGTATAAAAGTTAAAATATGATTTGAGCATTGGTTGATATTCTGCCATTCGACAAAAGCATGATAGACCCTTCTCCATTTAGTATTTGCAGGATCGATGTCTTGGATGTTGCATTGGGTTAAAAGTCTGCCAATTTCAGTTCCGGTAAGACCATCATTTGTCTCTCCGATTGTTTTACTAATGGCCTCTAAAACGCCTGCGTCGAAAACAGGTCTTCTTATTCCAGTTGACATATATACCTAACGAGGTTTATTGATTATTTTTTTCTGTTTTACAAACAACCCTGCTGTATACTTATCATACAACTCAAACAAAAATTCAATGCGTTTAGTTTCGTTGACGAATGCTTGAGGGCGGTAGCAAAGTTCAACAGCTTTGTCTAGAGCCTGGTGGGCCTTCACCAATACAGGTGGCATTGTATTGGGATCGTATAAATCAGCCAGACTGGATTCAGGAAATTGGGCCCGCACATCCAATACGTTTTGTGCGGCGGCTTCAACGGCTTGCACCTGTTTTTCAGTTGGGTTTTCTGGCCAGGGGAAATTATTGTAGACAATATCTTTGGAATACCTAAAGTCGCTTTTCAGCCTGCCACATGTATACTTCACCCAGCACATGTGAATTTCAGAGGTTAAAATTCCAAAATGAAAAAGTGTAGCATTGGGCACAATCTTTACCAAGTTACTAGATAATACATCCGGAGATTGAAAGCCCATGGGGATGTATTTTCGGCGTTCAGATGATACTTCTGGAATGATTAAGTAGTTACTTAGAGGCATATTTTCAACATGAAATCTTGTGGGTGTTTGGGATAATTTTCTTGTTGGTTCGCTTTTACTTCCCATTCTAAATTTCCTTACTGCTTCAATTCGATTAACCGCTTCCGGCATCAACTTTAATTCATGTGGAGGACAATTGCCAAGCCATAAACACCATCGATGATATCCATTGATAAATTCATCGCTGCCAAGCCACTTTTTAAAATATTTTTCTGCTTGAGGTTCTTTTTTTACAAAGTCTTTTTTCTCCGCCTCAGAAAATAAATAACTGCCTCCATCAATTGGCTTATTTCCGATACCAATTGGAGGTACATTAGAGATCGGGTACTGCCTGGAAGTTAGATAAACATCGGCACCTTCTACTAAATATGGGCTTATATTTTTAACCCTCATCTCGTGAGAATCTGTTTTTATATGTTCATATTCAAATAGCCGTTTGCTACCGATATCAAAATTTGCGAACCCTATAATAACCACGTGCACTGCAGCATTACCTCTGGCTTCATTGCTCCAACTAAAAGTCCGGTGAGCGAAATGAATTTTGATTTTGTACTTGATGAACAAATCGTTCCATAATATTCCTACTTGCTCGCCTTGAGCGATAGAGTTGGTGGATACAAAGGCAGTTGTGGTTTGTTGACCACTGTTAGAGCTTAGAAGAGTGCGACGTAACGACTGATCATTCAAAAAATCTTTTGTTGGCCCATTAAAATTATATTCCTGCATATATTTTGCCGCCTTACTATACCAACCTGAAACGTAGTCCAACGTTCCCGCACCTTTTACTTTTTGGAATAAGTTTTCAATATCTGTTCTCTGCTCATTCGTCATAAACTTTGAACCTATGAACGGAGGATTTCCCAGAATAAAATCATACTTCGATTGCCCGTTCTCCCAAGGTATAGGGGCTATCAGGCTTTGCCAGTCAATGTGCAAGGCATTGCCGTGCACGATGGTGGCGCTTTTGCGTAAGGGAAGGCGCACATAATATTCACCAAAGGTGTTGCTTACGAGTTGATTCATCTGGTGATCAGCGAGCCACATCGCTACCTGCGCAATCTGCGCCGGGAACTCTTCATATTCTATTCCGTAAAACCTGTCTACATCGCACTGCACCAGGTAGCTGACATCCATCTTTGCTTCCCGAAGTACCTCTTCCCTAAAGCCTTCAAGCTTCAGCCGTTGCTTGATGATCTCTATTTCGAGGAGGCGAATTTCACGGTAGGCGATGATCAAAAAGTTGCCGCAGCCGCAGGCCGGATCTAAGAACCGGAGACCACTTATTTTATCATGAAACTTTTGCAGCCTGGCCTTGCTGTCTTTAACGCTGTTGAATTCGCCGGTCAGCTCATCGAGGAACAGGGGCTTAATGAGCTTTAGTATATTTCTTTCACTTGTGTAGTGTGCACCTAAGTTTCGCCTCGCTTTTGCGTCCATGACGCTTTGAAAAAGCGAACCGAATATTGCCGGAGAAATCTTGCCCCAATCAAGCAGGCAACACTCCATCAATATGCTGCGCATCTGGCTGTCGAAAGCGGCGGTTGGCAAATGTTCTTCAAACAATTTTCCATTTACGTAAGGGAAAGCAT
>JAZKGK010000289.1:0-13843 GCA_040385915.1 Bacteroidota bacterium
CGATGTAGAATATCTCAAAGAGTTACTAAAGTAAATATCATGCGTTTGCCCTATCACCAAACGGGGATGCTTTGATACCACCGAAAAAAACATTGAGTCATGATCCATACCATCCGGCAGCAATACCTCCACATCAGCATCAACGGCACCGAATCGGATGGACTGGCTTTGCAGGCACGCCTCAGCCGCTTGTGCAACGACTGGCTATTGCCCGCCTTGGAACGAGTACTGGATCGCCATGCCCCTACTGCGGGACATCTGTACATAGAGCGGCTGGAGATAGACGCCGGAACTTTATCTATGGAACGCCTGGAAGCTGACCTTGCTCAAACCGTGGCGCAGGCAGTAGAAAAAGCCATTCGGGAACAACTATCTGCGGAAGCAGCACCGACCGCTACCTTTTCCAATCATGTACAGCCTAAAACGGAAGTCCAGGCGCTGGAAGAAGCCTTCGCGTACTTCTTAAGAACGGGTAGACTGCCCTGGTCTTTTCGGCTGACCGAAGGCAAAACTTTTGAGCAAGCCATACTTGATTCCTGGGTAGCCGATGCAGGCTTCCGTTTCGGAAAAGAGGCCTTGCTCCGAACGTTAGTGACAGCCACCGCCAGAAAGAGGCTATTGCGGCAGTTTTCTGTTCATTTTAGAGATAGGCTACTTGCTCGCTTTGCCCCGGCAGCCAGAGAAACGGTGGAGAATATACGCAAGAGTCTGTACACTTCCGGGATAGAAACAACGGCTATAGAAAGGTTTACGAACCAGCTTACGGAAGTCGCATTGGCGCGGATGGCAAAAGGCGAAACTACGACTGAGAAGCAACTGATTGGTGATGCCTGGCACAGCCTGCCGGACATGGGAAGCCAGGGCGCGGACTTGAAAAATGCATTAGAAAGGCAATGGCCGGGCTACACCTCAGGAACTAAGGCTCATTCCAATCATCCATTGTCAGCCGGAAAAGAACCACCTACTTTCCAGGAAGAACCGTCCGAAACTGTGCCAGAAGCGGCTGAAAGCAAAGAAGGTATTTACATCGACAATGCTGGCTTGGTTTTGCTCAACCCATTTCTTCCCCGGTTTTTCGAGGCCTTGGGTTTGGCTGGTGAAGACAAACTGTTGCACCCCGACCGGGCCTTGTGCTTGCTGCATTACCTAGCTACTGGGCAGTCCGTTGCACCGGAATATGAATTGATGTTGCCCAAAATACTGTGCAATATCCCACTGGAAACGCCAGTAGAGCTAGATATAACCTTGCTAGAGGCAGAAAAAGAAGAAGCTACTGCCCTGCTCAAAGCCGTTATTCGCCACTGGGAAGCCTTGAGAAATACGACTCCCGATGGCCTCCGCGGGACTTTCCTCCTTCGGCCAGGAAAACTTTCCCTGCGCGACGATGGCGACTGGCTGCTGCAAGTAGAACCGCAGTCTTTTGACATTTTATTAGACCAATTGCCCTGGGGAATTTCAATGATAAAACTACCCTGGATGGAACGAATGCTGTGGGTAGAATGGAGCCTATAAAGTTAGGGAGTTGGAGAGTTTAGGAGTTGGGGAGTTTAAGCGTCAGCCCTCCATTGGGAATGTAGAAGGAATGTAGCCTCGTTACAATGTAACGAGGTAACGCACCACAATCACGACACGGGCAGGGAACGCGTGGAAAGGGAATTACGGCGCGGCTACAGCGTTACGGTGTAACGCTGCTACGACCGACGGTACAATCCAAAATGACATGAAGACAGGTTCAGAAAAATCGTCTACCACCACTTCGGCAACTGCTACACAGGCGACGAGCCAGCCTTTCTTTGCGAAGGCAGGTGGCGGAGATTTTTTTGCGCCGGTAACGGAAACGGCTTCCCCGGCCGTCCAGATGAAAATGACGGTAAACCAGCCCGGCGATAAGTTCGAGCAGGAAGCCGATACAATGGCAAGTAAAGTGATGCGAATGCCTGCCCCGACCGCGAAAGAGCAACCACTACAGCGACAGGCGGATGATAAGTTGCAGAAAAAGGAGGAAGAAAAGATCCAGAAAGCCGCCATGCCAGAAGAGAAGGTGCAAAAGGCGGAAATGAAAGAAGATAAGCTCCAACGCAAAGGCGGCGATGGAACGCCTGCGGTTGGTGCCAGTACCCAATCGGCCATTCAAAACCAAACCACTGGCGGCCAGCCACTCTCCGGCGATGTGCGCAGTTACATGGAGCCCCGCTTCGGAGCCGACTTCAGCAACGTGCGTGTCCATAACGACTCTGAATCAGCCGGGTTGAGCAACCAGTTGAGCGCAAGGGCTTTTACCTACCAGAACCACGTATTTTTCTCCCGCGACCAGTACCAGCCCGGCACCAGCGAGGGCAAACAATTGCTGGCCCATGAACTGACCCATACTATCCAGCAGGGACACTCCATACAGCGCAGTCCGCAAGTGAGTACCACCGCTACGCCGCCGCCCGTGCAACGCCTCGGCGTGCAGGATGCCTTAGATAAATTCGCTGAGTGGGCTTACAATATTCCTGGCTTCCGGCTGCTGACGATTGTACTGGGCTTCAACCCGATCAACATGCGCGCCACCGACCGGAATGCTGCCAATATTCTGCGGGCATTGATTGAGCTAGTACCCGGCGGCAACTTTATTACCCAAGCACTAGATAATCACGGCATTATCAACAAGGCAGCAGCGTGGGTGGAGCAAAAGATTACGACCCTCGGTGATATCGGTAGTGATATTATTGCTGGACTGAAACGCTTTATGGATTCACTTAGCTGGAAAGATATTTTCGACCTCGGCGGTGTATGGGAACGCGCCAAAAGTATTTTCACCGCCCCCATTGGACGGCTTATTTCCTTTGGAGGCAGCGTCGTATCTGAGCTACTTAAAATGGTAAAAGAGGCTATTCTGAAACCGTTGGCAGCTTTGGCACAGGGAACGCGCGGCTACGACCTGCTCAAAGCCATCCTCGGCGAAGACCCCGTCACTGGCGAACCAGTGCCACGCACAGCCGAAAATCTCCTGGGCGGCTTTATGAAGTTTATCGGCCAAGAGGATATCTGGGAAAACATCAAGAAAGGCAATGCCATTGCCCGCGCCTGGGCTTGGTTCCAGGGCGCCTTGTCTGGCTTAATGGGCTTTGTCCGCGTCATCCCCCGCAAGATTGTCGATACCATCCGATCACTTACTTTTCAGGACATTGTTAGTGTTGTCGGCGCGTTCACGAAAGTCGTCGGTGCGTTTGTCAATATCGCCACCGATTTTATCAGTTGGGGGCTCAATACCATCTGGACCTTGCTTGAGATCGTCTTCGATGTAGTGAAGCCTGGCGCGATGGGTTACATCAAGAAAACCGGTGCCGCCCTCAAGAGCATTCTGAAAAACCCACTACCTTTTGTCGGCAACCTGGTCAAAGCCGCCATGCTCGGCTTCCAGAATTTCGCGGCCAACTTTGGAACACACCTCAAGACCGGGCTTATCGACTGGCTCACCGGTTCGCTTCCAGGTGTCTATATTCCTAAGGCTTTCTCACTCATTGAGGTAGGAAAGTTTGTGTTGAGTGTGCTGGGAATCTCCTGGGCCAACATTCGTGGTAAAATTGTAAAAGCCCTTGGCAAAAATGGAGAAATGATCATGAAAGGCCTGGAAACAGGTTTTGACATCATCGTTGCACTTGTGAAAGGTGGACCGACTGCTGCCTGGGATCTGATCAAAGAAAAACTCAGCGATTTGAAGGATACCGTCATTGGCGGCATCACTGATTTTGTCATTGACACGGTAATCAAAAAGGCCATTCCGAAGCTTATTGCTATGTTTATTCCCGGAGCGGGCTTCATCTCGGCTATCATCTCGATCTACGATACGGTGATGGTATTTGTGGAGAAGATTGCCAAGATCATTCAGGTGGTTACTGCTTTCATCGACTCCATCGTGGCCATTGCTAGCGGTGCCATTGGAGCCGCCGCTAATCGCGTAGAGAAGATACTCGCTGGCTTGTTGTCGTTGGCTATTAGTTTTCTGGCCGGTTTTATAGGACTAGGCAAGGTTGCCGATAAGCTCCTGGGAGTGATCGGCAAGGTACGAGGTGCCGTCGATAAAGCATTAGACGGCGCCATAGCTTGGATTGTAACCCAAGCAAAGAAGTTGTTTGGGAAATTATTTGGCAAGGATAAGAAGGATGAACGGACGGATGAGCAGAAGGAAAAAGACCTCGACAGTGGACTCTCTGAAGGAGAAGCCTTATTAACTGGCCCTGAGCCCGACCTGGACAAAGTCAGAAGTCGTCTGCCTGCAATCAAGAAAAAATACAAACTTGTCAGTTTAGACTTGGTTGTCGAATCAAGCACCGACAAAGAGGAAAATGTATATCTGGCCGGAGAAGTTAATCCGAAAAAGAAAAAGCCACCGCATAAGGTACCCAAAGGAGGCCCCGATTCGATCATTGAAGAGGCGCATCTGGATTTTGGCAGGTTTAAATGGAAGCCTGATACGAAGCGAGAGCTTCGGACGCTTTATACTGGTTCCAAGAATATCATGACCGGTACAGGATCTTTTAAAAGCGCTAACAAGTGGCATCGCCGTCACGTAGTAGCCTGGGGCGACATGAAGCGGCATTTCCAGCAAGTGTTCCAGGGTAAGGTCAAAAATGCAGCGGAAATACTCAGTAAAGAAGGGGTTAGTGTGGCTAAAGTAGAACGCACCGTAGTCGTTCAACAAATTAAAGCTTTGGCTAAAGCGGCATTTAATGAAACTGGTAATCTTTTTATAGATCTTGGTAAGGAAAATTCTGCTCTTCAAGACGTTCTCGACACTGCCCATCCCGCCTTGCTGGACGAAAAAGCAAGAGTCATTGAAGCGAGAATAGACAAAAAGGTCGCTGATTTCCTGGTGAAACACGCTATCGGAGGCCACACCTTTAGTGTAACGACCAAAGTCGGCGTAGTCGATTGGCAGGTGACTTTTATGAACAAATAAAAACCCAGAAAAAAACCCAATAACAAACTAATGATGAATGAATTAGCATTACGTCAGGCACTAGAGAAAATCTGTTCGGACTTGGGATGGCAGGTGCATATACAGCCCATGGATAGTTATACATTAGTTATTTGCCCACTTCCGAATGATGCCCATTTCTCCGGGGTTTTATTCGCAATGTCAAGTACTGCCCAGAGACTTATTATGTACGTAGCCTATCGGGCAAAGGCTTCCCAGAAGCGATGGGAGGCCATGTCTGAGTTAATTACGCGAATTAACTTTGGTTTGCTCGGCGGATGCTTTGAGATGGATTCCGAGCAAGGAGAAGTGCGTTACCGTGATGGACTCCTTCTTATTACGCCTAAAGTGGAAATAAAGCTGCTAAAAGCCCTGGTTGCCACTACCCTCCGCGACGCAATGACCTACCACCCAGTCATAGAATCCGTTGCCGCCGGACATTCGCCAACACAAGCGATTGCTGACGTAGAAAAACATAAAGTATAAATAAACAACACTTTCCTAAACCCTATTTAATTGATTTACAATTAGATGATTTATTGTTAATTGTTAATTGTTAATTGTTAATTGTTAATTGTTAATTGTTAATTGTTCATGACTAATACCTCTAATCTTTCCGCCGCCCTTCGCTACCTGCATACTACCATCGCCGGGCGGTTGGAAGTGCATGCGGGCGAGTCGCCGGAAATAGAAGTAAGCGGCACTGCGTATTATAAGGATGACTCGCCTTTTGCCGCAGTTATCGAAACACACCAACCCTCCTTCGAGGAATACATTCTCCTGCTGCTGGCCCTGGCTCCTCACTTGCAACCTCATTTTTTTAACCAAATCATTGCCGAACACCTTCCCGAAGGCGGCGACTTTCCTGAGTTCGGCGGCGTAAAAGGCACGAGCCACCGGGGCATTCTTCCCACCGGCGAAACGGCCCAATTCATCCTTGCTGGCGATGATCTTGACAAACGACTTGCTGTGCAGCACATCCTGAGTAATGAGCACTGGTTTGCCCGCAAACATATTCTCTGGCTCGAACCCGTACGCGAAGGCGAACCCTTGATGAGCGGTCGCCTGGTGCTTGATCCTGAAATGGTGGAACAGCTTACTATTGGCACGGTCAGCAAGCCGCGTTTCAGTATCGATTTCCCAGCCGAATACATAGAGACCGAAATGGAATGGGACGACCTGGTTCTACATCCCAACACCATGGACCAAATCCATGAAATCGAAAACTGGATTACGCACAGTGATACGCTGCTGCGTGTCTGGGGCATGAAGAAAAAAATAAAGCCCGGCTACCGTGCGCTGTTTTACGGACCACCAGGAACAGGCAAAACCCTGACGGCCATGCTGCTAGGAAAACATACCAATAAAGACGTGTTCCGAATTGACTTGTCCCGCGTAGTGTCCAAATACATTGGAGAGACGGAAAAAAACCTGTCGAGGCTTTTCGATAAAGCAGAAAACAAAAACTGGATCTTATTTTTTGACGAAGCCGATGCCCTATTCGGCAAACGAACCGACATCCGGGATGCCCACGACAAGTACGCCAACCAGGAGGTAGCCTATCTGCTGCAACGCATCGAGGGCTACCATGGATTGGTGATATTGGCCACTAACCAGCGCGCCAACATAGACGAAGCTTTTGTCCGCCGATTTCAGACCATTATTCATTTCCCCATGCCGCTCGCCGAAGAGCGGTACGCCCTCTGGCGCAACACCTTTCCTCCCCAAATCGAAATTGCTGCTGACATTGACTGGCAACAGGTGGCGGCTCGCTATGAACTTACTGGTGCTGGCATTATCAACGTGGCGCATTATTGCGCAGTAGAAGTGCTGGCTAACCAATCCTGCCGGCTTGACTTCCCGTTGCTGGAACGCGCCATTATGCGTGAGTACACCAAAGAAGGCAAGGTAGTATAGCTCAGCCCATTCAGCCGCAGCAACCACCCACTGCTTGTACTCTATAATAATAGGCAACCTCAAGCCGCTAAATCAAAACCATTGGAGCTTTTTGGCCATTTGATGCCTCCTGTAAATAAGATTGAATTTGTGTAAGAGTTATATTTAACCAATTTGTATATTTTATAACTATTACCACTTTCGATTATCTTTAACAAATAATCTAATCAGGGTTTCCTTTTACATACATTTTGTATATGAATGTACTAAAATACTGATTTATAATATATTATACTTTCCATTAATTAAAAAAAACTAACTTTTTACTCGTATGCGTTTATTAAACAAAACTCATGTAAGAAAGCAGTGAACTTGGTTACCTTTCTACACTTTTTCCTATTTACGGCAGAGATTTGATACTTATAAAGACATTAGACTGAAGGAATCGCATGAGCCACACCTCTACTACCTCAACCATCCACCGTTTTGCCACCAATTTTATCAAACTCGCTCTTTTGCTAGGACTGGTATTGCCAGTAATGGTCTGCGAGGCGCAAACTAATTTGATTATCAATGGAGATTTTTCGTCGACTGATCCAGCCGATCCCCAAAGCCCGTATTTTGATACGGAGTATACCTATAATTCCGCGGTCAATGGGTTGTATACGGAAGGCACCTATGTCATTGCAAACAACCCTCTGCCCCAGCACTCCAGCTTTTGCGACTTTGACCTAGAGTCTGAACGTTCCCCTATTTCCGGCGGCAATATGCTGATCGGCAACGCAAGCACGGCCGCTTCTAAAAAACTATGGGCACAAAGAGTAACGGTAACGCCAAGGACAAATTACACCTTCTCTTTCTATGCCAGCAGTTTAGCGGGTGTAGAAAACGCAGCAAACAACCTCCTTTTTGGCTTATACGTAGATTGTAAACGAGTCGGAGCTGACATTACCATACCAACCGAGTGTAACTGGGTTAAGTTTACCATCAATTTCAACAGTGGGAATCTGACCTCCATGGAACTATCCATCCGAAACCTGAGTATCGAAAACCTGGGCAATGACATTGCCATTGATGACATTAGCTTTATATCACCACTGGAGACGCCGTCTCCGGCCTATGCGCAGGTATACGAATTCATCTGGAAAGGCTATAGCACCAATTGGTTCAATGCCGACAACTGGGGTTCGTGTACGCTGCCCACTTGCGATGATGATGTAATCATTCCTAGTGGGCTTGCCAACTACCCAATTATTCCCGCTGGCGTGAGTGCCAATAGTCTCCGCACGGGTTCGGTAGGTAGCCTTACCATTCAGCCAGGGGCTTCCCTAAGTATCAGCCAATTTTCGGAGCTAAACGTATGTGGCAATATTATTAATAACGGAACCCTGATCCGCGACAGCCAATCTTTGGTGACCCTGATCGGCTTGACCGATCAGACGCTTACCGGAGGGCAATACACAAATCTACGCGTCAACAAACCTTCTGGGTCTGCTGTGCTGGGAAGCAACATCACCGTTACGGGTACCTTGACTTTATCGCAAGGTTTGGTTAAAACGAATGCTTACGAACTTTATGTGTCCAATACGGCTCAGAATGCCATTGCTTCGTACTCGGGTACTTCCTACGTAGTTGGAAACTTACGCCGAGGCATTATAAAGAACGGGTTGGTCGTCAATCCAGCTTTTGAGGCCGACAATGCAGCCACGTCTACCCCGGCGGGTTGGACCACCGATTGGACGCCCATCGCCGACTATACCGAAACGGGAAATCCGGTTTCGGGTAACTATCACCTCACACATTCGAGCACAAGTGCTTACCACCTCTATACCTACCAAACCATCACGGGCTTAGCTACAGGCACTTATACCTTGAAAGCTTGGGTAAAAAGCAGCGGCGGACAAAGTGCTGCGTATATGGAAGCCAAGAACTTTGGCGGTGCGACCTTGCAGACTAACTTCGGAGCATTGGCCAATTGGACTCAGATTTCTATTACCAACATTCAGGTTACCAATGGCGAATGTACCATTGGGTTCTGGTCAGCTTCTACTGCGAATAAGTGGGCGTATATGGATGATGTTGAATTCCATCAACAGTTGGTTGTTAACCCGAGCTTTGATGCAAGTACACCAACGCTTACTGGCTGGAGTACCGCGACAAGCACAAACAGCGAGAATGCTGATTTTTCGGAAGCCTATGCTGGTACATATGGCGGTGCGTATCACCTCACCCATTGGACTCCCGGCGGTGATTACAAGGTATATACTTACCAAACGCTGACGGGCTTAACCAACGGCACCTATACGATGAAGGCTTGGGTAAAGGGCGGAGGAAGCCAAAAATCGGCCTATATGGAAGCCAAAGATTACGGTTCAACCGCACTAACGTCCACAATCGGTAATACCAGCAACCAATGGGTACAGATTTCCATTACGGGCATCAAGGTAACCAATAACCAATGTACGATCGGATTCTATTCGGATGCCTATGCCAATAACTGGATGTATGCCGATGAAGTGGAGTTTTACCGCGAAGATCCAATCCATTACGACTTCCCCTTGGGCGACGCTACGCATTACAAGCGGGCTCAGATGACCATGAGTGCCAACCTAGGCGTGAATTCGATATTGGGCATTTTTACGCCAAACAATCCATCCGGAACGACTGGTTTGCCCTTGGTGGAAAATGGCAATCAGTTCGATGAGTTGTATGCGGGTGGCTACTGGACGCTTACCCCTGATATATTGCCGATGGGCTCGGCGCTCTACGAAGTAGAATTATTTTTGCCTAGTGCGCCGGCTGGCTATTCTACCATGACCTTGGCAAAACGGCACGATGCCGCCTCTAGCTGGAACATTAGCAATACCAGTCCTACGGGCGATTATACGCCTAAAACATCGTATCGTCGGACTGGTTATAGCACCTTCTCTGAATATGCTTTGGTCAGTGGGGAACCGATTATACTTCCAGTTCAACTCCTGTCATTCCGTGCTTCGGCCACGGCTTTGGGAAGAGTAGCCTTGGAATGGTCTACTGCCCAGGAACAGAACAGCGATTGGTTTATAGTAGAAAGAAGCCAGAATGCAGAAGTTTTTACGGAGGTGGGTCGGGTGAAGGCTACTGAGAATTCGCACGCATTACTCAGCTACACTTATCAGGATAACAAACCCCTGATGGGATTGAGCTACTACCGACTGAAGCAAATAGATATCGATGGAACTGCTGCTTATTCAAAGATGGCGGCTGTCACGATCGAGACATCCGTGACTGATGCGAGCTTTAAGGTGTATCCCAATCCCTCTGATGGAAAGGCTTTACAGTTGTTGACGGATTATGAGGGACAAGCAGAAATCACCGTAAGCAATCACATCGGAGTGGTGGTAGTAGCTCCTCAGCCAATCCAAGTGAGTAATGGCAGCCAATCGCTCGATATTCCGCAACTGCCCAAAGGTGTGTACATCGTGACAATGAAAGAGGTGAATAAAATTAGCCAGCAAAAACTGATCGTGCAATAACGCTATACCGCTAATATAGATGTGTAGGAATTAGGCCAATCTCAGCCTTAAACAAAAAAAAGCGAAAGTGGCTAATGGCCACTTTCGCTTTTTATTTAAATACCTTAATAAGCCATGAGTAGTGAATAATGAGTCCAGCGTGGAACGCAATGAATAATTACGTATCTAACTAAAAATCAATAATTTATTATTTACTAAAGTGATGTTTATTTATAACTGACAGCTTATTCATGGGTTATATTTAATTTCTGTCTCAATACTTGCTTGCCGGAATGCAGCGAAACAATGTACAGACCATTACCAAACTGGCTGGTATTCATCTGGTGAGAAGAAATACCTTTCGTTCCTTGCTGATGGACGACCTGGCCTAAGGCATTAACTACCGTTAGCGTGATCGCTTCACCTTCTAATCCTTCCCAAGTTACGTTTACTTGGTCGCTGGCCGGATTTGGAGACAATTTCAAAGAAGCCGTTGCGGTTACTTCTTCTACGCCTTGGCGAGCAAAAGCAGGGACTGGCTCGATAAGCCATTGCTGACAGGCAGCGGTGTTCCAAGGGAATTGGTTCACTTGTGCGCCATCGGTCATCAAGGCATTGCCTACTTCCAATACTTGCGTAGAATGACGAGCGGTCAGTTTGTAGAAACCGCCACTGGTGGCTTCCACTTTCCATTGCTGGCAGAAGCAGTCATTGCTGGGCCACTGGTTGGCTTTCGCGCCGTCGGTAGTCAAGGCAGAACCAATTTCCAGGGCTTGATTCGAGTGCTGAGCCGTCACTTTGTAATACCCGTTGTCGGTCGCGGTGAACTTCCAGCGCTGGCAATTACCTCCCAACCAAGCCCACTGTTGCACTTTCATTCCATTTTCCAGCGAACAGGCACTCACGTCCAGCACCAGTTTCGATTGCCGATTGACCAAGCGATACACGCTGCCCGAAATAGGAAAAGGGTCAGGGTTAACAATACCAGTCGAAAAGGTTATTTTGTTGAGGTTGAAATTACCTCCATCGGCAAAAATGCGCAAGATGTGTTGACCTGCCGTCAGTGTCACGGCTTTGGTCACACTCTGCCAGGCTTGCCAGTCGCCCGTATTAGGCACGGCTATAGGGCCACTGACATTGTTGCCATCCCACTCCAGGTGGAAAACACCCGTGTTGAACACCGAGGCAACGCGCGCGTTGATATTGTAGCTCCCCGCCGTAGCGGCATTGACGCTGTATTCTACCCATTCGCCGTTATTAATCCAGCCCAGAGCATTTGTTGCTTCCGAGCTAGTGCAAGTAAAAACGTCAGGTCCAGTGGTGCGTTGCACACCGCCTAGATTGGCTTCTTCCGTATCGTGGTAAGCCATGCTTTCGCCGCCGTTATCAAAGTTCTCCGCTTCTACTACGCCAGGCAAACCAATTACCTCCGCATAAGGCGTTTGCGTTTGCACTGGAGGAGTACCTTGCGCAGTGAAAGTAAACTTATTGGTATTGAACTCTTTGGCATCGATCACAAAACGCATGATGTGCTGACCAGCAGTCAGATTTACTATTTTGCTTACGTTAGCCCAGGTCTGCCAGCCGCCAGTATTAGGCACGGCTAAAGCTCCGGTCACGTTCACGCCATCTATTTCGATATGAAATCTACCGGTAGTCAACGGAGATGACACGCGGGCAGCTAGGGTATAAGCGCGGGTAGTAGCTACATTGACCGTATATTCCAGCCATTCGCCGTTGTCGGAGAAGGCCAGATTAGTTCCTCCTTCTGAGCAAGGTTCAGTGTCTACGCCAGTAGTGTTACGGAATGGCCCGATCAGGTTGGGTGGGGTAGTGTCATGGTAAGCAATGCTTTCGCCCCCATTATCAAAGTTTTCTGCTTCTACTATGCCAGGAATCGGAATTACGTTTGCATAGGGAGACTGAGGATTAATGCCTTTAAATTCGGCAATTTTTTGCTTCATCAGGTCGTAATAGGCGGAGCCGTGTCCGCCACTCATCGGTTCGATGTCGGAGCTGTATTCGGTTAGCCATTGATCCACAAAGGTGGGTTGTGCAGGTATACTACTCCAGTTCCCAGCAGCCCATTCGTTCCAGGAATGGATAAAAACAAACTTGACATTGGCAGCTTTGGCGGCATCCATGTATTTACTGAAGTAGGCTCCATTCTGTCGACCTACGGCACCTTCCGTGAGATTAACGCCGTCGGTAGTCATATAGCTAGCCTGCGTAGAGACCGGAGCGCTCATCTGCTCGGGCTGGCCATTGTACATAAATGGAGGTGGTGGCGTATTGGAATTCACCTTGAACTGCCAGCAACTACCTGAGTTGTCCAAGCCCCAGCAATGGCGCGTCGTATAGTTAGCAAAAATGCCATGGGTGGGTACAGCAGGCTGACCCGCATCGCCCTGCCCTAGATGATCTAATGGCTTGGCCACTAGTGCCAATTTTTTTCCCAAATATTCGTAAAACAGATCGGTTCGGTAAGCATTAAAATACGTATCCCGGATGATGGCAAGTGTTGCTTCGTTGTAAGCAAAGAAAGCAATCTTAGGGGTTGGCAAACCCGCATTCATTCGCTCTTGCCAGCGTTTACACAAGGCTTTGGTTCCCGATATATACGAAGGGCCACTATCGGTAAAGTCCGCTGCCCCATTGGTGAAATCCAGTATGACAAAATCAACTCCCGCTTGGGTAATCAATTCGGCGTGGTAGTCGAGCAGGGCATTATTGGCTTGGTCAGGATCGCCATTAAAGTAAAAAAGGTAGTTATTTTTAAGGGTTCCGTCGCCGTGCGTGGCTGCCCACAAAGGCTTTCCCCAAAAGTGAGGCGTTCCGCCATTAGGTCCGTAGGCGGGGTTTTGTCCTTTCATTATCCAGGAGTCCCCCGTAGGAGACATAAATCTATCCTGATACATGGTATGGCCAAAAACGGAGAAGTAGAATAAGGCTACCTGCTTTTGAGCAACGGCTTGGGGTGCAATCCAACCGATGATTGACAAACTGAATACAGCCACAATGGCCGTACGAAACACCTTTTGAATGACTTGTCTGAAGACGGTTTGTAAAGTAAGTGTAGCCATATGATTTTCGGTTGATGATTTGTTGATGGAAGAGAAATATATCCACTGGAAAAGTTAAAAATAACTTTTCCAGTGGATAATAAAGGATATTATTGGCTAATGATCAGCTTGGCTTTTACTACATCCTGGCCAGAATGCAGGGTGATGATGTACAAGCCATTGTTAAACTGGCTGGTGTTCAGTAGATGAGAAGAAACGCCCTTCCCAATTTGCTGATGCTCTACTTGTTTACCTAGGGTATTGACAATGGTTAATACTGCTCCATTGGCTGCCATTCCTTCCCAGGTTACATTTACTTGGTTGCTGGCCGGATTAGGAGACAAATGCAAGGAAGCGGCTGCAGTCACTTCTTCTACGCCTTGGCGAGCAAAAGCAGCTACGGGTTCAATGGACCACTGCTGACAAGC
>JAZKGK010000290.1:0-2218 GCA_040385915.1 Bacteroidota bacterium
AGCGCAATAATAGAACTACAAGCTACCGGTGGATCTCCTTTAAAAAAAGGGTTTGCAATTGGGGCTATAGTAGTTTGGAATTTACTTTTCCTGATTGACTTTATTCCTTTCTTCCTTGGAGAAAACGATGGGTTTCCAATTGGAAACGGTGTTTTATCCGCAATGGGACTTCTATTTTTAACTGCCTTATCAAGCCTAATTTCAGCTGACTTTAGAAGATTGATTTTAAAAGAAGGCCGAGAACTGAATAATATAAAAAGGTTTGCAATTTTCGCAATGATTATTAGTGGATTTATGCTCTTGCAATTAGGATTAATGGCAGAATTTTAAATAAAGATCCGCAATCACAAAATGATTATAATGCCTATACTTCAGGATAGGCATTATACATTAACCGTTGTTAGGCAGGTATGAATTGACCTTTATTGTTTCTTTGGCTTATCCCCTACCCTATTCCCTCCCAAAATCTCTTCGCCAGGGACTATAAGTGAGATTATGTGAAGTAGCCTAAAATTTACTCAGAAAAACGGTCGTGGCTGTTGCACAACCAATAATTTGAATTTAGTCGTTAAATAAGGAATGGACTAAAAAATTGGGATTATGCAAGGCAGGAAGGTATTTTCTGATGAGAAGTTGCTGGTCTTCTCTCTTTCGGCTCATGTGCCGGCACACAATTTTTATCGGCAGCTCCAGCAGCGGCTTAATCTGAATTTTCTCTACGAGCTTACCCAGCCCTACTACGGGCGGTGCGGCCAACAATCGATAGACCCAGTAGTGTTCTTTAAACTGTGCTTAATAGGCTATCTGGAAAACATCACCAGCGATAGGAAGTTGATAGAACATTGTTCTATGCGCCTAGACTTGCTTTACTTTCTGGGCTACCAAATAGATGAGTCCTTGCCCTGGCATTCTACTGTTTCCCGCACCCGTCAACTCTATCCTGAGACTTTGTTTGAATACTTATTTGAGCAGGTATTTAGTTTATGTGTTGAAAAGGGCATGGTAGCCGGCCACACACAAGCAATCGATTCGGCCCCTGTACAGGCTAATGCCTCTATGGACAGCTTACTTTT
This sequence comes from Bacteroidota bacterium, assembly GCA_040385915.1. Classification (GTDB taxonomy): domain Bacteria; phylum Bacteroidota; class Bacteroidia; order Cytophagales; family ES-bin-26; genus ES-bin-26. The sequence goes on from JAZKGK010000290.1 coordinate 1,074, forward strand.
GAAGCAGCCAGCCGACGAATCACTGAAAATGCATCTGAATCTGGTGAACATCAATAATAGTCAAACAAGTAATAAGCAAGACCAAAATAGCCTTGCTAAACCGGCGCAATTCATCTCTGCTCCCGACCATCAATTAAGAAAGTTAGAAAAACATCAGGACAACTTAAAAGAAGGGTCCGGTGCCTTAGGCGCCAAACACGAAAAGGCCCGTTTGGTCAGCAATAAAACACATTTTAGCCCCACGGACCCGGATGCCAGGATATCTGTTAAACCAGGGAAAGCCAGAAGGCTAAATTACCATTGCAGTATGGCCGTTGATACCGGACAAGGTGTTATTACACATATTCAGGCGGACTTTGCAGATGGCCGGGATAGCCAGTATTTACCTCGCTTGGTCATGCAGTTGCAGGACAGATTTCGGGAGAACCATTTACTAATACAGGACTTATTAGCAGATAGTGGTTATTCCAATGGCTCTAACTATGCCTTTTTAGAACGGCGAGGTATTACGGGCTGGATACCCGTATTTGGCATGTACAAACCAACGGTAGAAAACTTCCCTTATAATAAAGAGCTTGACCAATATACCTGTCCCATGGGAAAACCGCTACCCTTTAAAGGTTTTGACCATACACAAGATGGCAGATTACTGAAAAACTATTGGGCCGCCCCTCGGGATTGCAAAGCATGTGCTTTGAAATCTACTTGTGCTCCCAATACCCAGTGTCGAAAGATAACGCGCACGGCTTATGATCCGGAGTATTTGAGGGCTTTTGCCCGGCAGCAAAGCCAAAAAGGTCAGCGGATGAGGCGAGTTCGGCAAAGCACCATAGAGCCAGTCTTTGGTAGCCTAATTCATTATTATGGCCTAAGAAAAATAAGTGTAAGGGGAAAAGCAGGAGCCTCTAAGGTGATGCTGATGGCTGCTACGGCTTTCAACCTCAAGAAGTATATGAGATTTAAGCCAGTAGAAGTTATAAGCCAGACGATAGCCCTGCAAAAGGAAAATACTTTATCGTATCAATTGACCGCTTTTAATAAGCTATTTTCCTACTAAAATACCCTTAACTGTTTCAAAAAATCTCATTAGGTTAAAACCTTGATTAGAACTTACCCTAATTATAGTAGTTGTGCAACAGCCACGA
>JAZKGK010000291.1:0-11646 GCA_040385915.1 Bacteroidota bacterium
CTGACGGCAGCCGGGACACGATTGATGGGTTTGACAAGGAAGTTTCCGGCGAAGCAGTACTGCCCGGTTTTTTGTTGCAACTGAAGGAATTGAAAAGTTAAGTATCCTCCTCCTAAATAGTCAGTTATTGCGCTATTCAGAGTCGTAGTAATTTACATTTCGCGGCTTTGCGAAGAAGCAAACTTCGAAGCATTTACCACTGAATCCGCTTTTTTGCAAAATCGCTATTATGCCTTCGTTGTTCTTTTCTGTTGGCTTGTGGCTTGTAATGTGTATGACTGCTATGTAGATTTTATGTAAATTGTTCTTTATAGATGGCTCTTAAATCAGAAAGTTCCTTTAGTTCGTCATTTAGATTAATCTTCCAAAATTTCCAACCATTAACGCTTAAATTAACAATGGCTCTTGCAGCACCACTTGGATATGGAAATAATTTTCTATTACCATTAATGTCTATCTCTATAAAACCATCTGAGTTTATTTTGGCAGTTTTTACTGGATTAGTATCTGAATATAAAGCAGTGTCAGCATTAATTAGACCTGCATCAACAATCATCTTTAAGGTTATTTCCGTTAAATTATTTAATTTTTTTTCCATTTCAATTGCATTAGTTATCTTTTACAGAGAATCTTATTTTGTAAAGATGAATTAAAGATTTCTTTATTGAATTGTAATGTTCCGATATTTTAAATGATTCAAATAAAACTCTTTCGAAATTTTTCCTATCATCTTGAAGCAGTTCTTGTTCCAAAGGCATTCTTTTTCTACTAAAAATTGGTTGAAATGCTTCAATAATTAATTGCTTTTGTTCGGCGATTAATAAATTAGGGTTCAATAGTTTGAAATCTCTTTCAAACTTCGTGGCCCTTAAATCAAGTGCTCCCAAACCTCTGCCAAATCCAAAACTTTCAATAAAAAACATACTTAAAACACTATTTAATAATGCGAGCAATAAAGTATTGTTTTCTTCTTGATATTCAGGTTTTGTTGATAGACCAATCATCCTTTGGTCTATAAATGAACGATTTCTAAATGTTGCTATAAATAAACTTCTATCATAATTTATATTAGCAACAAAGTCTGCCATATTATCAGTTTTCATTTCATACCAATGCATATTAGCTTTCCGTAAAGACTGGGTTAATGGAACGCCAGTTTCATTATTTTGATTTTCAAAAGCCCTAATCCAGCTTAAAGCACCAGTATGATTACATGCTTCAAGTTCTTCTAATGACCTTGAACAACAAAAAGCTTCAGCATCTGCCATACAAGTCAAGCCTGATGTCCCTCTTAGATTTCGCAATACTGGTTTGATATATTCTGGCTCAATATTATGACCAGCAGCAGGATAAAATAGCGGATTCCAACCTCTTCTTTCACCACGAGTGAAATTGAATAGTTTGTTACAATCAATCAGTTTTTCTGAGGCCGATTCAAGCCAGTTCAAATTTGCAAAATATCCGCACCATGGCATACCCATTGTTTCCAGATTGCTTATTTGACTAACTGAATACGATTGTATTGAAACTAATTCAGATTCCTTTTCGAGTAATATACTTTCACTAAGTTGTTTGATGTTGGGGATTGTGTCAATTTTCTCCTTCAAAGTGCAAAATGAAATTCTTCTTTCATCATTTACTGGTGATGCAGGGTTTCTTTTACTTGCAATCAAAAAGGTTGTAACTACATTCGCATTATCAAACCATTTTCCTTTACCCGATATTATAACAGTTTCAATGTCAAAGAATTTTTGAATTAACTCCAAGAAAATCTCTCCGTAATCTGTTCCCAGCCAAGCATTTGAAAGAATCAATCCAATTTTTCCATTGTCATTAATTATCTTATGCAAATAAAATGGAATGTAGGCGAAGATATCGCTTTTGCCACTAAGTGATTTAGTGGTATCAGATTGTTGTTGAATGAACTCATTAATTGCTGTGATATTGGGATTTAAAACCTCAATTTCCTTACTCTTTATGAAAGGTAAATTTGACACTACATAATCAACTTTTGGTAATTCTTTTTCTACATTATTTCCATTATTTGGGTCTTTGAAATTGATAGGATGCCTGACTTGTAAATCAATTACATCATCTCTAAAAATATTTAATATTTTTCCAATGTTACTTGGCTTTGCTAAAGTAAGTGTTGATAATTGAATTGGAAATGAATGTTTATCTGATGCCCAAATGCCGTCAATAATTGCATCTGGATGTATGTCATATTCTTCTTTAAGCAAATATGCTTGATTAATAATGGTGCCTGTTCCACAGCATGGGTCTATAACGATACCTTCCTTATTTTCTATTGTAAGTCTTGTTAGTAAATCAGCTAATTTTTTTGGTGTGGCAAATTGTCCTGCCACTTTTCTTTTTACCGAAACAATAGAGGATTGAAGTAAGTTGTGTAGTATTTCAATTTCTATTCCTGCTATATTAATTGATGATAAGAATTGATTTAATTGAATAATCTGTTTCCAAGCAGTTTCTGAAATATGCTCAATTGCAAGATTGTCACTGAAAATATTCCAAAAATTGCAATGTTCTGATATTGATGCAATAATTTGTTTGCCATCATCAATTAAAGTTTTGTAATTGATAGATTCAATTATTCTTGATTCGTTAAAATGTCTTTTAAGAACATTAGCAAAAATTATTTTAAAGACCCAGTCAGTTAATATTACTTTGGAAAGTGTTGGGAATTTATTTGCTATATCCTTTGCTGCTGTGGGATTATAGCCATACTCCGTAGCTGAGGATAACCACCAATTATTTATTTTTGCCTCAATTTTTGCATTGGTTCTTGTCTTGTTCCTGATGTTTTCTACTGTTGTGGGTATATTTTCCAATATTATATCAATAACAGCATCTACTACTAAGATTTCAAATGTTATTTCATCTGAAATATCACCTGATTCAAAGTAGTTATTTAAATCCTCGAGAATTATATGCAAAAGTTCTTTCCATAGATTCTCTCTTGGCTTAACTTCTATTCGATTATTGATATTTATATCATTCCAAGTTTTTAAAATGGAAAACGTTTCTTCTTGTTTTATATAGAGAACAGCACTTTTTACATTCCATAAGATAAAACTATCTCTCTGTAAAATCTTAGCTTTTTTAATGGCATTACTTATAAGTTCAGCGTCATTAATTGGTGTGTCAGGCATTTTTAATTCCCAACCTTGTAAAATAATTTCTTTAGATTGATCTCTAAAAATCAAAACATCTGGAAATAGACTTGATTTATCGTTACTGATTGTGCTTTCTCCTCCAGCGCTTTTAAAATGCCAATGCTTATTTGCAAGGTGTAAATTGATTTCACTTATTACATCAATAGCCCAGCTTCTTTCATTGTAAGTAATTTTTGCCATTTATTGGGATTTATTTTTAGTAAACTGCTGGAATTTCTTTCGCTTTTTCGTTCTTATAGTTTAGTGTATGGTACTTAACAATTGGTTCACTGAATAAGCTCAAAGTTGATTTTTCAATTTCCTTTCTTTTAAGTGTTTCTTGAATTCTATCAGTGCAAATTTTTATATAATCTACAGGTTTGATTTTATGCAGTAATACATCTTCATTTTTTTCAATTCCGATGAATTGTCTGTTTTCAAGGATTGCAGAAAGTAAAAAGCTTCCACTTCCACAAGCATTATCAAGAATTACATCTCCTGGCTTTGTATATGTTTTGATCAGATACCTACCCAATTCAATTGGCTTTTGTGTAGGATGCAAAACAGGTCCTTCTGATTCAGCTGTTTTTACATATATGAAATCATCCATTTGTTGTTCTTCATAACACACAACATCATTTGGATATCTTTCTCCGTTGCTTTTAACGTGTTTAGGTTTAAAGTCACCATAGCTGCCTGTGTATTGGTCTTTTCTTATTCCTTTGTCATAAGCCTCTCCATTGGTCATTTGAGGATTGTAAGTAGGTTGTTTTTTATAGAAAACACAGATATCTTCGTGTTTTCTAAGGGGTTGTTTTTTTGCGTTCAGAAAATTAGTTGATTTGGATTTAATCCAAACAACTTTATACTTAAACAGTTTTTCATTGCTTAGAATTAGTTTTGCCGTGAAAAGACCTTGGGCAGTTAATGCAATTGCTCCATCATCTTTGATGATTCTTTCGTAATACTCCCAAAGTTTATTTAAGTCGATTACTGAGTCCCATTTATTTTGAGTAGTTCCATATGGTAAATCACAAAGAATCATATCAATTGATTTGGTTGGAATTTCTTCCATAACTTCAAGACAGTCTCCTTGAATTATTTTGTTTAAATATTTTTCTAATCCTTTTTTCATTACTCAGAGTTTTAGATTTCCTTGTTTTGCTTTAGTTGTCCGATAGTATTTCGCTTTTTCTTCAGCTAATGTTAATAGTTCAGACGAATCAGCCACATGATAAATTAGTTCCGCAATCTTTTCACTGTAAAACTCTTTTTCAAGTTTCTTAATGTCGAGTTTGAAAATATTTGCCAACTTCGGCAATATCTCGGCTGGAACACTCCTTTTCTGATTCTCGATTTTTGATAGAGTTGATTGGTCTAAATCAAGTGCAGCAGCAAGCTTTGTCAAGGTTAAGCTGTGCTCAACCCGTAAATTATGTATGTACTCTCCAAATGTTTCTTTCATTGTCTTGAAGTATTTATCTTGACGAAGATGTCGAAAATACAAAATGTTTTCATTATTGCCGTTATGCAGTGGAGAAAGTTTAGTTCTTTTTGTTGCGAAGCGTTCGCCTGTGTGTTGGGCAACCAAAAGTGCTAAAATGTGCGGCAGTAAACAGAATAGTGAATACACTTCAAAAGTCGTTTATTTTTGCCTGACTACATTCTATTCGCCTAGCCTTTTTCCAGGCTAAATATTTTCTTCAAATCCTTCACAGGCAATTCTCCTATCCATTGTTCTCCCTGCGCAACGGCGAGACTGGCCAGGTCGCGCTTTTCCTGTAGCATCTGATTGATTTTTTCTTCAAACGTGCCCTGCGTAAGCAGGCGGTGTACAAATACATTTTTCTTCTGTCCGATACGGTAAGCGCGGTCGGTGGCTTGGGCTTCTACCGCTGGGTTCCACCATAAATCGTAGTGAATCACCCGGCTGGCGGCGGTCAGGTTCAGGCCGGTGCCGCCCGCCTTCAGCGATAGAATCATCGTGGTGACGGCTGGTTGCGTCTGGAATTGCTCTACCATTTCGTCGCGTTGTTTGCGCGAACAGCCACCGTGCAAAAACAGGGCTTCGGTAGGATACCTCACTTGGATAAGCTGTTGTAATAGCTCACCCATTTGCTGAAATTGGGTGAATATCAATACTTTGTCATGTGTCTCGTGCATATCGTCCAGCAGCGTGAGTAAGTGAGCCGTTTTGCCCGACAGATCTGGGTCGGCCAATTCCTTTTTCAGGAACTGTGCCGGATGGTTGCAAATCTGTTTCAGCGCCATAATCAGCTTGAAAATCAGTCCGCGCCGCTCAATTCCCTCGCTTTCCTCCACTTGCTTCATAATGTCTTCTACCACGGTCTGATACAAGGCTGCTTGCTCCGGCATCAGGGAACAATACTCATCGGTTTCTATTTTGTCCGGCAAATCGTTGATGATGCTTTTGTCCGATTTGACCCGACGCATGAGGAAGGGCGAGGTCGATTTGTGGAAAAGTTGGAGCTGATGCTGGTCTTGTTCTACTTCTATCGGGTAGGCAAAGGTAGTTTGAAAGTGCTTCAGTGAGCCCAAATAGCCTTTGTTCGTAAAATCCATCAGACTCCAGTATTCGCTCAGTCGGTTTTCTACGGGCGTGCCACTCATCGCAATCTGAATATCGGATTTGAGCTTTTTTATCGCCTTCGTCTGAGCCGTTCCCGGATTTTTGATGTTCTGGGCTTCGTCTATGACAATGACATACCACTTCAGTTGTGACAGTTTTTCGGACTCGGTTCGGGCGGTGCCGTAGGTGGTGAGTAAAATGTCCATCCCATCGTCTGGCATCTTGCGGTTGGGGCCGTGAAAGACGTGGACTTTCAACGAAGGGGCAAAGCGGTTGACCTCTTTTTGCCAGTTGGTCAGCAAGGTAGTCGGCACAATCACCAGGGATTTTTTCTTGGTCAGGTATCCTTCCTGCTTGAATTTGAGCAGGGTAGTGATTATCTGCAACGTTTTTCCCAAACCCATATCATCGGCCAGGATGCTGCCAAAACCGATGCGGCTGTTTTTGTACAACCACTCAAAACCCCTCACTTGGTATGGGCGGAGAGTCGCCTGTAATCCATCGGGCAAGGCTACTTTTTTCACTTCCATCAACTCCTTCAACACTCTCTTGGCTTTGGCTGACAATTGAATGCCGGCTCCTGCGTATTCTTCAGCCAAAGCGATTTGCAATACTTCGGTGCTTTTGAGGCTGGGTGGATTCTCCAATTTTTTCAGCAAGGCTTGCATCTCCTGCGAATCGATTATGACGTATTGATCGCGGATTTTTACAATGCCGGAAAGCCCTTTGACCATTTTCTTAAACTCCTCCGGCGAAATTTGCTCGTCTCCCAAAGCTACTTGCCATTTGTACTGAAGCAATTCATCCATCTTCAGGAAGTGTTTCTCCACGCCTTTCCCTTCGCTGTCGATGGCCATGGAAAGGTTGGGGCGTACCATTTTTTGCAGGCTTTTGGGAAGCAGCACCGAAATGCCCAGCAGGCGCATTACGGGCAATATGCCGAGGAAGATTTGGGCAAACTCGTCACCGTTCACCAACAGTTTTTCCTTTCCCTGGGAAGAAATAATCGTGTTCAGCCGGGGGAAATACTCCGTCAGTACGGATAGGTCTTGTATCAGGCTTATTTTAATGTCGTTATAGATAGCCTTGGAAAAAATATCGCGTAGCACAATGGGTTCCCTAATAGATTTGTCCCGCTGGCTCACGAGCAGGTCGATCATGAAATCGGTGCTTTCGCCTGCTTCTATCTTAATAATCGGAACGGTCGTTTTCTTTGATAAATAAAAGCGCTTGAGCCACAAATAAATAAGAGAAGGCGTTTCTTTGTGGCCACGAGCACTGGTATTAATTACTGATCCATGGAAGAAAGCCGCTATGAGTTCATCGGCGGGTTTGCCTGCATTTGTCTGGTGAATAAAATGGGTCAGTAACAAAGATAACAGTTGGGTAACCTGCATTTCTGCCGGAAAATAGACGTTTTGCTGCGCCTTCTTCTTCCCCGATTGAATAGCCACCTGTAGAAGATTGGAAGGTAATGCTTTAGCCAAGGCATCCACTACTTGCTGCACCTCTTCTTTTAACACAGCCGGTTGCCAGTGTACCGCATGATTCCCTTCGTCTAGATGGATAATTTGCGGAATTACCGCCCCTTGCCTCAGCAATAGCAGGCTGAGGCGGTGTACGGCCAGCAAGGCTCGAACAGACCAATGGTAGTGGCTGGTCTGCGCAATCGGCAGTTCGGCCAGCCAGTCGGTGAGTTGGTGGATGGGCGTACTACGGTTGCGTCCATTCCAGGTAATTATTTCGTGAAGGGTGTGCAGCCGGATGTCAGTACACGCCATTGTATCATTGAGCACTATTTCAATCGCCGTAACTCTTTCCGGAAATACGGTTTGCGCTGCCTGTGTGGGCTTCTTTTCCTCGTCCTCAGATACTTTTAATGCCAGACTAGCTTGCTGATGAATGCCCTTCCCATTCTTCTCTAGTATTTTTTTGAAATCGCCCTCCGAATAAAACAAGGGATTCGGTGTAAGGAGGGAAAGCAGTTCTGTGCGGCAGTCGGGAATGGTAGAAAAGTCAAGCTGCGAGAGGAGGGAAGGCTCAGGCTCAAGAGAGGGAACCTCGGTTAATAAGCTAGTCAGTATCTCCTGCACGGAGGGCACTTGGTTGGTGGCTTGCTGGGCACCGCTGTAGCCAGCAGCCTCAATGGCCGCTAAAACGTCCATGCCATGCAGTTCGAAAACCAGAAAAGGATTTTTGTCAATTTCGTTGGCTATCAGGTAAATGATGGCTGCAATGTGTTTGCAGGGCACTGCGTAATCAGGGCAGGAGCAAGTGGCCTTCATGTCGCGCCAACTGCTCGGAAACAGATGGATGCTTTTTTTAAGCAAGGCGTCTTTCAATTCAGGCGGTAGCTCGCGGGACAGTAGCTTGCCCAAAAAAGCCGGATTCTCGGTAATGGTATTGACTACGAGGCGTTTGTCTGCGTCGCTAAAGCGGCTTATCTCAATTTGTATCTTGTAAGGCTTTGGACTCGATCCTTGCACTTTGCCCGTGATCACCGTTTGATTGCAAACGAAGTCCCGCACGGAGCCATTTCGGGCATAACTTCTGCCGCGTGGCAGTCGGTTGCTGTTATCTATATTGTCAAAAGCATTTAACCACTGTTTTCCCCACCAAGTATTTCCAAACTGTATTGCCATCGCGCTGGATTGATTTACAAATGTTTTGGCAAAAATAAGCTGTTTTTCTATAATCTATAGAGCTTATATAGATTAAATCGTTATAAGTAAATGAATTAAAAATGTTAGTTATTTCAATCTTGTTTGGGTTTTTAAATGAAAAAATAAAAATATTATTGGTTTTTTGGCTGTTGCGATTATGGATGATGTTTTTTTATTTCTTTATTGCTTAAGTAACAAACCTAAAATAATCTTTATGAAAAAATTATTACTCGTTGCTATCCTTGCGTGGATTGGCAGCCCAAGTTTTGCTCAAGTGCCTAATTACTGGACTCCTAAAAATTCCAACGAAGTCAGTACGCAAACCCTTTCTGGCAGTAGAGTCCCAGTTTCTGCCAAATTATTTAATCTCGACCTCGCTGGATTCAAAACTCACATAAGCAAAGCGCCTTCCAGAGAGAATACCACTGGCAGAGCCGATATAATAGTGGCTTTTCCGAATGCAGCAGGCATAATGGAGCGCTTCAGCCTTGTAGAGGCATCCATTTTACATCCCGATCTGGCGGCTAAATATCCGGGCATTCAATCGTATGCGGGCCAGGGAATCGACGATCCGGCAGCGACAATCCGGTTTAGTGTGTCACAGTTGGGGCTGCACGGGATGGTGCTATCTGCCGAAAAAAGCACGTATTTTATTGATCCTTATACCATTGATAAAAAAACGTACGCCGTATACGTCAGACCGCATCTGAGAGATGGCACCCAAGCATTTAAATGCCTGACTTTGCAAGCCGATAACGAGCTCTCGCAAAGTCAGGCCTCGCCTACGGGGCGCACCAATGATAAAAAGCTCAGAAGATACCGACTGGCGCTTTCCTGCAATGCTGAGTACGGAAACCTTTTTGCTGGGGCAGGCACGGATGCGCAGAAAAAAGCCAATATTTTGGCTCAAATGAACGTGACTATGACTAGAGTCAATGGCGTGTATGAGCGCGACCTGGCCATTACCATGCAAATTGTACCCAACAACACGGCCATCATTTACTACGGAAGCACCAGCACCGATCCTTGGAGCAGTGAATTTAATACCAAAACCCAACAGGTAATTGATGCGGCCATTGGCAATGCGAATTATGACATTGGCCACAACTTCAATACCTCCGGTGGTGGCAATGCGGGCTGTATCGGTTGCGTATGCAAAACGGGAAGCAAAGGAAGTGGCTATACCGGAAGAGCCGATCCTACCGGCGATGCGTTTGATATTGACTATGTGGCGCACGAAATGGGCCATCAATTTGGCGGCTACCATACCATGAATACTTGCAGCCGAAGCGGCAGCGGTACTACCGAAGTAGAACCCGCCAGCGGTAGTTCTATTATGGGGTATGCCGGTATTTGTCCAACCAACATACAAGCCAACAGCGACGACTATTTCCATTATGTCAATATCCGCGACATTTCAGCCAATGTACAAACTGGCGTAAGCTCCGCTTGCGCTCAAATCGTGGCTATTACCAACAATCCACCCACGGCCAATGCCGGACTCGATTATACCATTCCCAAGTCTACTGCTTTTGTGTTGAAAGGGCAAGGCTCCGATCCTGATGGCGACGTGCTGACGTATACCTGGGAAGAAAATGACCCGGAACAAGCGCCCGGTGCAGGCTCACCAGTAGCCACTTGGACCAAAGGGCCGATGTTTCGCTCCAGAAAAGGAACCACTTCTCCTGACCGTTACATGCCCCAACTGAGCGACGTAATCGCGGGAAATCTGGCTCCTACCTGGGAGGTAATTCCATCGGTAGCCCGCACCCTGAAGTTTGCGCTTACTGTACGCGACAACAAAGCAGGCGGCGGCCAAACGTCGGACGACTTGATGACGGTGACGGTGAATGGAACGGCTGGGCCATTTGTGGTTACTGCGCCCAATACCAACGTAACCTGGAGTGTGGGACAAGCGCAGACCGTAACCTGGAATGTAGCCAGCACGAATGTAGCACCAGTCAGTGCTGCAAATGTTAATATATTATTGTCGACAAATGGCGGCCTTACCTATCCGGTGACGTTGGTAGCCAACACGCCTAACGATGGATCGCAAGCGATTACAGTACCCAATAATGTGTCGACTACATGCCGGGTAAAAGTAGAAGCGGCTGCCAATATATTCTACGATATTTCCAATGTCAACTTTGTTATCTCTGGCGCTGTCGCGTGTACAGCCACCGTACCCACAGGCTTGGCGGCTTCTAACGTAACCACTAATGGGGCTACTTTAACCTGGAATGCGGTAGCGGGTGCCACTTACGACCTACAGTATCGCCAAACGGGCGCTGCCACCTGGACAACGCTAGCTGTCAGCGGAACGTCAACTATCTTGTCGGGCTTAACGGCGGCTACTTCTTACGAAGCGCAGGTTAGAAGCAAATGTACCAGTACTACATCCGCCTATAGTCCTTCCGTTACATTTACCACCACCAACACCCCCAGTTGTACCAATGTAACCCTGACGCTCAAGCTCGATAACTATCCGGAAGAAACCAGCTGGACAATCAAGAACAGCGCGGGAACTACGGTCGCTTCGGGTGGCACGTATGGCTCTTCGCCCGATGGCTCTACCATTACTTCCACGAAATGTCTGGCCATTGGCTGCTACACTTTCACGATCAATGACAGCTACGGTGATGGTATTTGCTGCAGCTATGGCAATGGTTCGTACACGCTAAAAAATGCCTTAGGAACAGTATTGGCTTCTGGTGCCACTTTCACTTCTTCTGAAGTTAAAAACTTCTGCTTAGGAAGTGCCAGGGCTCGTTTGGAAGATGAGGCAATCGTGGGGAGACAAGCCATCGAGAAATCGATCTATCCAAACCCAGTGGAGGAATATTTGCACGTGAATGTATTGGGCGACGTGGTAAAGTCGTTTAAAGTCTACGCTGCCAATGGAATCGAAATCAAGCACCTGAAAATGGATAAAGATGGGGTGGATGTGTCTCAGCTTCATACGGGTATCTATTTCATCTCCATCGAAACCTCGAAGGAAGTATCGGTGAAGAAATTTATTAAAAAATAGCTAATAGCTGCCTGGTTTAGCTTTGTAAACAGGAAAGCTTAGTGAAAAGAAGATAACCTTCGGCATCGTTTCTGCTGGAGGTTATCTTCTTTTTTAACGTTTACGTACACCTGAATTTCGCTTCGGCGACTGATCTCCTTATTTACTATGAACTTAAAAAGCCTGTTTTTTATCGCTACCTTATTTTTTTCG
>JAZKGK010000292.1:0-59119 GCA_040385915.1 Bacteroidota bacterium
AAGCGCGTGAACCGTAAATAGCCGTTGCTGAGGCATCTTTCAAAACATCAATAGTAGCAATGTCATTTGGATTCAGCGTATTGATTCCGCCTGATATTGGATATCCGTCCACTACATAAAGCGGGCTATTGTCACCAATACTACCAATGCCACGGATCCGAACAGAAATACTAGCTCCTGGAGAACCATCATCTGTAGTTACTTGCACCCCGGCGGAGCGGCCTTGGAGCGCCTTGTCGATGGTGGTTACTGGTACCTTCTCAATTTGCGCTGCTGTAACCGAACTGATAGAGCCAGTCAGGTCTTTTCGTTGCTGGGTGCCGTACCCAACAACTACCACTTCGCTCAATGCCTTAACATCGGATACCAAGGTGATATTAATGGTCGTTTGGTTGTTAAGAGCTATCTCTTGTGATACGAAGCCAATGAAAGAAAAGACCAGAATACCGCCACCATCAGGTAAGGAAAGCTTATAATTTCCGTTGGCATCAGTAGCTGTACCATTTGTAGTACCTTTCAACAAAACACTTGCTCCCGGAATAGCTTCCCCTTCAGCAGTAGTTACTTTTCCTACAACTACTTGTTCATTGATTTCCCATTGAACTGACTTAGTATTAAGCGAAGCCGACTGGTTTTCTATTACTAAAGCATCCAGGGCACCCTTTTCCACCTTAGATTCCGGCAGGGCAATGTTCCCTTTTTGAATAATAACGTAGTGGGTTTTGTCCAGCTTTTTGAAGGAAAGGCCTAATTGGCTTAATACTTCCTGCAATTTCTTGGTCAAGTTCTTGGCCTGAAGCTGCTTAGATACTGTTTTCCCCGTAATCAGGTCGGGAGAGTAAATGAAAGAGATGCTAAATTCCGTTTCCATTTCTCTGAGCACCTCTGTTAAAGCCCGTGAGGCAGGCTGTTTTGCATATACCTCTTTGTTTGACGAGCGGTATACGCCCTCGTTAGCCGAAGCGAACTGCTTCGCCCAACTCCAATGACTTAACAGGCAAAAAATAGCCAACCAATACGCTTTCTGGAGCGTATGAGTGTAGGAATACTTCATAAGTTTGTTGTAGTTTAGTTGTTTAGTTTACTATTTAGAAGGATTTGATCGGTTTTTTTTTCGTACGTGAGCGGATATGTAGCTACTAGAGCTTCCAATATCAAATCTACGTTGCTGGAATGAATTTTACCAGTCAATTTTAAATTAGCAATGGCACTGTCAGCAATGACTACCTTAATACCATAGGTCTTCTTAATAATGGCTGCTATTTCGCGGATAGTTTGACCATTCAGAATTACTTCCTTGTCTTTCCAGGCCACATATAAGGCTGGATCTACCTGCTTTTGTACCAGCATTTTCTCTCCAGGCGAATAGTCAATCAACTCTCCGGGCTTCATATAGAGCACCTTCGATTGGCTTTGGTGTAGATTTAATTGCACCTTTCCTGACTGCAAAATTACTCGGGTACTTTGCTTCTGCTGGCGTACATTGAATTGTGTTCCTAGCACTTGCACATCCAAATCACGGGCATGTACCACAAACTTTACTTCACCAGTGGGATGCCGTTGTTTGCGAATGGCAAAAAAAGCTTCTCCTTCTAGCCACACCTCGCGGGTTTGTCCTTCTTGCCAGCTAGGGGAAAAGGAAATTTTTGAATTTTCATTCAAGTGTACTATTGATTGGTCTGGTAGCACCAGTTGCTTCGTTTGTCCAGCATAGGTGACAAAAGCCTCCTCCAATGGAGCGAGTTGCATCCACCAATAACCTACTCCTAGTCCTATCAACAAGGTAATTACTGCTGCAATCCGAGCCCAAGGCTGCAAACGAACAATTACGTCTCGGCGAGCTGGGGTGGTTATTTTACAGGATTGTGCTCCTAGTTTCTGCTGTAACTGAGCGTATTCTAACTCTCGGGTTTCGTAAGTAGAGGTCGCTTGTTGGCGGAAAGAAACTAGTTGCCAAGAATTTTCAGTTTCTATCTTGGAGGCTTCTTTACCTAAAGTAAACCAGTCCCCAAACAGTCGCTTTTGCTTAGTTGATTTAGGAGAATGATTATCTGGTTTGGAATTCATACACGCAATCTAGATCCTTTTCTGTATAGATCTATAAAGGTATTTTTTAAACCCACCTTTTAATGTATTTTTTTTGTAAAAAAATCTGCTGTATTTAATAGATGAGGCAAATATTATTAACACAACAAATTTTCTCAAATTTAAATATTTACAATAAAAACAAATAATAAACTAATACTGAGCAAGCTAGCCGCTAATAGTTCGGGGGAGGTATTTTTACGTAGTTTGAGAAAGGAACGCTGTAAATGATTGATCACTGATTGGTAATTGATCTCTAATAAAGTAGCAATTTCATCAATACTTAATTCTTCGTAGTATTTCAAATAGATTATCTCCCGCTGCTTGGAGGTAAGTGAATTGAGCAAATGAGCCACCAAGTCACTTCTCAGTTTGGTGTGCTCATCCAATATTATAATGTCTTCGGGGGAAAAATCGGCAAATGAGCTATTTTCCTCGTCATCGTTGAGAGGAACGCTGTATTTAAATTGTTTTTTTTGCTCACTTAATAAAATACGGCGCAACGAACTGAACAAGTAAGCTTTTACCGACCGGGCTTCGCCCAACTTCTCGCGGGAATTCCATAATCGCAAAAATAAATCCTGAATGGCATTTAGAATCAGTTCATCACCTTTCACTATCCGTCTTGCATAGTAAAACAGATCATCACGATACATATGATATAAAGCATGTAAAGCTTGTTCTTCACCTTTTTGAAGTGCCTGCCACCAACGAAATGCATTTTCGTCGGTTATCGGATAAAGGTCTTTTTTATTACTCATTCAATGTAAGGTAGGATTGCTTTTCAAGTCAAGGCATTATATTTCAAACACTGCACACATGCCATTGTACTAAGATAAGAAAAGTTTATCCTGATGCGCAAATAAAATGAATGAGCTATCCAACCTGCGATTTTTTCAGGTGCCCGGTAAAACATTTGAAATACTTTGCTAATGTGCTTTTTATCAATCCCAAGAACCTTCTCAGTGAGCAAAATAAAGGCTTCTATGTTGGTAAGATTAATCTCGATAGTCAGGCCAGGAGCTTCTTTGGCTCGATCAGCATAGCGATTGATATTAGACAGCAGGTTATTAAAAACGCTACTGATTCTTTTCGCAGCAGGGCTATAAACACTGGAGTAAATTCAGGTAGTGTATTAAAAGGATATTTCATTATCTTGTCAGGTAAAACAAATCGCCTGGCCATTATTATCAATTTAGGTAATCTCACAAACATTGCTTCTTAAGATGGGGAGAAGAAAAGTTAAAATTTAGGCTTGATATGAAAAATACAACTAGCATTTTGAGTTAGATAAACACTTCAACGACAAATTAATGAGCTGCCAAAAAACAACACAATTAACTCATTAACAACAAAGTAAATTCTTAAAAACCCAATAATATTATAAGGTTTTTATAATATTTTTTTCTAATGTATAGTAATTCAATAGATATTATATAATTTTGAAAAATCATTGAGGCTTTTTTAGCTGCAAGTATCTTTTATTCTACTGTTTTGTTATAATTAACCTTTACTCAGGACTATGAGCTCAAGCCAAGTAGAACCCACAGCAAGCACCCTGGAGGTGTCAGACAAATCTAAAAAATCTGCTGCCAAACCCTGGCTTGTATCTACTATTGGATTTATTCTCGTAGGCTGTTTGGTAAGTCTTTATATCTTTCCTACCCAAATCCAACACGTAGCCGAAGGTGTTCCTGGTGCTTTTCAAGCTTTTTTTACTGAACAAGTATTGTTCTTCATGCTTGCCGGTTTTTTAGCTCAAATGATTGATGGCGCTTTGGGAATGGCTTATGGCGTTACTTCCAGCTCTATCCTTCTGGGCTTGGGCGTATCTCCTGCAATGGCGAGTGCCAGTGTACACGTATCTGAAGTATTCACAACGGGCATTTCAGGTCTTTCGCACCTAAAATTGGGTAATGTCAACCGTAAACTTTTCCGCAGTCTGGTGTTGCCAGGTGTTATCGGGGCAGTTATTGGCGCTTACTTACTTACCAATATCGACGAAAAGGTTATTAAACCTTTTGTGGCAGTTTACTTGATGATTATGGGAGTGGTGATTCTGCGGAAGGCATTCAAAAAACAAGCAGAAGCCCGCGAACAAAAGAATATTGCCGGTTTGGCGCTCTTTGGCGGATTTATGGATGCTGTTGGTGGTGGGGGTTGGGGGCCTATTGTTGCTTCTACCCTCTTAAGCAAAGGACATAATCCGCGCTTTACTATTGGCTCAGTTAACCTGGCCGAGTTTTTTATTGCTACCGCTGGCGCTGGCACTTTCGTTGCACTTATTGGCATGGGCAACTGGCATATTATTGCTGGCTTGGTCATTGGAGGCTCTTTCGCTGCTCCCTTTGCCGCTTACCTCTGTAAAAAACTTTCTGCCAAAACACTGATGATTATGGTAGGCGTACTCATCATTGTGCTCAGCATACGCAACTTTTACCTTTTCCTCAAGTAATTTCTAATGGCTGTTTATTAGGCAGCCATTCTTTTTATCTTAATTGTCTACTAACTCTATATACTTCCTTACCACAATGAAAAAGCAGTACATTATAAGCTTAATTTTTCTTTTCACCTTAGCACTGAGTGCCATCAGAAGCCAAGCGCAGGAAAGCAATCTTATCGAAGTCTCTGGCCAAATAACGGACAAGGACAGCAAAGAACCCTTGCCTGGCGTAAATGTTCAGATACAAGGCACCATCACAGGCACATCGACCAATAACGCTGGGAACTTCACCTTAAGAACCAAAGTAAAATTTCCGTTTACCCTCATTTTTACCTCTATTGGTTTTCAGCAACAAGCATTTGAGGTAAAAGAAGTAGGCTCCAGACTAAACATTGCCCTGGTTACTCAGACCTTGCTTGGCAAAGAAGTGGTAATAACCGCATCGAGGGTAGAGGAAAGCATCTTAAAATCGCCGGTTGCCATTGAAAAACTAGATATCAGGGCCATTAGAGAAGCCGCAGCTCCGGGTTTTTACGACGCCCTGGAGAATGTCAAAGGGGTGCAGATGACCACCTCTAGCCTTACTTTCAAAGTACCCAATACCCGTGGATTTAATATTCCCAATAACTTCCGCTTTATGCAGTTGGTAGACGGGGTAGATATGCAAGCAGCCACCTTAGGCGTACCCCTCGGAAATGCCATTGGGTCTACAGAACTAGATATTTCTAGTGTGGAGATTACCCCAGGTGCTGCTTCGGCCTTGTATGGAATGAATGCGATCAATGGTATGGCTAACCTGATTACTAAAAGCCCTTTTCTTCACCAGGGCTTGAGTGTATACCAGAAAACCGGCCTTAACCATGTCGATGGAATTGACCATAGCCCTAGCCTTCTGACCGAAACGGCCATTAGGTATGCGAAAGCATTCAACAATAAATTTGCCTTCAAAATAAATGGCAGCTATATGAGAGGCACCGATTGGCGTTCTAACACAGCAACTGACCAAAACCCTAATTCACTCAATACTGCCAATCCTTCTTTCGCTGAATTGAACGGAGCTAATAACCCCGCTTACGATGCCTGGAATAAGTATGGAGATGAAAACAATAACCTGGCAACGGTAGATAAAGTAAGCTATCAAGGTAAAAATCAGACATTTTTAGTAAGACGAACAGGCTATTGGGAAAAAGACGTCGTAAACCAGACAGTCGACAACCTCAAGTTTGATGCTTCTTTGCATTACCGTTTCAGCGATAATGCTGAGCTTTCTTATAGCTACCGCATAGGAAAAATGGATGGGGTATTTCAACGCGGAAATAAAATCCAGCTAGACAATGTTGTTGTGCAAAACCATCGCCTTGAGCTAAAAGGCGCTAACTACTTCCTAAGAGGCTATATATCAAGCGAAAGCACTGGCGATTCCTATAACGTAAAACCGTTGGTCGATAACCTTGACTTGAATCATTTGTCTAACAATGCCTGGAGAGATAAATTCAGAACCGCCTTACAAGCAGAAATCAATAAAGATGTTGATTTGGCTGAAGCTATGAGAATTGCCAGACAAGTGGCCGATCAGGGTAGAGTAGAGCCAGGCACAGCGGAATTTAACAACTTAAAAAATCGCATTATCCAGGTAAATAGCTGGGATTATCCATCAGCAGTAGCGGGGGCTCCTAGCCCGATTGGTGGCGCTTGGTTATCGCAAAAGAGCCATTTGTATCATTTGGAAGGGCAGTGGGACTTCACCAATAAAATAAAGTTTGCCAACTTACTGGTAGGACTGGATGCCCGCCTATACGAAATCGTCCCGGATGGCAATAACTTCGTAGACTTTTCCAGGCCTATTGCTGAAAGAACCCAACCAGGCGGCAATAATGTATATTATAAAAAAGTAGGTGGTTTTGCACAACTGACCAAAACATTTTTCGGCGATAAATTAAAACTTTTTGGCTCGCTCCGCGTCGACTACAACCCGGAATTTGATCCTAAAGTCAATCCACGGATTGCGGCAGTGTATACCTTATCAGAAAAACATAACTTCCGCGCCTCGTTCCAGAACGGATTCCGGTTCCCTTCGCTTTTTGAAGCCTTATCTTATGTGAACAATGGCAATGTCAGAAGAGTAGGTGGCTTGTCTTATATCAATGAAGGCCTAGGTTACCTGGGTAACTCTTATAGCCTGGCTTCGGTAAACACTTTCAATGCCGCCGTAAATAAGGATATAACGTCTGGTTTGACAGCCAATGACGCGGCCTTGAAAAACAAAGCCCTGCTGGATAAAACTAACCTGTCAGCTACCCGCCCCGAACGCATCAATTCTTTTGAAATTGGCTACAAAAGCGTATTGCTTGATAATAAACTGGTATTGGATATTGATGCCTACACCAATGAGTATGACGGTTTCTTAGGACAGGTAGAAGTAGCCGTGCCTGCTTCAGGGCAAGTGGGTTCTGATGCTTCGGCAACGGATATGCTGGCGGCTAACCGGACCAAACAAACCCGCTACCGGGTGTATACCAATGCTAAGAACAAGTACAATAACTATGGCTCCTCGTTAGGGATTACCTATAATTTTTACGAGAAGTTTACTGTGTCTGGTAATATTAACTACAATGCCATTGCAGCGAATGCCGACAAGGATGTTTTTGTTACTGGCTTTAATACCCCTAAATGGGGCACCAATCTATCTTTTTCCAATCGGCAAATAGCTAAGAATATAGGATTCAATATTGTTTGGAAATGGCAGGATTCCTTCCAGTGGGAAAGCCCGCTGGCCAATGGTACAGTACCAGCCTATAATACCTTCGATGCGCAGGTTACCTATCGTTTGCCAAAAATTAAAACAACCATTAAAGCGGGAGGAGCTAATATCTTTAACCAGCGGTATATTCAGTACGCCGCCGGGCCAACCATTGGTGGCTTGTATTACCTGGCGATCACTGTAGATGGGTTGTTCAACAATAAATAACAAGCTTGTAAAGCAGATAACTGATTATTAATTGATTGATTAAAGTTACCCACCCTGACAGTAGTCAAAAACTGTCAGGGTTTATTGTAAATAAGCAAAATCAAAAATACTTCAAATCATCATATTTCGTTTTCCGCAGGTATTTACGTACGTTTCACCCATGAAAATAGGTCTCATTTCTGATACGCACAGCTACCTCGACGAGAAAGTATTTAGCTACTTCGACACTTGTGACGAAATCTGGCATGCGGGCGACATTGGCACCCTGGAATTGGCAGATAAATTAGCCGCTTTTAAACCGCTGAGGGCAGTACACGGAAACATAGATGACGCGCGTATTCAGAAGCTTTACCCCAAAGACGCACGCTTTTCCTGTGAAGGCTTAAATGTCTGGATTACCCACATCGGCGGCTATCCTCCGCGATACAATCCACCGGTGCTGCGCGAACTGCGCCTTAACCCGCCAGATATTTTCGTATGCGGCCATTCACACATTCTACGGGTAATGGCCGACCCCAAATTAGGCAAACTGCTGTACCTTAACCCTGGAGCAGCTGGTCAGCACGGATTTCACCTCATCAAAACCTTGCTCCGGTTTGAGATTAATGCAGGAAAAGTAAGCCAGATGCAAGCAATTGAACTAGGGAAACGGGGAGCTATCTAACTACCTCATAAACTGATATATGTATAAATTCCTTCACGCGATAAGAGTATCCATTTGTAGAAAATTATAGGGATGTTTTCGTTATTTCAATCCAGGTCAAGTTTGAATGCTGCCAATATGAAAAAAACCTCTGCTATTTTCCTTGCTCTCTTCCTTTGGATATTCTTGCACAGTTATGCTCAACCACCTCAGAAAGAGGTAAGACAATCCTCCCCCGATCTTCCTCTTAGTATAACCAGGCATCAAATAACGGTGAATGGGAAACCCCTTTTTTACACGGCTACTGCTGGTTATACCGTAGTACGTGACGAAGAGGGCAAGGCAAAAGCCAATATTTTCTTCATTACCTACACCAAAGATAATGTGAATGACCCAGCCACTCGACCGCTCACGTTTTCCTTCAATGGCGGTCCTGGCTCTTCTTCCGTCTGGCTACACATGGGTGCGCTTGGCCCCCGACGGGTACTTATGACCGACTTGGGGGAGGCCTTACGTCCACCGTACAAGGTAGTAGACAATGAGTTTACCTGGTTAGACGAAACTGACCTAGTTTTTATCGATCCGGTCATGACTGGCTATAGCCGTCCAGCAGAAGGCGTTGACAAAAAGGAGTTTACTGGTTATGAAGAAGACATCCGATCGATCGGGGAGTTTATTCGTTTGTACAGCAGCCGTGCTGGTCGTTGGTCATCGCCGAAATTCATTGTCGGCGAAAGCTATGGTACTACCCGTGCTGCGGGGCTATCAGGCTACCTACAAGACCGCCATGGACTATACCTGAATGGCATCGTACTGATATCAGCCATCCTCAACTTCCAGACAGCAGTTTTTGAGTCAGGCAATGACTTACCCTTTGGGTTATTCCTTCCTACGTATACAGCTATGGCGTGGTATCACAAAAAACTTTCGCCCGAGTTTACTGCACTAAAACCGTTGCTAGAGGAAGTACAGCAATTTGCCATGAATGAATATTCATTGGCCTTAGCCAAAGGAGATCGCTTAACAGATACGGAAAGAAAAGGGATTATTGATAAATTAAATCGCTATACCAGTTTATCAAAGGAATACCTGGATCGTTCTAATTTGCGGATTTATGCCAACCGCTTTACAAAGGAGCTATTACGGGCAGAGAAGAAAACAGTAGGTCGCCTGGATGGTCGTTTTACCGGTGTCGACTACGACTATGTGGGCGAGACCAATGAATATGACCCCAGTTACAATACGGCCATCTACGGACCTTACACTGCAGCTATTAACGACTACCTGAAGCGAGAACTTCAATACAGTAACGACCTCGCCTACGAAATCTTAACTAGTCGAGTGTGGCCCTGGAACTATAACAATGTGCAGAATAAGTATTTAAACGTGGCCGAAATCCTGCGGCAAGCCATGAGCAAAAATCCTTATCTCAAAGTGCATATATGCAATGGTTATTACGATATGGCTACGCCTTACTTTGCTACCGATTACACAGTTAATCACTTATTTTTAGATAAGACCCTGCGTCCCAACATCTCTCAGACGTTCTATGAAGCTGGCCACATGATGTATATTCACAAACCTTCGATGATACAGCTGCGAAAAGACATATCCGTTTTTTTTCGCAGTGCCCTCCCATAAAAAGCAATAAAAAATCCCACTGGAATTAATTTTCCAGTGGGATTTTTTACTTCTTTAGCCAATTACACCTTAGTAGTCAGATAGTTAGATACGCTTTCGATAGTAGCTTCCATAGCATCTTCCCCTTCTTGCCAGTTGGCTGGGCATACTTCTCCGTACTGCTCGTGGTGTTGCAAAGCCTCAGCCATCCGCAAGGCATCATCAATGTTACGGCCTAATGGGAAGTCATTGATTACACAATGCCTTACTACGCCTGCTTTATCAATGAGGAAAGTACCGCGGTAAGCGATAGGTGCTCCGTTGAATATCATATCTCCTTCTTCATTGTAGTCATAATTGCCGCCCAGTACACCAAAATTGGTCGCAATAGTTTTAGAGGTGTCAGCTACCAGTGGATACGTTACGCCCTGAATACCACCTTTGTCCTGAGGCAGATTAAGCCAAGCCAGATGAGAATTTTCAGTATCAGTTGAGCAACCGACAACGGCTACATTCTTGGCTTCAAATTGCTCTAGTTTTTCCTGAAAAGCTAAAATTTCGGTAGGGCAAACAAAAGTGAAATCTTTTGGATAAAAGAAGAATACTACTTCTTTTTTGCCTAAGTACTGAGCCAGTGAGAAACTGTCAACGATCTCTTCGCCATTAATAACAGCAGGAGCATCAAATAGAGGAGCTTTTTTTCCTATTAAGGACATAACAAGTTAGCTTTAAGGGTTTTTGACTAATTTGAACAACAGGTGGATAACTGCCAGATTATTAAAAAGGTTTCAATGCAGAATCAAAAATTTTGTTAATTCTCTAATAAAACCTTGATTTGGCGAATTACTAATAAAGACTGTAAAAGTATCAGTTATGTTTAAAATATCCAATGCAACGCTAAGGCTTGTTTATTAGAACAGCTACTTCCAAGCATTGGCTTTCTTATTTTAATTGCCGTATTTACGTGTCATCTCTTCTATTTATATCCTATGAGTTTAACTAATAAAATAGCTATTGTAACGGGAGCCAGCCGTGGTATTGGTTTAGCTACAGCAAAGCTATTATTGAAAAAGGGCGCTAAAGTGGCCGGTTGGAGCCGTACTGCGCCAGCCATCAAGCACGAAAACTTTAGGGCTTACCCCGCTGACCTGCGCAGTCCGGCCTCCATTGGTATGGCTTACGAAGCTACTACTAAGGACTTTGGCTCCAATATATCCATTCTGATCAATAATGCAGGGCTAGGCTATAAAGCCGATTTTGAATCCCTGCCGCCCGAACAATGGCTTGAAATGTTCGATACCAATGTACACGGCCTTTTTTACTGCTCACGTCTGGTCATACCTGGCATGAAAAGCCGTCAGGAAGGCAGCATCATTAATATTGCTTCTACCTCTGGCAAAATGGGCGCTGAAGGCTTCTCAGGCTATTGTGGTAGCAAGTTTGCCGTGCAGGGCATTTCTCAGGCTATGTATAAAGAATTACGTGAGTTTGGGGTTAAGGTGACTTGTGTATTTCCGGGCGCTGTCAATACGAGCTTCTTCGACCGGATTGATTCTATCCAGGCCAATCCTAATATGTTAAACCCGGAAGATGTAGCTATTGCCATTGTACAGGTGCTGGAAACCTCACCCAATTGCCATCCAATAGACCTGGAAATCCGCTCGATGGGCCCTGCAAAAAAATAAATCAGCTTAGCAAGCTTTGCATTACCCCTTCTTTCAGGGCGTAAGAAGACACGCGAATGGGATGCGCCTGTAATGGATATTGTTGCAGGGCAAAATTAATCAGGCAGGAGGCCACCACAATCATATCAACCCGCATAGCCGATATACCAGGAATCTGTAGCCGTTCTTGTTGATTGAAAGTAAGTAGCTGATGAGATATCTGAAAATAGGCCTGGATGGGTAACGAAAACGCTGTCTGTTTGTCCTCATCATATTCTTGCCCAATACTGAGATAGTGAATTTCAGCCAACGTATCAAATGAACCCGAAGAGCCCACCAAAGTCTGAGGCTGGTATTGTCGGACGGCTTCGGTGAGAGGAATAAGCTTTTCAGCGAGGTAATCATTCAGTGCAGTTATTGACTGAGAAGAAATAGGATCGGTAGACACAAATAGGTCTAATAGTCTTTGCGCACCTATTTCGAAGCTTTGCTTCCAATTGATCTCTGTATCATTGCCAATGATACACTCCACACTTCCCCCACCTATATCCATAATTAGCGACCGCGATTGGCCTAATGCAAGCGAAGCTTTCACCCCTTGATAGATATATTCCGCTTCCTTATCACCGTTAATTATTTCTACACGAATGCCCGTTTTAGCCTCGATGTCTCGCACCAGTTGGGCACCGTTCCTGGCATTCCGAATAGCACTGGTAGCCGTCGCAAACACCCGCTCTATACTTACTCCATGTTGGTCTATTACCTGACGGAAATGCGCAAGAGCCTCTATGGTACGCTGATAAGCATCCCCGGTAAGCAAACCCTGGCTTATGCCACCCTGCCCGATTTTCATAACCAAACTTTCCTTATGGATAGCGCTGAAGTAGCAGTCTTGAGGTTCGGCAATGAGCAGGTGAAAGGTATTGGTTCCCAAATCAATGATAGCAGCAGGTTGGCTCATAAAAGATGCTTGTGGAAAAAATTAAAAAATACTTGATATTAACAAATGTGTTTGGTAGTTTTGCGCTCCCAATTAAGATATAAATACAATCGTACAATGATTATCATTAATATCAAAGACAACGAGTCTATTGACAAGGCTTTAAAAAGGTTCAAAAAGAAGTTCGAGCGCACAGGTGTGCTGAAGGAATTGAGATACAGAACTTATTTCGAAAAACCTTCGATTACCAAAAGAACCGTAAAAATTAAAGCCGCTTACCGTCAGCACATGTTCGGTGACGAAAAAAATATCTAAGCTTTATTTTCTCGTTCCCATAATTTCACCATATTAGTAGTACGAATCTGGGTTTGTGCTACTGATATGGTGAATCTTTTTTTACAATACCTGCAATACGAAAGACGTTGCAGCCCTCATACATTATCCGCTTATCAGCGAGATTTAGAGCAATTTACGCACTATCTATCCACCGCGTATGAGCTTTCCGCAACTGAAGAAGCCAGCTTCTCTATGATCCGATCCTGGATTGTAAGCTTGGTAGAACAGAAGATGGAAGCCACTTCCATTAACCGAAAAATTGCTACGCTCCGCTCTTTTTATAAATTCCTACTCAAGAAAAAAAGTATTAGCCAAGACCCGATGCAAAAGGTCGTCGCCCTGAAAACAAGCCGCTCGCTGCCTGCTTTTGTGGACGAACAGCCCATGGCTCTTCTACTCGATCACATTGAATTTCCCAGTGATTTTAGCGGTCTACGAGATAAATTTATTTTAGAATTGCTATATGGAACAGGCATTCGCCTTTCAGAATTGATTAATCTGAAAGAAGGCGATATTAATAGTCACGACCAAGTAGTGAAAGTAACTGGGAAAGGGAATAAGCAACGAATTGTACCCATACATAACAGTTTGCTTCCATTACTGGAAACATACTCCCTGGGTAAGAGAAGCCAATTTGAAGGAAAATCCGTTGTAGATTACCTGATTGTCACTGACAAAGGGGAACAGAGTTATCCGATGATGATTCAACGAATTGTTAAAAAATACCTGGATATGATCACGACTATCGAAAAGAGGAGCCCGCACATTTTAAGGCATTCTTTTGCCACTCATTTGTTGAATAAAGGAGCTGACCTAAACGCCATTAAGGATCTTCTGGGACACGCAAGCCTGGGAGCCACGCAAGTTTATACCCATAATTCGCTTGATCGACTCAAACAGGTATTCGAGCAAGCCCATCCCAAAGCATAGGAATGCTCCTACGAACTGCTTCTACATCTTAGTCAGCTATCAGGATAGACTTTACCGCAGATGTACACTCATTCATTACATGAGACATTTAGCCGACCATTTGCCAAGCAGCAACTCCGAGCTTCCCCCTATATTGAAGTCCAATTTAATTTTATTCACCTTAAATTTTTACTACTATGAAGCTTCAAATGCATTCCATTCATTTCGACGCTGATCAGAAACTGATCGACTTTATCCAGAAAAAAACGGACAAGTTAGAAACATTTTATGATCGTATTGTGGACGGGGAAGTTTACCTGCGACTTGACAAGGGTGAACACAGTAAGGAAAATAAAGTAGTAGAGATAAAAGTAAATATTCCTGGCGGAGTATTGTTTGCAAAGGAACTGTCGAGTACCTTCGAAAGCGCGACCGATTTAGCAGTGGAATCCTTGAAAACCCAGATAAAGAAGCACAAAGAAAAACTGATTGCTTATTAGTATATTTTCTGCCTATAGGCAAGCAAAAAGGGGCATCGAAATCGATGCCCCTTTTTGTTGACTTATCTAAAGCTTATGTATTAAACTGCAACTACTTGATGTTCAAGCTTAAAGGCAGCTTTTACTTTTTCTACGTAATCTAATTTTTCCCAAGTAAATAACTCCACCTCTCTCTTAATAATTTTCCCATCTGGCGATTTGAAGGATTTAGTCACCACTTCATTTTTTCTTCCCATGTGACCATAGGCAGCCGTTTCTGAATAAATAGGATTTCTAAGTTTCAATCTTTGTTCGATAAAATAAGGACGCATATCGAAAATTTCCTCTACCTTTTTGGCAATCTCTCCATCGGTTAAATCAACCTTAGCAGTACCATAAGTATCTAAGAACAAACCGCATGGCTTGGCTACTCCAATGGCATAAGAAACCTGTACGAGTACTTCGTCGCAAAGACCGGCAGCTACCAGATTTTTAGCGATATGACGGGTAGCATAGGCTGCACTACGATCTACCTTGGAAGGATCTTTTCCAGAGAATGCTCCTCCACCGTGGGCTCCTTTTCCACCGTAAGTATCCACAATGATTTTCCGTCCGGTTAGGCCAGTGTCTCCATGAGGACCACCAATGACAAATTTACCGGTTGGGTTAATGTGATAGGTAATTTTATCATTGAAAAGCGCCTGTAATTCTGGTTTCAATTTTGCTTTAATCCGAGGGATTACATAATTGATGACATCCGACTTAATTTTTGCCAGCATTTGCTCGTCAGCATCAAAATCATCGTGTTGAGTAGAAACAACAATAGTGTCAATTCTTTGAGGCTGATTGTCATCAGAATATTCGATAGTTACCTGAGACTTAGCATCTGGCCTCAGATACTTAATATCGGTATTCTCACGCCGGATGACGGCCATTTCCAGCAAAATCTTGTGCGCTAAATCTAACGCCAATGGCATATAGTTATCCGTTTCGCGGGTAGCATAACCAAACATCATACCTTGATCACCAGCTCCCTGCTCTTCAGGATTCGTTTTTTCTACACCTTGATTAATGTCAGATGATTGGTCATGGATGGCAGATAAAATACCGCATGAATTGGCTTCAAACATATACTCACTTTTGGTATATCCAATTTTCCGGACTACCTCTCTAGCAATACCTTGTACATCAAGATAAGTGGTAGATTTCACTTCACCTGCCAAAACCACTAGACCCGTGGTTACCAAAGTTTCACAAGCTACTTTGGAAGAAGGATCAAAAGCCAAAAAATGGTCAATCAAAGCATCAGAAATTTGGTCAGCCACTTTATCGGGATGACCTTCAGAGACTGACTCTGATGTAAACAGGTATGCCATGGGTTTGATTGGTTTAAAGAAGATTAGATTTTCAGGAAACAAATTTAGCCTAATTTGACAGAAACAAAAAAATAATTTCTGAACGAAGAGTTATTTTGCCCCTTTCTGTTTTACCCACTCTGTTACTTTTTTATATAATACATCCGTTAAGGCGGTTAGAAAAGGCATTGAGGGTACAGATAAAACAATCTCTAATTCCTGCAAAAGATTTGTTTGCTCATCTAAAAACTGAAATACTGTAGAAGCCGGATTTTTTTGAAACAGAGAGGCAAATACTGCTTGCGCCTCGCATCTATTTTTTTGTAAAACATTCAATAATACGCTGTCGTACAAGGCAAAGCGCGACTGAAAGGCTTGGGGCACCGTGAATGGCTCAGCCGTGTGGAGCAAGGCATTCACAAGCGCCTGTGTCCGTTCCTGGATACGAAGAAAAGTATAGCCCGTAGAAGGCTTGGTATAACCACCCGATGTACCGATTCGAACAATGTGTTTGCTTGGATGATCGGTCAGTTTTGCATCGGTCATAGGTATAACCCCAAATTCTTCATGTACAATATGGTAGGAATCCAATTGATAAAACTCTTTTAGATAGGAATTCAGTGCGGCCTCATATGCCAATGGACTAAGCAAGCTGGCAGAAAAAACCGTAAATTCTACTAACGCACGGCGGGCGTTGAAAGGCAATACATAAAAGAAACGGGCTTCATTCTGCTGTTTAATTCTGAAATCCATCAGTGTGGCTGATTCCGGATCGAATACAGGAGCGTCCGTTTCAATTTCCCAACCTTTAAAGTGCTGCAAAAGATTATGATACTGAGGCAGATTTAATGGAGGCTGGTAGGTGCTATCAAACACCCAATAGGCTGAATAGATCGCCTGATCGGTAGTTACCTGTGCGCCGTTCCCAAACTCCTCTATAGATACTATATTCTCGTAAGCCCACTCTATATTCATATTTTGCTGTAAATCAGCCTTTACAAATTGGTAAAAGTCTACGCTTCGAATCATCTTGTAACGATAAGGTGCCAAGGTAAGCAGGGAATGGAATTGCTTGCTATAAAAATGAATGCTTGTCCATTGCCTGCACACCAGTCTTTCAAAAGGGTTATTTTTCATTTCCCAGAAGCACCAGGTGCGATCGTTCTGATCTTTGCCCACCTTATCAATTAATAAGATGGATTTATTCCGCAAAGCTGTTTGATTCAGATGATAAGCCAGGCTTAAGCCAGCACAACCCGCTCCTGCAATAATGTAATCGTACTTTTTCATCCAAGAAGCCTGCTTAACAAAAAACCTTGTCTAAAAAGACAAGGTTTGTGGGATATTTGTAATAAATCTAAAAACCATCTCTATGAACTTTTGTTCATCTATTCTAAAGGCTGTCAGTTTCTTATACGTGTACGTGTCGCTCCGCATGATAGGAAGAGCGAACCAATGCACCTGACTCCACATATTTTATACCTCTTTTAAGGCCTTCTTCTTTAAAGTGAGCAAATTTGTCAGGATGCACAAATTCGGCTACCTCAATATGCATTTTCGTTGGCTGCAAATATTGTCCTAAGGTAAGTATATCTAATCCGTGAGCCACCAAATCATCCATGGCCTGATATACTTCTTCATCTGTTTCACCAAATCCAAGCATAATACCCGATTTAGTTCGTTTACCATATGCCTTCGTGCGTTGAATTTGCTCCAGGCTGCGCTCATATCTGGCCTGTGGGCGCACACGCCGATAAAGCCGTTGCACGGTTTCCATATTGTGCGAAACCACTTCCTGTCCTGCACTGATCATACGAATTAATGCATCCCAATTACCTTTCACATCTGGAATTAGCGTCTCAATAGTCGTTTGCGGCGAGGCTTGTTTCACTTCTGCTACAGTCTGATACCAGATTTCAGCTCCTCGGTCTTTTAACTCATCGCGATTCACGGAAGTGATTACACAATGTTTAACGCTCATTAGCTTGACTGCTTCGGCCACCCGGCGCGGTTCATCGGTATCATATTCGTGGGGACGCCCGGTAGCTACTGCACAGAAAGTACAGCTACGGGTACAAACGTTTCCCAAGATCATAAAAGTAGCTGTACCAGCCCCCCAGCATTCGCCCATATTGGGGCAATTACCGCTTTCGCAAATGGTATGTAGTTTATATTCCTCAACAATATTTCTTACCCGAGCGTATTCTTTTCCAATCGGAAGTTTAACTCGTAACCAATCGGGTTTACGGTTGGGCTTTTCGTTTTCCTTTGCCGAAGTAATGATTGGCAATTCTATCATAATCAAAAAAAGCAGAGGTTAAAATTAGTTGATCGTATGTATAATCGACCATTGAAATTACTTTCGGCTACCAAAAAATATGTTAATATAAGCCGAAGTGAAAAATTGCTGACCAGGTACAGTGGCCGGATCCATAATAACCATTTTCTGGGTAAATGCTTCAGTCAGGATACCTACTTCAAACCCGGTCACGCTATTTCTAAAAGTACCTAGCTCAAAGCTGACAGCAGCTTTAAGGTTAGCGCCTAACTTAACACTCATTTGATCGAAGCCATCAAAAAAACTACCTGCACCTTCAATTCTATAGTGGTTTCTAATTTGATTAGTATACGGAGCCGACACAGACAGCGATTGACCTTGCTGTCCTGAATTGTACTGAATATAGTAGGGTTTAAGTAAGCCAAAAGAAGGCCCAGCAGCCAGAATCGCATTGATTTGGACTCCCTGCTCTGGTGCTTTTCGGAACAGAACCAACTCACGCCCGTATTGGGGTCTAACTACAAACATGAAGTTTTGTTTAAAGTCAGTTAATGTACTATTCTGATAAGTGGGATATCTAACCTCTTTCGGATGCTTTACATTCACTATTTCCAGGAAAAAATAGTGATACATATTTCCATTAATTTTTCGCGAATTTTTTAACATAAACCCACCAATCAATCCACCATTGGTATTGAGGTTTATGCCATAAGCAAATTCCGAGTTATAATTGTCATCCTCTTCATCGGCTTGTGCAAAAGCCGCGGAGGTTAGAAACGTGAATCCGAATAAGCAGAAAATAATCTTTTTCAAGGCTTCAGTTGATTTATAGTCGAAATTTACTGATAAATACTTTTCTACACCAACTATTAAGACGAATGTTTCCCGGATAGATGAGCAAAGTGTAAAGCATTTTGTTCTACTAATACGAAATTAACCGCCTGTTTCTTATACGAATCAAAAATTTGGTAGATTTGATTCCAACCAATGACTTTTTCAGGCATTTATAATTTCCGTATTCTCCTATGGCTACTATCAGAACTGTTTACTCCAGTAATCTTCGAACTGAAGCTACTCATTTGGCTTCTGGCACGACCATCATTACTGATGCTCCTATTGACAACAACGGCAAAGGTGAAGCCTTTTCTCCTACTGACTTGACTTGTTCCTCTTTAGGTAGCTGCATGATGACAATTATGGCCATTGTAGCCGAACGTGATGGGGTTGATTTGAAGGGAACTGAAATAGAAATTACTAAGACAATGGCCGCTAATCCAAGACGGATTAGCAAGATTCAGGTGAACTTTACTATGGCTAGCCAAGTGGCTCTGACAGAAGTGCAAAAAGAAAAATTGCAGAGAGCTGCTTTTACTTGTCCTGTTGCCTTGAGCTTACACCCAGATATTGAACAAGAAGTTATGTTTGAATGGAACGCCGTTGCTTTCCTAAACAGCTAATATTTCTTAAACAAAGCAAGGTCAATCTTCTTCAGTAGTGGGAAGATTGACCTTACGTTAGGTATCACTCCTGCAATTTCAGTGCGTTATTCTTCACCTCTGGGTAACTAATACCTAGATGAGAAGCGTGATACACACACATCCCCTTATTTATCAATAGTACCTGCGGTGATTGATGTACTATGTCAAATTGATTAGCAATCTGGCGGGAAATGTCACGAAATGACAATAGATCCAAGTAATAGGCTTTCAATTCAGGCAATTCTTCCGGTTTCCAAGCTCTCTCCAGCCGGTTAAGAGCCGTAGCGCTAATGGAGCATGACGTACTATGTTTAAAAATGAGTACGGTTTTTTCTTCTGATACCTTCTTGATTTCCTCTAGCTGGCTTGCGGTCTCCAAAGTAATCCAATTCATTCGTAAAAATATAAGGATGGTTCTGTTGGAGAACGATAGGACATGCTCAAAAGTTTCCTTACTTTTTACGAATACTGCCTGGATGATCTGGCTTATCCCAGATTTGACTTTCACGCGAATCGTAAGTCGGCTTCTCAAACTTTTTCCGCTGGTAATTGGGTTGCTGTAACTTTTTGTTTTTATTCAAGCGTTTCATCATACGTTCGCGTTCTTTTGCTTTCTTCTGGTACGAATTCACCACCTTGCCACCACGATACTTAGCACCTGGATAAGAGCCCTTCGGCGGCTTCGTAGCGCGAATGTTACCGCGATACAAACGCATTTTCTTGTTATTTTTCTCAATTCTGCGGTCGCGGCTACGAACACTCTTGAGCGAAATATTACCACGATAAGAGCGAATTTTTTGATTATTAGCCGCTATCTTTTTGCTTCTCTTCTTTACACCTTTGACTGAAATGCTGCCCTTATATGAATGAGTTGCCTTGTAATTCGCTGCTATTCTTTTGTTCTTCTTCTTTAAGCTTTTTAATGAGATACGTCCTTGATAAGAATGAAGCTTTTCATTGTTGTCGGCAATATCTTTATTATGCTTCCCTACACTTTTCCCTGAAAGATTACCCCTATAAGCACTACTACGTTCATTATTCGACGCTATTCTTTTGTTCCGCTTTTTAATATTCTGCCCTGAAATACTACCACGATACCCGCTTGTTTGAGAAATATTATTGGCTTTTTTCCGAATAGCACCGCGATCAACCTTTTTACTGCGATGGGATTGAGCTTTATGATCGCCAGAACGCAAGTCACGGTAACGGCGATTAAGTCGGGCTTGGGAGATGGTTCCAGTAGAAGCCAGCGTTTTATGGTTATAAGCCTTCATTTGCTTATTGCGCTGTTGACTGCCCTTCTTAACAAGACTCCCTCGATAGGCGCTTGTTTCTAAGGATGACATATTGGGTTTTCTCCCAGCACTCTGGCTACCCCGATAAGACGACATTGATTTATTCTTCCGAGCTAGGGTCTTATCCTGCTTCCTGGGTAGGGCTCCTTTGGGTTTTGATTGCGCCAATGCCATTGACGATGCACACAGCAGTGAGATCATCACCAGCGCTGTAAAAATAGTAGCTCGTTGCGCCCTCAGTAGTCTGATGCCGGATAAAACAAAAACCGATGAGAAAAAAGTGGCCAAGGAATCGAAGATTGATAATTTGATATGCTTATTATATTAATTAGCTAATTTTTAGCCAATCATATTCTACGCTTAAAGTAATAGATAGAAAGCCATATCCCTTAACCAACCCCGAAGATTTAGTATAGCTACTGTGCTAGAGTTTCGTTTTTTTCTTCGGCTTTTTCGGCTGCTTTTTCGTTACTACGCCATTCTTGTCACGCTTCACCCGCACTGCCGCAAATTCTACTTCTCTGGCTCCCCCTTCAGTCTTATTCAGGTTTTCTCCAGCACTTTTCTTTCCATCCGATGCCTCTTGTTTTTCATTGGAGCCTGGCCAATGCCCTAAATACTGCGGGCAAGTTGACTTTTTACTGCAAGCCGACATCGAAGCAGCTACCAGTATACATACTAAGAACTGATGCCGGAATAATGATGTCATGCGAGAAACAGAGGTTGCAAAAACAAACATACGTTAATTCAAGAGTTACAAATGGTTAAATTCTTTGATTATCTTACGAAAGACATTTTCATACAGAGTTTAGGTTACTGCACCAACCAAAGGAGAATTATTTATTAATTTTCCTTCCAATCTTTTCTGCTTTACACTTTGCCTGCAATCTTGTACTTTGCCTACGATTATAGCTTCGCTTACAACTTGCCTAATATTTCTTGTATTTCAAGAGGGAATCACTTTATCCATCTATCATTCATAATTTGAAAATACCTCCTCTTTTACTATTATATTCCTATGAAATATCCTCCCCTTGGAAAAGATTTATTTATCCAAAATAGAACCAAGTTCCTAAAATTACTAAAAACCAATGCATTGGCAGTATTCAACGCCAATGATATTATGCCTACCAATGCCGACGGCTCAATGGCTTTCCGGCAAAATAACGACCTTTTTTATCTTTCCGGTATCGACCAGGAAGAAAGCATTCTATTAATTTATCCCGAGGCGCAGGAGTCTAAACACCGTGAAGTTCTTTTCCTACGCGAGACCAACGAACACATTGCCGTTTGGGAAGGACATAAACTCACGAAGGAAGAAGCGCGAGACATATCCGGTATACAGACGATCTATTGGCTTTCGCAGTTTAACACCATATTTAGCACACTAATGGCCGAATGCTCGCATGTATATCTCAACACAAACGAGCATACCCGTGCGGTAGTGGAGGTAGAAACCCGCGATGTCCGCTTTATCCGCTACTGCCAGCAACGGTATCCTTTGCATCAATACGAACGAGCAGCTCCTTTAATGCACCAATTGCGGGCTATCAAGTCGGCCAAAGAAGTGGAATTAATTCAGAAAGCTTGTGATCTGACTGAGCAAGGCTTTCGCCGGGTACTAAAATTTGTAAAACCTGGCGTAGCTGAATATGAAATACAGGCCGAGTACGCCCACGATTTTTTGCGCAATGGAGCTGGCTTTGCTGGTTATGAACCCATTATTGCCTCTGGTGCCAATACCTGCGTATTACACTATATCGAAAACAGCCGTTTGTGTAAAGATGGCGACTTATTACTGATGGATGTGGCCGCCGGTTATGCCAATTATCACGCTGACATGACCCGCGTCATCCCTGTAAACGGGCGATTTACCCAAAGACAGAAGGAAGTATATAATGCGGTGTTGCGAGTAATGAAAGCGGCTAGCAAAATGCTGGTAACAGGTAATTTATGGGATGACTATCACAAAGAGGTGGGGAAAATAATGGAGCAGGAACTCATTGGACTTGGTTTGCTAAATGCCTTGGAAGTAAAAAACCAACCCAAAGACGCACCGTTGTATAAGAAGTACTTTATGCACGGCACTTCACATTTTTTGGGTCTAGATGTTCACGATGTAGGCAGCAAATACCGCCGCTTCGAGCCAGGAATGGTTTTCACCTGTGAACCAGGCATCTATATTCGTGAAGAAGGCTTGGGCATCCGGCTGGAAAACAACCTACTGATTACCGAATCGGGCAATATAGATTTGATGCAGCACATACCAATAGAGGCAGACGAAATTGAGGATTTAATGAATGAATCTGCTTAGGGCGTGTTACGAAATAAAGTGTACAATTTAGCATGGTGATTGCATAGCAAGCCCTTAGGTAGCTAGATCGATCCTACTCCTACTAATAGTAAAAGGGCTTACAGATTTCTCTATAAGCCCTTTTTACTATTATCAACTCAATTTATCCAATCTTCACCAATTTGAAGTCTGATACGGTCAAGCCTTTGCTTGTACCTTCCAATAGTTGGCGAATAGTTTTTGAATTGTCCTTCACAAACTCCTGATTTAACAAGGTATTGTCCTTGTAGAATTTTTGCAGCTTGCCTTGAGCAATTTTTTCCAACATGGCTTCTGGCTTACCTTCAGCACGGGCTTGTTCTTTTCCAATCTCAATTTCGCGCTCTACCAGGTTAGCATCTACTCCATCCTTATCAATAGCAACGGGCTTCATAGCAGCAATTTGCATAGCTACGTCTTTGCCTACTTCAGTCACATCGGTACCATTGGCACCAGTCAGGGCTAGCAATACACCCAATTTGCCATTGGAGTGAATATAAGTAGTTACTTTCTCGCCTTTTACTTTTTCGTAAGCCACAATTTCAATCTTCTCACCAATTTTACCCATCAGGTCAGTTAGGTGATCAGCTATTGACAGGCCACTTACTTGCAAGGCTAGCAATTCTTCAACCGTGGCAGGTTGATGTTTTACAGCGGCTTCGAGTACAGTATTGCCCAAAGCGACGAAAGACTCATTTTTGGCAACAAAGTCAGTTTCGCAACCCAAGGCTACTAAGGTAGCTTCTGAACTCCCTGAGTTTTCTTTTACAAAAACAGATCCTTCGGTGGTATTTCTATCAGAACGGGAAGCAGATACTTTCTGTCCTTTCTTACGCAAGTTATCGATAGCCGCTTCAAAGTCGCCATCAGCTTCGGTTAAAGCCTTCTTGCAATCCATCATACCGGCACCCGTCATTTGCCTCAATTTGTTTACGTCTTGTGCTGTGATAGCCATCTTGAATAATGATAAGTTTTGAAGTATAAATTTTGCGGCAAAATTACAAAAAAATGAACATTGAGGCTTCCCAATGTTCATTTTTTAGTTCAATATGTTATTTAAAATCAGGCTTCTTCTTCTCCTACGGCCTCTTCACTGATTTCAATTTTTTCTACGCTAGCAGTAGGAGCATCACGCTCTACAGCCGCTTCAGCTTCTGTAGACTCGGATCTGCGGGTACGCACAACAGGTGTTGCTGCGCCATCTACCTGACGTTTGGTGTCCTCTTCTTCTTGCAGACGTTGATCATCTTTATCTTTCTTGCGCTCCATCAAAGCTTCTTCAATTACTTTTCCTATAGCTAAAGTGATGATTGATACCGATTTGTAAGCATCATCATTGGCTGGAATAGGAAAATCAACTGCTTCAGGATTGGAGTTAGTATCTACCATGGCAAATACTGGGATACCCAACTTTTTTGCTTCAGCAATGGCTATATGTTCGCGCTTTACGTCAATCACAAACAAGGCGGCTGGCAAACGAGTTAAGTCAGCGATACCACCCAATACACGTTGTAGTTTGTCGCGTTCGCGGCTTACCATCAAACGTTCGCGTTTAGCTAGGTTATTAAAAGTATCTTCTTTCATCAATTTATCGATAGAAGACAGCTTTTTCAAAGACTTCCGAACCGTAGCGAAGTTAGTTAACATACCACCCAACCAGCGTTCAGTTACGTAAGGCATCTTCAGGCGTTGTGCTTCTGAAGATACTACTTCCTGGGCTTGTTTTTTGGTCGCTACAAACATCACCTTTCTACCAGAGCGAATGATTTGGCGCATCGCAGCTGAAGCTTGGTCAAGACTAGCCAGCGTTTTGTTCAGGTCAATGATGTGGATACCATTTTTCTCCATGAAAATGTACGGAGCCATTCTGGGATCCCATTTGCGGGTAAGGTGGCCAAAGTGCACACCGGCATCCAGCAATTCTTTGTATTCTATTTGAGCCATTTTGTGGATTAAGCTACCCGTTCCGGGTACGATTTAGTGATAAACTTATTTTAAAATATATGGCAGTGTATCGGCGTCAACAAACACAACCATAACGAGATATTAATGATTAGGTCTTAGTCGTTAGCCCTATTGAAAGCTAACAGCTAAGACCTAATCATTAAAAGCTATTAACTACCGCTTGCTAAACTGGAACTTGCGACGAGCTTTTCTTCTACCCGGTTTCTTCCGTTCCACCATCCGAGGATCTCTGGTCAGGAAGCCTTCTTTCTTCAAGGCTGGACGATTTTCAATACTTACCTCGCACAAAGCACGAGCGATTGCCAAACGAATGGCTTCAGCCTGTCCAGCAATTCCACCACCATCTACGTTTACTTTCAGATCGTAAGCGTCTTTAGCGTTTACAGTATTGAAAGGCTGGTTAACAATGATTTGCAGAATTTCGGTGGGGAAATATTCTTTATAATCACGATTATTCACCAAAATATCCCCTTTGCCCGGTGTCATGTAGATTCTGGCAACCGCAGTTTTTCTTCTTCCTAAAGTATTGACGACTTCCATTCCGTTTAGGCTTTTTATAATTTAATTTCTTGAGGTTGTTGGGCTGCGTGCGGATGCTCAGCACCGTTGTAGACGAACAGGTTGGTAAACAACTGCCGACCTAATCTGGTTTTAGGCAACATACCACGTACTGCTCTTTCAATTAATAAAGAAGCCGATTTGGCCATCAATTCCCGAGGCGTTGTAAAGCGCTGACCACCAGGAAATCCAGTATGTGAAGTATAGACTTTATCGGTAAATTTCTTACCAGTAAGTCTGATTTTTCCAGCATTGATAACAATTACGTTATCACCGCAATCTACGTGAGGAGTGTAGCTTGGCTTGTATTTGCCGCGAATAATTTTTGCTACCTCACTTGACAAACGTCCCAGTATGGCAGCCTCTGCATCAATCAGAATCCATTTTTTCTCAACGGTTCCTTTGTTTGCCGAAACGGTTTTATAACTTAAAGTATCCACTTACTTTTTGTTTTATTGGGTATAAATTAAATTTCTACTGAGGAGCAATAACTTGTGTCCCAAAAATAGGAGTGCAAATATAGAAGCTAATTTTCTGAAATCCAACTGAACACAAACAGTTTTGGCAACTTTTTAAAATCTATCGGTTGAAAAGTCCTTAGATACTCCTTTCTAATTGCCGAATTAAAGCGTCAAAGTCCTTAGGATAAGGGGCTTCTACAGTTATCTCTTCGCCATCCAAGCGTGCAAAGGTAAGCGATCGGGCGTGCAATGCCACCCGCTGAATAAGCGGCAGTTCTTCCGTATCTTTTTTTAGATGGAATTTCTTTTTGATCTGAGATAAAAAAATAGGCCCGCCGCCGTACTGCGGATCACATACAATAGAAGCTTTCAGGCACGAAAGATGGATACGAATCTGATGCATCCGACCCGAAATAGGATGACAATTGACTAAAGTATGCAGCCGATAAGCTTTGATGGAGTTAAAAATGGTCTCGGCTTCTTTCCCTTTCTGGCGATCAATTTTCACCGTTCCATTGGTTAATTGGGCAATAGGGAGGTAAACGGAAATATTTTCAAAGTCGTGAATACCATTGACTACTGCGTGGTAACTCTTTACTACTTGCCGATGCTCAAATTGCATGGACAGGTGGCGATATGCTTCTGGATTTTTGGCAATAGCCAGAATGCCAGAGGTTTCCTTATCGAGTCGATGGCATACTTGCGCGTCACTCGTATAAGCTTTGGCCATTCGCAAAATACTATTAGGATTATCAGCCGTACGTTCATCCAAGGTAGCTACATAAGGTGGTTTGTTGATGAGGATATAATTATCATCTTCAAATACTATCAGATCTTTAAAATCAAGCTTGTTTATCATTTTATTTGGTCGTCAATGGCCTATAGTCAACACACCATAGTTGCCACGATTAAGTCAACACAATATCTTTACTCTATCTTTTCCAATTTAAAGCTAAAAGTTGTCCCCTTATCAATTTTACTGGTAACACTCACTTTTGACTTATGTGCTTCAATAATATGTTTGACAATGGCTAAGCCGAGTCCCGTTCCTCCGCTATCTTTAGATCGACTCTTGTCCACCCGGTAAAAGCGTTCGAATATTCTTTTCAGATGCTCCGGAGGAATGCCCGGCCCGTCGTCCCGAACAGTAGTAAGAATATGGTCTTTGTCTTGGGTGAAGGAGACGACTACTTTGCCATTTTCGTTTCCATATTTTATGGCATTACTCAGCAGGTTTGTCATTACCTGGGTAATGCGTTGGGGGTCGGCTTTAACCCAGGCTTCAGTTTCGGCTTGCTTGGCAAACTTAAGCACAATTTGACGGGACGCTGCTTTTTCTTCTAACTGTTCAAATACATATTCTGTGATATTGTATAAGTTGACTTTGTCGCGGTGCATTTTAATCGCTCCGATTTCCATCTGAGAAAGCGTGAGTAAATCCTGCACCAGGGCATCTAGTCCATCTAGACTACGAGCCGCTTTCGCCAGGAATTTATCCCGCACAGTTTTATCATCCACCGCTCCGTCGATAAGCGTATGAATAAATCCTTGGGCAGCAAAAATGGGGGTTTTGAGTTCGTGCGACACATCAGCCAGGAATTCGCGACGGAATTCCTCCAGTTTTTTCAAATCGTCAATTTCCTGTTGCTTACGAGTGGTATAGGCAAAAATTTCCTCGTTAAGCTTGCGTAACGGATTGGAATGACCTCCTATATTTTCGCGAATGACTTTAAAATCTTTTTTCTTTACCTTATCGATAACCGAATAGATTTCATTGATTTCCCGAAAAACCATGAACTCCAGCGCCAGGTATACCAGCATGAACGACGACGCAAAGGAAAGAGAAAAACAAACCAACAGCGGAGTAATCGTACTTACCACCAACGAAACAAATAAGGTAGTAATGAACGCTACACACGCAGCCAGGGCTAGGGAAACAATTTTTGGATTAAAAAGCATGAGCTTTGATAGGCAGATAGAATTGGGTGTGCGAACAGGCAAATTACCCTCTCAATATCAGCTACTTGTATCGAATTTATACCCTACACCTTTGATGGTTTTAATGAATCCTTCGCCTATTTTCTCCCTTACTTTTCTAATATGCACATCAACTGTACGAGCCAATACGTAGACGTCGGTTCCCCAGATATTTTGTAATAAATCGTCGCGGCTGAAGACTACATTTGGGTTTTGGGCTAGAAAAAACAGCAGCTCAAACTCTTTCTTGGGTAAGGTAATGGGTTCAATGCCGTTGATAACGGTATAACTCTTCTTATCGATGGTGAGTCCTCCTATGGAAACCTGGTCATCTTGAAACACTTTCTTGGATTCGCGACGGAAAAGAGCGCTGATACGGCTCATCAGGGCGCGAGGTTTGATGGGCTTGGTAATGTAATCATCGGCTCCAATGTCAAAGGCGGCCACTTCGGAATACTCTTCGGAACGCGCAGTCAGAAAAATAATAAAGGTAGTACTCATTTCGGGCAGTTCGCGCAACCGCCGGCCCGTTTCTACTCCATCCATCTGGGGCATCATAATATCCATCAGAATCAAATGGGGAAGAAATTCCTTCGCTATTTCAATGGCTTTTTTTCCGTCAGTAGCCGTTCTTACCTCATATCCTTCCTTTGCCAGATTGTATTGCAGCAATTCTACTATGTCTGGCTCATCGTCTACCACCAGCACTTTATTTACTTGCTTATTACTCATTTAGGTTAATTAGGTTAGGTATTTTGAGGCAACAGATCGTTATTTTAACAGCAGAACAATAACCTTACTAACAACAAAGGTTGGAAACTACGCGGCAATACTCAAGTATTACACCAACCCAACAAAGTTAGAAAGATTTTACAGATAAAGAAGTGTGCTAAATCTGGCACTATTTGGTTTCTAACACTTTGTGAAGGGCTTTTTCCAAATCATTCCCACGCAAATCTTTGCCAATAATCTTCCCGTTCGTATCGATAAGGAAAGTGGCTGGAATAGATTCTATGCTGTATTGAGAGGCGGCAGCACTGTCCCAGAATTGTAAGTCAGAAACGTGGTTTTCCCAAGTGAGATTATCGGCTTTAATGGCTTGAAGCCACTTGGCTTTGCTCCGATCTAAAGAAACACTAAAAACAGTAAAACCTTTGTCTTTATATTTTTCGTAGGCGGCTACAGTTACTGGATTCTCGTGACGGCAAGGCCCGCACCAGGATGCCCAGAAGTCGAGCAACACGACCTTTCCTCGCAAGGAAGATAATTTCAGTTTCTTGCCTTCCGGCGTAGGCAACTCAATATCCGGAGCCATATCTCCCACTTTGGGCTGTGCGGGTATCTTTGACTGGCTAGCAGTGACTAGAAGATTAGCCTTTGGTTGATTGCCAGCCATAGCGCATAAACCTAGTGTACCAATAATAGCCGCAACAATAAAATAGCTAGTTTTCATATTTATTATTAGAGATAGATCGAAATAATATTTACCTACTGTCTTACTGGCCTTACCTAAATTCTAATACCATTTAGGAGCCTTTTTTAATCCACTATATTCTTTCAAATCCATTTCTACGGCTCCAACGAACAAATCTGCTTCAATTTTGATAGGAATTTTATTGCTGTCATCGCTGATCCAGGCTCGGATAGAGCTATCACCGTCAAACAACTTGTTGGCAGGCATAATAGGCGTAATCTGGATAGCTCGGATTTTACCAAATCGGGTTTTTACTTCCCCTTTCCCCCGGTACCTTACTTTAAAGTCGTAAAACTCATCATCAAAGAAGGCACTGATCCGGATAGTATCACCCACGTGCAACTTATTGAAATTTACGGTACGCAGAAAATAATAGCCACTTACAATATCCTGTACATTTTGTGGAGTCTGGAACTGTTTTTTATCATCCTTCTCTTCTGACTTTACCATGTGTTGCTTCTGGTCAAAAAAGACCCGCTCTTCCTTACGGTAGCGTCCTTCCTGGGCATTCAGGTAAAACTGGTGCGGAATAAGGGCGGCTGTATCAATATAAGACCGGTAAGTATTGCGGATGCGCATGCCCAAGTCGAAAACGCCAGTAGATTTACCGTACACATTGACCTTATAGCAAATGCGGCTATTCACTTTATACAACGTATCACCTACGTCTACCGAAGCCTCTCCAGCATTGATAAACCCATAATGTACACGGAAGGCCAAATGCTCTCCTTTAATAAAACTATCGTTGGTTATTCTTCTGAAAGAATCAGCAGTAATGAATCCTGAACCTAGTAGGATGAGCAGGGCAAAAAATGACAATTTTTTCATTCAATATGCTATGTTTATTTGGTTAGCAGCTGACTAACTAAATATT
This sequence comes from Bacteroidota bacterium, assembly GCA_040385915.1. GTDB lineage: Bacteria > Bacteroidota > Bacteroidia > Cytophagales > ES-bin-26 > ES-bin-26. The sequence continues at coordinate 30,135 of JAZKGK010000292.1, forward strand.
TCCACCATTTTGCTCGGCGAATATCGCCAAGCTACAAAGTTAGTAACTGTCAATGAGAAAGCTGATAATTTTACTTATGATCACAGAGAAGGGTAAGTTTTTTTCAGATATGTCAGATATTTTTTAAAATCTCGTCCGAACTTATCTTCAAACTCTGTTTCAAACATGTTCTGTTTTTTTCTATAAGTCTGATAACTTACGAAAAAAGCATTATTAGGCAGCAGCGAATCGCTGCTCATAGAAATGTTTCGGCTAGGCAGCAAAGGTGTAAGCGTATCCATGGTCTGCACTATTTGCCGAATCAGGCCTATTTTTAATTGATCTTTCCTGGCTTTGCTATCGGCAACTCCAAAGGTGTTGTAAAGGCTATCCAATTGTTGAGCGCCTCTAAGTACGTGATTGTAATACTTATCGTTGTAAATTTTACGGTTGAGGTATCGCAGGTATTGAGGAGAATCAGTGCCGTATTTGAAGGTCAGAAAGCGCAGAGCGCCATAGTCACCTACAAAATCAGCCAGATTTTCATTGTATTCCAGGTTGTCTTTTACAAACAATGTGCCATGCGTTAACTCGTGAATAATCAGACTTGCCAGGCTACCTTCTGCCTTATGCAGCATACTAGATAGAATAGGGTCGCGAAACCAGCCCAGGGTAGACCAAGCAGACACTTCGCTAATATCGGTATCATAGCCTTGCGCTTTTAAGCTGCTTTCTTGTTGTACGCATTTTTCATAGTCGAAAAACCCTTTGTACGAGAAGGAACCTAACAAAGGAAAACGCCATTCTTTTGCCTTGAGTTGGTACGGCTCAGATGCAGTGACCACCCATAAAATAGGCTTTCCATGCTGGTCATATAGGGTAGTATAGTTTTGTGAATCATTGATACCGAGCGAGTCCACAGCAAAACGTCGGATTTCCTGAATCAATTGTATTTTCTGTTTAAGCGAATCAGGAAAGGCTGGATCTTTCATTACCTCTGCCAAGGGGCGTGTGTTGAGCAATACCCGCAGCTGCCCCTTGGCCTGACTAATCCCATAAAAAACTAATTCATATTGCCAAACTGACAGGACAATGATTATAAAAAGGATAAACAAAAAAGAACGCTTGATTACTTTGCCTGGTTTGAGCATAAATAATTTTCACCTGAAAACTTATTTCAGTATTAAACGAGAGATAACCAGTTTCTGAATTTCACTGGTGCCTTCTCCAATGGTACACAGTTTACAATCGCGGTAGAATTTTTCGACAGGAAAATCCTTTGTGAAGCCATATCCGCCAAAAATTTGCACGGCCTCATTGGCTACCCGTACAGCCACCTCAGAAGCATAGTATTTGGCCATTGCCGACTCCTTGGTTACGTTTAGCCCCTTGTCTTTCATATCGGCAGCGCGGTAGGTAAGCAAATTGGCAGCTTCTATTTCAGTCGCCATGTCAGCCAATTTGAAGGCAATACCCTGAAAACTAGCAATGGCCTGGTTAAATTGCGTACGCTCTTTGGAATAATTCAACGCCGCTTCATATGCTCCTTGGGCAATGCCCACGCTTAACGCAGCGATGGAAATACGCCCACCATCCAATATTTTTAACGACTGAATAAATCCCTCGCCTACTTGCCCTAGCACCTGGTTTTGGTGTACGCGGCAATCCTGAAAAAGTAACTCAGTAGTTTCAGAAGCGCGCATGCCCATTTTATCTTCCTTACGACCTGCCGAAAAGCCAGGCGTTCCCTTTTCAATAACAAAAGCCGTCATCGCATGCGAGTTGCCAGCCTCGCCTGTTCGGGCAATCACTACAGCAACATTACTACTTTTGCCGTGTGTAATGAAATTCTTAGATCCATTAAGTACGTAGTAATCGCCGTCTTTTACCGCTACTGTACGCATATTGCCCGCATCAGAGCCGGTGTTGGGTTCGGTTAACCCCCAGGCGCCAATCCATTCGGCAGTAGCTAGCTTGGGCAAATATTGCTGCTTCTGGACATCGCTTCCAAAAAGTAGAATATGATTTGTACAAAGCGAATTATGCGCGGCCATTGACAAACCAATGGAGCCATCGACCTTAGACAATTCTATAATAGCGGTCACGTATTCGCGGTAACCAAGCCCCGCACCTCCATACTGCGTTGGCACCAATATGCCCATTAATCCTAATTCGCCTAGTTGCTTGAACGTATCCAGCGGAAAAGTCTGTTTTTCGTCCCATTCGCGTACAAACGGCTGGATATGTCGGGAAGCAAAGTCCCTGACCGTTTGAGCAATCATTTCCTGATTTTCGATTACTTCAGTTGACATTTTCTTAAGTGGTTGAAAGTGTAAGGAATAACTCAGTTAAGGTAGGTTAAGGTAGTATTGAAACGAAACAGGGTGGTACAATTAAAAATCACTAAAAGATTATATTTAGCAACGAACAGATTATTTCTTCACCCAAAACCATTCCATAATTATCTAAAGATATTAACGAAGTAATTAAAAGAGTGTTAAGAAATCAGTACGCATGGGGAGGAAACTCTGTTAGTTTCAGAACTTAGAAATCTTATTTTCACTTATTTATCCGACTAGATAAGTATATATTATCCAGGAATATGAACGAATGTGTTGACAACCTGTAATTTCTAAGCTAAAAAGTGATATTTTTGGCTTTTGAACAACAAACTCTCCAACGATAATGTATACGTTCTTAACTTAAACAAAAATCTCTAACAGTATGAAAATAGCAGTTGTTGGAACCGGCTATGTGGGTTTAGTAACAGGCACTTGCTTTGCAGAAACAGGTAATCAAGTTACCTGTGTGGATATTGACAAGGCAAAAGTAGAAAAGCTCAACAAGGGCGTTATTCCTATTTATGAGCCAGGATTAGATGTTCTGTTCCATCGCAATGTAGCAGAAGAGCGACTTAAATTCACAACTAACCTTGCTGAAGGTATAAAAGACGCTAATATCATATTTCTGGCTTTGCCAACCCCTCCCGGTGCAGATGGTTCAGCCGATTTAAAATACGTGTTGAAAGTAGCCAACGACTTGGGTCCGCTTTTAGAAATTTACACTGTAGTTATTGATAAAAGTACTGTGCCCGTAGGTACAGCAGAAAAAGTGCGGGATGCGATTGCCCTTAATGCAAAGGTTGAATTCGATGTGGTTTCTAACCCTGAATTCCTGCGCGAAGGAGTAGCGGTGGAGGATTTTATGAAACCTGACCGGGTGGTAATTGGCACAGAATCAGAGAAGGCCAAAGCTTTATTGAGCAAACTGTATGCACCGCTGGTACGCCAGGGTAATCCGGTTATTTTTATGGACGAGCGTTCCGCTGAAATGACCAAATACGCAGCTAACGCTTTCCTGGCTACCAAAATCACGTTTATGAACGAAATTGCCAACCTTTGTGAAAAGGTGGGTGCCAACGTAGATGCGATTCGCCAGGGTATTGGCTCCGACAGCCGTATTGGCAAGCGTTTCTTGTTTGCAGGTATTGGGTATGGCGGTAGTTGTTTTCCTAAAGATGTACAGGCACTAGCCAAAACGTCGACTGACTATGACTATGATTTCAAAATTTTGCGCTCTGTAATGGAGGTCAATCAAATGCAGAAATCCAAGCTATTACCCTTGATTAAAGAATACTTTGACTTTGACTTGAAGGGAAAAACCATTGCGGTTTGGGGATTGGCTTTCAAACCGTATACAGATGATATACGCGAGGCTCCAGCCTTAGAAAACATTCAGGCGCTGCTGGATGAAGGAGTCCACATCCGCGCTTACGATCCGGAAGCAATGGATAATGTACGGCAATACTTTGGCGACCACGCTGATGTACTGTTTACCCACACTTCGTACGATGCCTTGAAAAACGCTGATGCCCTGTTAATTATGACTGAGTGGCCGCTGTTCCGTACACCAGACTTTGATAAAATGAGTGTTTTATTAAAGAACAAGGCAATTTTTGACGGCAGAAACCTTTTTGAGGTGGATCAAATGGCAGAATTAGGCTATACCTATATAAGTGTAGGCCGCCGAGCAGTTGTCAACAAGCCGGTGAACCTTGATTAAAGGCGCTGCTTAAGTATTAGCGAATCAGTCATCTTAATTTTTTCTATGAAAAGAGTTCTTATTACCGGAGGAGCAGGTTTCTTGGGATCTCATCTTTCCGATAGGTTTATCAAAGAAGGGTATCACGTCATTGCTATGGATAACCTCATTACAGGGGATATTCGAAATATTGAGCACCTGTTTCATTTGAAGCAGTTTGAGTTTTACCACCACGACGTATCCAAGTTTGTCCACATTCCTGGCAAGCTGGATTATATTCTGCACTTTGCTTCGCCGGCCAGCCCGATAGATTACCTGAAAATTCCGATTCAAACCTTAAAGGTTGGTTCCTTGGGAACACATAATCTTTTGGGCTTAGCCAAAAACAAACAGGCTCGTATGCTTATCGCTTCCACTTCGGAAGTGTATGGCGATCCACACGTGCATCCTCAAAACGAGGATTACTGGGGCAATGTAAATCCGGTAGGGCCACGTGGGGTATATGACGAAGCCAAACGGTTTCAGGAAGCGATGACGATGGCTTACCATACTTTCCATGGCCTGGAAACCCGCATTGTACGTATCTTCAACACCTACGGACCGCGGATGCGCCTTAATGATGGCAGAGCTCTTCCTGCGTTCATTGGTCAGGCATTACAGGGAGAAGATCTAACCGTATTTGGTGATGGTTCTCAAACTCGTTCGTTTTGCTATGTAGATGACCTGGTCGAAGGCATTTACCGCTTGCTATTGAGTGATTATGCTTCTCCAGTGAATGTTGGCAATCCTAATGAGATTACGATTAAACAGTTTGCGGAAGAGATTATTAAGCTGACTGGTACAAAACAAAAGATTGTCTACAAACCGCTGCCTACGGACGATCCCAAGCAACGCCGACCTGACATTACGCGGGCGAAGGAAATTCTGGGTTGGGAGCCAAAAGTTTCCAGAGAAGACGGGTTAAAAATCACTTATGAATTTTTCAAAGACCAAATTGCTTCCCGTAAACTAGAAGCAGAGCCAAGTCAAAAATAACCCTTGTTTTACTCTCTTACGGAGAGTGTACCAATTTGGAAGAAGGACACCCGCACTTAGGTAGCAGGTGTCCTTTTTTAGTAAATTAAATTTCTGGCTTTACTAGTGCTTAGAACCACCGAAAGTTTATGCGCTGATTTAGCTATTTTCAATTATTATTGCACACATACAGAATAACCCTTAGCTATATCGTGTATCATCAACTTTTACAAAAACAAACCCACCTCTCTGTCATTGGCCTTGGCTACGTAGGTTTACCCATTGCACTCGCTTTTTCTAAGAAAATTAAAGTAATTGGTTTCGACATCAATGCCCAACGGGTAGAGATGATGGAGCAGCAAGAAGATCCCAGTGGAGAAATGATTGCCCAGGATTTTGAAGACTGTGACATCCAATTCACCCACGATCTACAAAAGCTCCGGGAAGCTTCGTTCCACATTGTGGCAGTGCCTACGCCCATCGATGAACACGCCATGCCCGATTTACGTCCTTTACACGCGGCAACTCATACCGTAGGCCAGATCCTCAAAAAAGGGGATTATGTCGTGTATGAATCTACCGTATATCCGGGTTGTACGGAAGAAGAGTGCATTCCTATTCTGGAGCAGGAATCGGGGCTTGTATTTGGCCGGGACTTTAAAGTAGGGTATTCACCCGAGCGTATCAATCCAGGGGACAAAGAGCATACCCTGGCAAAAATCATTAAGGTGGTAGCGGGGTGCGATGAAATGTCCTTGGACAATATAGCCAAGGTATATGAATTGGTGGTAGACGCCGGGGTTCACCGCGTCTCTTCGATCAAGGTTGCAGAGGCAGCCAAGATTATCGAGAATACCCAGCGCGACCTGAATATTGCCCTGATGAATGAGCTTTCCATGATTTTTGATAAGCTCAAAATCAATACTTTCGAGGTGCTAGAAGCTGCAGGAACCAAGTGGAACTTCCTTCGCTTTACACCGGGCTTAGTCGGCGGGCATTGTATCGGCGTAGATCCTTATTACCTGACCTACAAATCGAATGAAGTAGGTCATAACCCGCAGGTGATTTTGAGTGGTCGCCAAATTAATGACGGCATGAGTGCCTATATAGCCAAGCGAACAGTTCAACTAATAGCCAAGCAAGGGAAAAACATCGTACACTCAAAGGTATTGGTGATGGGTGCTACTTTCAAGGAAAATGTATCTGACATACGCAATTCTAAGGTAGCCGACCTGGTAAGCGAACTCAAATCATTTAACCTGCACGTAGATGTAGTAGATCCCAACGCCAATTCAGCCGACTTGATGCATGAATACGGTTTTGGCATTTGTCCCAACATCCGCAATGATTATGATGCTATTCTGCTCTGTGTTAGCCACCGCGAATATTGCGGTTTGAGCGAGGCTTATTTTCAATCGCTCACCACCCAGCCAGCCATTTTTGTGGATGTAAAAGGCATTTATCGCAATAAAATTGCCAGTATAGATTATTGGAGCCTTTAGTGAATATACGGAGTGAGCGATCATGAACCTACTATCAAAACTCGTCAGTCCACTCTCTCGTCTGAGCATCGTTACGAAGGTGACGTTGGTATTTTCGGTGTTAGTATTGCTGGCTACTGCAGTAGTGGGGTATTTGGTATATGCAGGGAATAGCCGCCTGGTAATAGAGTCGGCGAAGGAACGGCTGACACGTAACTCCCAGGTACTTACGCTGCAATTCTCTACCACGATTCGTTCGCTGAACGATGACTTGCAATTCCTGGCCAAAAATCCGGCCTTTGCCACTTTTATCCAAACAGTCGACAGTAAACAAAGCGAATCAATTCCCTATAGTCAGTTAGACAAGCCGGTAGTTCAGTTATTCACTTCCCTACTCGAAAGTCGCCCTTCGTATCTTCGCGTCAGCTTTGTTGGCACCCAGCCAGAGCAGCCTGATCAGGGACAGGAGTTGGTGCGTGTGGATCAGGTAGAAGGCATCCTGGTTCCTGCCACCATGGAAGAACTCGAGCCTGCGGGCAATCAACCTTATTTTAAGGCCGCACTAGACTTACCTCCTGGTAAAGTATTCATTTCTAACGTGGGGCTTTTTGAGGAAAATGGGATTATCCACCAGCCTTTTCTGCCATCAATGACTGCCGCCATGCCCGTGTATGGCTCCAAAAACGAGATATTAGGCTTATTGGTTATCCAGCTAGATCTGACCGCTACTTTTAATAACCTGAAAGCCCTGGCTGATCCTCATACAACGGTATACCTGACCAATAGCTTGGGCGACTATATACTGCATCCTAATGCCAGCAAAAGTTTCGGATTTTTACGTAGCAAACGTTGGCGGATACAGGACGATTTCCCTCCGGTAAAGGCTGTCATTAATGGCGACCAAAGCCAGCTACCGCTGGAACAAACCTATGCTGATTCGCCTACGCCAGTTATGCTCAACGTGGAAAGAGTGTATCTTTTCAATGACCATGACCGGTTTCTGACCCTGGGACTAAGTGTGCCGTATGACGAGGTATTGGCAGGGGTACGCGACATCCGTAACCGTAGTTTGACGATTACCTTGCTCATTTGCTTGGGTGGCATGTTGCTGACGCTGTTCTTTTCGCGGTTCCTGATTCAGCCTTTGGAGGAAATCACACAAGCCGTTTCAGGATTTGCAGCCGGCGAATCAGACGATATGCCTAGCCGCATCGAGCTATCCAGCCACCGACGAGACGAAATCGGGACACTGGCGCAGACTTTCCAGGCCATGTCCGAACGGCTCAGTCGGCAGATCAAAGAATTAACTGTTGCTAAGCAAACGGCAGAAGAGGCCAATAAGGCAAAAGATGATTTCTTGTCGGTGATGAGCCACGAGATTCGGACGCCTATGAATGCAGTTATTGGAATGACTCGGCTATTGTTGCAAAACGACCCCAATCCGAAGCAGCGCCCTATTCTACACACGTTGCAGTTCTCTGCCGACAACCTGATGTCGCTCATTAATGATATTCTCGACTTCTCTAAAATCCAAGCGGGCAAAGTAGCGTTTGAGTCAGTTGATTTTAATTTGAAGGAATTGGTCGGCAAAATTATCCAGAGCCATCAGCCAAGAGTAGCCGAAAAGGGATTGACACTCACCATGGAAATAGAAGAAACCGTGCCAACCTGGGTACGCGGCGATTCGGTGCGGTTATTCCAGATTATGAACAACCTGGTCGGCAATGCCGTAAAATTTACCGAAGCTGGTCAGGTACGGGTTCGCATAAGCCAGGAAGCACCACGAGCGGATCAACTTATGCAACTGCTCTTTGAAGTAAGCGACACTGGGATTGGCATTGCTGCTGATCGCGTGGATATTATTTTCGAACGATTTACTCAAGGTAGTTCCGACACTACCCGCAAATACGGCGGGTCTGGCTTGGGTCTGGCCATCACTAAGAACCTGGTTGAATTGCAGGGTGGCTCCATTCGGTTAGAAAGTGAGTTTGGCAAAGGCTCTACGATTGGGGTAAGCCTTACTTTCCATCCCGCCAGCGTAGAGGAACTTCCCCTGGAAACTTCGCTAATTCCCGAAAACTGGGCTAACCTGACGGGGCTACGGATTTTGTACGTAGAAGATGTGGTCTACAATCAATTTCTAATTGAGAATTACCTGAGCCGCTATGGCATTCTAGTGGAAATGGCTTCTAACGGATTTGAAGGCGTAAGTAAAGCCCGTGCTGAAGCCTACCACCTCATTCTGATGGATATTCAGATGCCCGATATGGACGGCTATCAAACCACAGAACAGATCCGCACCTTCAATCGGGATGTGCCTATTGTGGCAGTTACAGCGCAGGTAGCCGAGCAATCCAGAAAGCTTATTTTTGCTGCGGGAATGAACGATTATATGCTGAAACCAGTCGATCAGGGTGAACTGCTGAGGAAAATTGCCTTATACACCAAAAGAACCATGACTGAGCTGCCATCCGGCTATGGTGTGGTCAAAGAGGTAACTGAATCGGAAAAGCCAGTGTTTACCGCTTTGGAAGAGGCGTATGACCACGATCCAGTCAAAGTTGGGAAAGCCTTACAAATGATCCGCAACGAAATGGCTACTTACCAGGAAAAGTTTACGGAGGCTATTTTGCACCGCAATCCGGTGGAGTTTGGCAAACATTACCACAAAATAAAGCCCCATATTCAGCTATTGCAACTGTACTCTCTTGATGAACAGCTCAATGTTTGCCGTCAGCTCCTGCCAGAAACAACCGCTGCTACGGGACTACCTATATCAGCGTTACAAGCCTTTTTCAGAAAGATAATCGACGAAATTTCGGGCAAGATAGCAGCGCTAGAACGGACAAAGGCCTGAAAACAAAACGGATATTCCTTATATGCCCCTATGCCTAAGAGCCAACTATCCACAAGCATTTCCCAAACGTGGAACTGTACAGAATTAAAACCGCCTGTTTAAATGTGGGGTGCAGCATACATAGTTTACCTAGAAAAACAACAACGGCTTCGCCCCAAGCGAAGCCGTCTGATATAGAAAACTCAAGGATAATGCCTTATTTTGGCAAGGTTACTTTAATTAAAATATCTTCTTTGTTTTTCTTATAAGCTTCAAATACAAACGTACTCGCAGCAACAGGTACGATTTTATTTGGCCAAAACTGCGCAACTACAATGCCTTCTACATCACGGGTATTTAATATGGACGTTTTAATAATTTCCCCTCTTGAATTATTTACGGCATAAGCAGTTAAAAAACCACCCGCCCCATCGACATGAGTCGATGGGATTTCGTCGGGCAATAAATCCGTATTTTTCTCATTATCTAAGAAAAGGAAATAGTGGTTGTCCTCACCTCGAATATATTGGTAAGACATTCCTCCTATTCCTACACCACCTTTCTGTCTTTTGGGCAATTTTTTCATCCAGGCTAATTTTCCGGCGGCATCAATTTTAGTGACCAACATATCATTGTAGTGATAGATGTATTGAACACGGCCTGACATCATTCCTGTGGAAGAAGCGGATCTGTATTCTGTTACATAGTATTGCTCACCAATTAGTAAGATGCTACCATCTTTTTCTATAATTAATTCTCTTAAATCTAAATCCTTAAACTCAGCTTTGTCCTTGTCTTCATTTCTCTCATTTCTTCGCTGATTTCTCTTGCTTGTATACTGATTTAAAACGCTAACAGGTATTTCATAAGTAGCTACATCATAGGCTTTTCCTTCTTTGCCTACTTTAAATAGAATAATACCATCGGCATTATCTAAATTTTTGCCTTTGTTATAAAATCCAGCACATATCATATAATTGTTAGGATTTTCGTACAGCCAAATTTTATTTATAAACTTATCGGCAACCTCAATAGGAGTTATAGCAATGGTACTCGTGTTGGCTTTAATTCTCAATAATTCAATATGATAATTCGCATCTCCATTTCTGTTTTTCTTTATATCCGTGGTATTGTCATTATAAACAGTTGTAAGTATGTAGGCATTGCCTTCTGAGTCAATAGAATAATCAATATTATTCATCTTCTTTTCGGTGTAAGGCATTTTAATTTCTTTGCTCCAAACCGGATCAAGGTTTTGATTAAAAACATTCATAGAAATTATATCATAGCTTTTGGAGTCATTTTTAATCTCTGGCTTCAGTCTGCTTTGAATAAGTATTTTAGAGGAGTCGCTTGAGGCATTAAAGCTGAATTTATCTATTAATGTAACAGACACCGACATATCCAAAAAGCTCGAGGAGGTAAAAGAGCTAACTATCTTTCCTTCTATTTTCAAAATACGTTTTCCGGCGTCGATAAAAGTGCCCTTTGCAAAATCAATTTCTCTGGAAAACAGTTGTTCTACTTCATTCTTTTTGTCCCAAAGTGAATAGAATAAATAATATCTCTTGCCAAGTTTAAAAATCCTTTCTACTTCGTAATTATCGGGCATATCATCGTAAGCTTTTACTTTGATAAAGCTTAGTTTCTTGTCATTTAATTTTTGTAGAATAATCTCTTTTTTCGTTATTTTGATAGATAACATTTCATCTCCCTGGTGAAAATAATATTTTGACCTAGCATCGATTACCGGATAAGGCGTTCCGAGAGTGACCGTCAAATTTTTTGATAATTTGACCTGCCCAAAGGTTACTACTTGAATTAATAGCAGTAAAATCAATAGAGTGCTTCGTTTTTTCATGTGAATTAAATAGTTAATACTGCGAAGCTATAGTTATTTTTAATAATCTATGTTTTTTAACCAGTAGTTGCTCAACTCTTCCTGCCATTCTGAGCAACTCGCCGCAGCAACATCGCCCTACAATTGCAAGTAATTCAAGTTGTTGTTTCGTTTGCTATGAAGGATAACCAGTAAATTGAGCAGCAAACGAAAAACCATTTGCCTTAATTACAAAGAGATATCTCTCAACCTAGACAACCTTGCAGCTAAATAGTATTGCTGTCTAGTGTTGATGCCAGTTTACACTTTCTTTAGAGCAATCAGTTATAAATAAACAGCACTTTAGGGAATAATAAATTATTGATTTTTAGTTAGATACGTAAGTATTCATTGCGTTCCACGCTGGACTCATTATTCACTACTCATTGCTTAGAATAGGGGTAAACGTTTTCCAGGTTGTCATAGTAATAAATCAAACGCAACCTAACTCTATGAAAACCCTTCCTTTTATTCGCTCCTTTATCGTACTCACGCTATTAATGTTTACTTTCACCGCTTGTGAAAGAGATGATCCTGGCCCCTACAGATCTGGTAACCAAACCTATAATTATGATAATTTTGACCAGCTTGACATGGGCGATGCTTTCGAGATTCATGTACAGCAAGGGAGCAATTTCAGCATTCAGGCGAGGGGCGACCAACGCAACCTCAGAGACCTGGACATATGGGCTAGCAATGGCACACTGCACGCCCGTTATCGCCACAACCGCAACCGCCAGTACGAAACTAAATTCGACATCACCATGCCGTCTCTGTACAGCGTTGATTTTTCAGGTGCCAGTTCATCTACCATTGTGGGTTTCAATGACCAGGAAAAAGATCTCGATGTAAAGCTGTCAGGGGCTTCACGGTCTGAAATAAGCTTGCAAGCCCGTCAAGTGAATGCTGACCTATCGGGTGCTTCAGAATTATTGGTGAGTGGCATTGCTACCTACCTCAAAGCGGATCTATCGGGCGCTTCTGAACTGCGGGGATTTAATCTGACGACCCCGGAGGCAGAGATTGAAGCTTCGGGAGCCAGCTTGGCTCAAGTAAAAGTATCAACTTACTTGAAGGTGAAGGCCAGTGGTGACAGCAAAGTGCGTTACCTCGGCAATCCGCAGTTGAATGTGCGTGTATCAGGAGGCAGCCAGGTGCAGCCTGATTAAAGGACAAATTAAGGCTTTATACGAATAGCGGTATTATATCTGACAGATATTTAAAACTATCAGGTATAATACCGCTATTCGTTTAGGGTAATATCAGGGGAAAATACCTAGCATTTGATAACTAATGCCTATTTTTTCAATGGCACTCAGGAAAGCCGCCGTCCGCAAATCCTGCATACCAGGGTGTTTCCGCTGCACTTCGCGAATTTCGTTATAGGCAAGAATCATGGTGTCTTCCAGGCCCGACCGAACCAAATCCAACTCGTCAGAACCGTGCACAATGAGCTTGCGCTCCAAGTCACTGAACTTGTCGCCCGTATGCCGCTCGATGGATTCTACAATCCGGCGGTAGTGGGCTTCTTCTGCCCGTTTACCAATGCGGCCAAAGCGAACATTGGATAGATTTTTCAGCCATTCAAAATACGAAACGGTAACCCCGCCCGCATTAAGAAATAAATCAGGAATAATCATGGCTCCCTTGGCGTGTAAAATGTCTTCTGCTTCCTTGGTTACTGGCCCGTTGGCCGCTTCAGCAATAATTTTGGCCTGAATACGGGGCGCGTTTCTTTCGTGAATCTGGTTTTCTAATGCTGCCGGAATCAGGATATCACAAGGCATTTCGAGTACCTGATCGGCTTCTTTTATATTTTTGGCACCTGGGAAGTTCAGGATCGAACGCGTTTCCTGCCGTTGTTTGAAAACTGCTTCCACATCTAAGCCTTTGTCATTATAAATACTACCTTCCATTTCGGCAATACCCACAATAAGCGCCCCAGCTTCCTGCAAAAACTTGGCGGAATGATAACCTACGTTGCCCAAGCCCTGCACAATGATTTTTTTGCCTTCTATACCCGTAGTTAATCCCAGGCGATCCATGTCCTCCTTTTGCGCTACGCACTCCCGAATACCGAAGTACACGCCCAAGCCAGTCGCCTCGTTACGGCCACGAATACCGCCTTGTCCAACGGGCTTGCCAGTTACGCAGCCTAACCCACTGGTATCGCCATATTTAAAAGTCTGATAGGTATCTGCAATCCAAGCCATTTCCCTACTACTGGTGCCATAGTCAGGCGCGGGTACGTCCATTCCTGGTCCAATCAGGTTCTTCTTGATGAGTTCGGATGCAAACCGCCGGGTTACTTTCTCCAGCGTTTTCTCCGAATGCAGGCGTGGGCTGATTCGCACGCCTCCCTTGGCTCCTCCAAAAGGGACATCCATCACGGCGCATTTGAAGGTCATTAGCGTGGCCAGGGCTTTTACCTCTTCTTCATCTACATAACTGCTGTATCGGATACCACCTTTGGTGGGAAGTTTATGCAGGCTGTGCTGTACCCGAATGCCTTCAAACACCTCCAGTTTACCTTCTACTTCTACCGGAAATTGCACTTTGTATACGCTATGGCAGTAGCGAATTTTCTTCAGAATGCCTGAATCAAGCTTTGAGAAAGCAGCAGCCTTGTCATAATAGTGCAGCACGTCTGCGTAAAATTTAGCACCCGGAGAGATGGGCGGAGCCGTCGGTTGTGTATTAACCGGAGGTTCGGAATTCGTCGTGATTATAGTAGCCATGATATAAGTGGAAGTGTTTGTAAGTATTTATTGTCAACTACCTGCCAATATGCTGAAATATTTCGAGCCAATGGGTTGTTTACAAAATAATTGTTCTCTGACAGGCTCTTTTAGCCTGTTTAATTGAGATTTACTTCTATTTATTCCATTATAATACAGCTAAATATCCGCGTTTTTTCGTTTGTCATGAATCACCTTGACATTATCAAGGGTTTTGTATAAATTATAAAGAATTAAAATACTTCATTCGTCAACTTGAATTAATCATGAAATCATTTCTCCATAAGCGTTGGTGGAGAATCCCTACTTGGAGAAAGCAGCGGATGCTCTTTGCTGTTTGTACTTGCTGCCTGTTACTACTTACCTGCTTAACTGATACCAAAGCTCAGACGATTAACGGCTATTACATGGCTACCAAAAGGAAGGTTGAGGTAATTCCTTTCGAGCTCCATGCCAATTTGATTGTTGTCCGTTTGCGAATCAATAACTCTGATACCCTAAATTTTATCCTAGATACAGGCGTAAGTGTCACACTGGTTAGCGATCCTAAAGTGGCGAGCGATTTGGGCTTGGTCTCTCTTCGGAAGGTAAAAATTGCGGGCGCAGGTGGAGAAGGCGATATTAGTGCTTCTATTTCTTTGGGATCTACTATCAGAATAGGCCATATCCGGGCTGATAATGTGCCTATATTGTTTTTATCAGAAGATCTGCTGGCATTATCCGATTACATAGGCGTGCCTATTCACGGAGTATTCGGTTATGATTTGTTTAATCGGTTTGTCGTAGGCATTAATTTTGAAACAAAACAAATTGCTTTCTCTTTGCCTTCCCGGCATCGCTACAACCAACGGCGCGAAGGAATTAAACTGCCCATTACCATCGAAGACACCAAGCCCTACCTGAGCGCAATGGCCATTGTTGAAGACAATATATCCGTCCCTATCAAGGTAATTGTGGATACCGGAGCCGGTCACGCACTGTCGTTGGACTTAAGTTCGAATGAACAAATACGCTTGCCTGACAAAGTAGTGCGGTCTCAGCTAGGTCGTGGCCTGAGCGGAGTGATTAACGGTAGCTTGGGCCGACTGGATCGACTCAAAATTGGCGAGTTTGTACTGGATAATGTAGTTACTTCTTACCCCGATTCTAGCTCTTTTAAGATGTCCTCTCGAAATGGAGGCCGGCAAGGAAATGTGGGCTGTGAACTGTTGCGGCGTTTTAAGGTTACTTTCAACTACGCTGATAATTATATGGCGCTTAAGCCCATCAAAAGGCGTTTGAAAGAAAGTTTTGAACACGATATGAGCGGTCTTGAAATACGGGCGCGGGGCAAAGATTACCGTACTTATGTTATTGATCGGATACAGGAAGGCTCGGCAGCCAGTGAAGCCGGATTGCAGGAAGGAGATGAAATTATGTTCATCAACGGATTACCGTCCCGCGATATACCGATGAATGAATTGTACAAACTTTTACAGAAAAAAGAAGGAAAAGAAGTAAAGCTGCTTGTCAAGCGGAAGAATGAATTAATTTATACCCATTTCTTTCTGCGACGAATTATTTAAAATTACTTCGACAGCAGCCAGGTATATTTTAAGAACGAAAAGCCTCTTTAAAAAATTAAAGAGGCTTTTCTATGAAAATTAACGCTAGTCAAAATTGATTTGAGCAGCGCTTGGCAGTTTTTACGCGGACGGTAAACTAAAATTACTTCGTCAAGAAACCTTTAGCCCTAGCTTCTTTCAATACAGCATCCAAACCATTTTTGCTAATGGTACGGATAGCCTTAGTAGAAAGCTTTAAGCTGATCCAGGTTCCTTCAGAAGGAACAAAAAACCGCTTCTTTTGCAGATTAGGGAAGAATTTCCGCTTGGTTTTATTATTAGCGTGTGAAACGTTATTACCTGTCTGAGTTCTTTTTCCTGTAATTTGACAAACTTTAGCCATGACTTCTATGGAGTTTTCCGAAAATGAGGTTGCAAATATCAGGAATTCATTCAGAATAACCAAAGAAAAAGACTCGTTTTTGCAGAGGCAAATTTTCACAAAGGCCATAATCAATATAAAAACCTATAGTAGTGGCCTATTAAACAATGCATTACGCTACCCGCATTTCTGTATGTTCGGTAAAGTTGCTATCTCAGCTATTTAGCCTTTTATAACCATAGGGGCAATGCTTACAACCATTTTTACAGCAATTCCCCCTCTTGAGGTGGTAAACCTCCGTAAAAACAGTAAATCCCCGCTCATTGATATAGAAATCTTCCTGGGCTAAAGGGCGCAACGAATCCGGTTTAGGTTGTGCTTTGCTTTTCAATTTTATGTGGCTTAATCGGTTCAAATCATTGAATTCGTGCAATTTGGCGCGAAAATCGTAAGTTTGCAAAAAGCTAATTATATGATCACGACCCTAGCCAAAGCCGCCCAACAAGCCGTTGAACTGGAAGAAAAATACGGAGCCCATAACTACCACCCCTTGCCGGTGGTGTTGGCGCGGGGCGAAGGCGTGTACGTGTGGGACGTGGAAGGCCGTCGTTATTACGATTTCCTGTCGGCCTATAGTGCAGTGAATCAAGGGCATTGCCACCCGAAAATTGTGCAGGCGCTTATAGCACAAGCCCAACGCCTTACGCTTACGTCACGTGCATTCTACAATGATGTACTGGGGCCTTACGAGCAATTTATATGCGAATACTTTGGCTACGATAAAGTACTGACCATGAATACGGGCGTAGAAGGAGGAGAAACGGCCGTAAAGCTTTGCCGCAAGTGGGCGTATACAGTAAAGGGCATTCCCACCAACCAAGCGAAAATGATTTTTGCCCAAGGCAATTTCTGGGGTCGCACACTGGCTGCAATCTCTTCTTCTACCGATCCAAGTAGCACCACCGGCTTCGGACCATTTATGCCTGGCTACGAAATCATTCCTTATAACGACTTACCAGCGCTAGCCAAGGCCCTAGAAGACCCTAACGTAGCGGGCTTTATGGTAGAGCCCATTCAGGGCGAAGCGGGCGTGATTGTGCCTGATGCTGGTTATTTGTCCAAAGCCTACCAACTATGCCGGGAAAAGAATGTGCTGTTTATTGCCGATGAGGTACAAACGGGTATTGCTCGGACTGGGAAGCTGCTGGCTTGCGACCACGAGGACTTCCAACCCGATATTCTAATTCTGGGCAAGGCTTTGTCGGGAGGCGTGTATCCGGTGTCGGCAGTGTTGGCTCGCAATGAAATTATGCTTACGATCAAACCTGGGGAGCACGGTTCTACTTACGGAGGAAACCCGCTTGCTTGCGCCGTGGCTACTGCCGCCCTGGAAGTAGTACGCGACGAGAAACTATCCGAAAATGCCGCTGCGATGGGAGAAATTTTCCGCGATCGGATGAGGGTTCTGCAAGCCAAAACTGACCGCATCGTAGCAGTAAGAGGCAAAGGCTTGCTCAATGCCATCGACATACAGGAAACAGAAGATGGCCTTACCGCCTGGGATCTGTGCCTGGCTCTGCGCGATAACGGCTTGCTAGCCAAACCCACCCATGGAGACAAGATCCGTTTTGCGCCGCCGCTGGTTATTACCGAAGAACAACTCCACGAATGCTGCGATATCATAGAGAAAACAGTGCTGACATTTGGCAAGTAGCTGTTAGGGATTAGGTCATTTGTCAGCTCATTTTGAATTAAATAAGCTAAACTATGGCTGTTCCAATGCTTAATTAATTTAATTTGGCTTTATTACCCAAATAGGCTAATGTGTTGCTCTATACCGATAACACCGTTCATTGATAACTGTTAATTGATAATTGATAACTGTTCATTGGTATGTTTCGTTCTCTTTACCTCACCAACCGTCTTTTTATTGCCGTCGGCTTCTGCGTATTCCTATTTTTGATAGGTTTTGCCTATCCGGTAGCATTGGCTTTGGCAAAGGTTTCGGTGCTGGTATTGGTGGTTTTGCTGGTGGTAGATTTGCTGATGTTATACCAAACAAAAGAAGGTTTGCGAGGCAGCCGCGATTGCGCCGAAAAGCTTTCTAATGGCGACGAAAACCCTATTTATGTTCACCTGGAGAACCGATATTCCTTCGCTGTGCAGGTAAAGGTGATTGATGAAACGCCTTTTCAATTCCAGTTGCGCAACCTCGAATTCCGCGATACAATCAAGGCCCGCGCCAACCGTGTTACCACCTATCACCTTCGCCCTACCAAGCGCGGCGAGTATAAATTTGGGGCGCTTAATGTATTTGTGTCGGCCTTGGTAGGTTTTGCTTTGCGGCGATACATCTTTGCGCAAGATAAGGTCGTGCCCGTATACCCTTCCTACCTACAAATGCGCCAGTACGAACTCATGGCTATCTCTGACCGACTGACTGAACTGGGGATTAAAAAAATCCGTAAAATCGGCCACAACCGGGAGTTTGAGCAAATAAAGGAATACGTAAGTGGCGACGATATCCGAACGATCAACTGGAAGGCTACGGCTCGCCGCAACAGCCTAATGGTCAATCATTATCAGGATGAAAAGTCGCAGCAGGTGTACAGTGTGATTGACAAGGGGCGAACCATGAAAATGCCTTTTGAGGGACTGAGTTTGCTCGATTATGCGATTAATGCCAGTCTAGTTATTTCCAATATTGCCTTGGTAAAGGAAGACAAAGCGGGAATTATCACGTTTAGCCATAAAATAGGCACGATACTACCCGCCGGAAAAGTGCAGGCGCAGATGCGCAATATCCTGGAAACGCTTTATAACCAAAAAACCAATTTCAAGGAATCAGATTTTGATACGCTGTACATCAATATCAAGCGGAAAATCAGTCAGCGCAGCTTGTTGTTGCTCTACACCAACTTTGAGTCTCTTTCGTCGATGGAGCGGCAACTACCTTACCTGAAACGGCTAGCGCAGAATCACGTCCTCGTCGTGATTTTCTTTGAAAATACCGAACTCAGCACGTTAATAAACAAACCCACCACCAACACTGAGGAGATTTATGTCAAGGCCATTGCCGAAAAGTTTTCGCTGGAAAAGAAACAGATTGTGAAAGAACTGCAACGCTACGGAATTTACTCCATTCTGACCGCTCCGCAGCACCTAACGACCAATACTGTGAATAAATACCTAGAACTGAAGGCCAGAGGAATAATCTAAACTGGCAATACATAATTAAAAACTCATCTACGCATAAACTTATTTAAGGCTCCTCCCGTTTTCCCTTTGTTTTACGCAGTTGGGTAATATTTCTTCCCACTCGCTTGGTTACCCTTAAATAACAAAAGTCGATGAGTTCTGCTGATAGTTTGCATTCTGATACTTATTTCTTTACTCCACAACAAGAAAAGTGGCTTCTGTTCATACTATCGGCCATTCAGTTTACCCATATACTGGATTTTGTCATTATGATGCCCTTAGGCCCGCAGTTAATCCGCGTATTCGGGATAAACCCTCAGCAATTCAGCTTATTGGTATCAGCTTATACTGTAAGTGCAGGCGTTTCCGGCTTTGCTGGCTCTTTCTTTATCGACCGTTTTGACCGCCGTCTGGCATTGCTCTGGCTATATATTGGTTTTTCGTTGGGTACCTTGGCATGTGCGCTCGCACCAGATTACATTTTCTTCCTGGCGGCAAGGATTTTTGCGGGCTTGTTTGGTGGGGTGCTCAGTGCCCTGGTTTTTGCTATCATTGGCGATGCCATACCAGAAGCCAGGCGGGGAGCGGCTACGGGCAAAGTAATGGCTTCCTTCTCCTTAGCCTCGGTTCTGGGTGTACCTTTCGGCTTATACTTAACTACTATTTTCAGTTGGCATGCGCCCTTTTTGTTGCTAGCTGCAGCAAGCTTTGTGGTACTGCCCTTAGCATTCAAAGTGCTTCCTTCTATGCAAAAGCACTTGGTACGTCAAGTGAAGGATAGTAATCCTTTCATCAACTTGCAAGCGATCTTCTCTACTCCAAATCTGCGTTGGGCTTTATCACTTATTATGATGCTCAGTATCGCGGGCTTTACTGTCATTCCTTTCATCAGTCCATATATGGTAAAAAATGTGGGTTTGCTGGAAAAGGATTTGCCTTATATTTATTTGTTTGGCGGGGCATTAACCTACTTTACCTCGCCCTATATTGGCAAGCTTTCCGATGAGTATGGCAAGTCCAGGGTTTTTACCTGGACGGCAATCCTCTCTATTTTCCCCGTACTTCTTATTACGCATTTGCCCATCACTCCACTGTGGCTGGTGCTATGTATTACCACGATATTCTTTATTGTGCATGGTGGGCGTTTTGTACCGGCCATGGCTTTGGTTACATCAAGTGTGTCGCCAAAAATTCGGGGTAGTTTTATGAGTATCAACTCTTCCTTGCAGTCGCTGGCGGCTGGTATTGCCTCCTTTGGCGCAGGATTAATTGTGGCTGAGGCACCAGATAAGTCGTTGCTTCATTTTGGCTGGGTAGGCATCGTATCGGCAGTAGCCAGTTTGCTTTGTGTCGTTCTCTGCTTAAAAGTTAAATCTGCTACAGATAAAATGGTTTCCGTTACGTCTGTCGTCCACACAGATATTTTTATAAAGGAGGTAGAAAACACCATTACAGGTAAATAAATCTACGTCTTATCAGGCAAGACCATTAGGAGTTTTCATAAGTTTGGGCTCTCTAACCCTATTGAAAGATGATTATTTGCAAACCCAAAAATTCTACCCTTATATCGCTGGGCATTTTTGCGTTTATTTGCTATGCTGCCTTGTTTTTTCTGCTGCTAGATGCGTCCTACCGTATTGCGCATCCACCGTATTTTACTCCCCTGGTGTGGAGCTTGACTGGCATTGCCTTGTTGGTAACACTTCGACTCGCTTTCGGGTACAGAACGATTGTAGCCTCGAACGGCAAGATTATAGTAAAGCAAAAGTTTCTGTTCCGTCACCGAAAGTTTGACTTAAAACAGTTAGTTGATTGGGAGGAAATTGTGATTAAAACGCTCAATGGAGAATACAAGCAATTGAAGCTACAGTTTTCTCATGGCAAACTAAGTGTCAGCAAGCAGGAGTACACGGACTACGAAAAGCTGAAGTCGTACGTTATTCAGAAAGCTGGGGTGAAGAAAGCGATAAAATGATAGCAATCAATGCGTTTACTTAGGCATTAGTTTGTACTAATCACGGCTTTTAATTCTTGATACAGGGCTTCAACCTCGCTGGGAACCTTGTCTTGGATGCTACCCCAGGTAACTTTTTGGATGGTGTTTCCGCGCTTTATGTGAATGAAATGATATAGGTTGCCAGGATGGTTAAAATCCAGTTTCGCTAAGTCCAGTTTTTCTGCCTGCCCAAAGAGTTGTTCGCTTTTTGTTCGGCTCACCCCCTTTAATTCCTTTACCTCTTTCGTCAGGCCATGCGATTGGAAGAGTTGGCCGTTTTCCAGAAGCGTGTATTGGATTACCTGACCGGTAAAACCACCACCACTGCCGAAGGTCAATTGCTTGCCTTGAAAATCGGAGGGCGTATATTTTTGCGCCTGGCAAGCGCTGAGGAATACAATAGCCAAGCCAAAGACCAACAGGCATTTCATTCGTTTACTTATCTGATTCATTGGAATTGCTTTTTTTAATACAAATAAAAGAAAATCCCACCCGAATAAAATATCCGAATGGGATTTGATTGTTGGGCAATTGGGAAACACCCAACTTTAACCGTTAGGCCATACCTAAGCTTGGGTTTTCGGCATTCACTTTCTTTTCATACGTCTCTACTGCCGGATTTAACTCGTCTGCAGCGAGTGAAATCGAACCTAAAGCTGACTCAACGGCTTTTTCCAGTGCTGCATCAGGCTGATCAAACAGTTCTATCTGAATAGAAGCCATTTTTTCAATCAAAGCCCTCTGACTATTCTGCACGTCCTGTAACTTAGTCAGTACGTGGTTCATTACTTCTCCTTTTGTCTTGTTCATAGCTGGTTCTACGCCGCAAGTCCAATTGAACTCCTGTTGGTTTTCACCTGCCTTGCGGGCTTTTGTAGAACAGCATATACGTGTATCTATTCGCAAAGGTTAGGTTTTAGTTTTACTTCTTTACTTCACCTTTACCCGTTTCATCTCATTTCTGCCAAAGAAAATCGGATAGTACATCAATTCTGCCTTGGCGGGATTGAGGGTATAGCTGCCGCTATAACGGGGCAATAAATGGATAGTGAAGGTGTGTTTCCCTGCAGTAAGTTGGTGGCAGAAGATGCTGGTTTTATGGCGAAAATATTCGCGGTAAGCTTCCTGACCGTAGTCAATACGTTTATCCTCATAAGAACAACCGGCTGGGATGGGCACTTCAATCATTACATAGTCGGCGTCTTTTGCTATCTGTACCTCCACCCTCAAGGTAATGGGCTTACCCGCGTCCAATGTCACATTCCCGGCTGATTTGCCTTCGAAAGAGGTCTTGACTACAAAATCTTTCTCTACTTTCTTAGGATTGGTGTTTTGAAACTGTTGGTAAGCCGTCAGATAGACCGGCAGTTTGCCTTCTTTCCGAATGGTAAGGCTTTGGCCAGAGGCAAAAGTAGCTTGGTAGGGAAAGGTAGTAATGGTATCGGTTTTGGCTCCACTCAGTAGTAGCCTGGAAGGCCGGATAGATTTCTCGCCATTCAATAAATCAGGCAATATGGTTTCCAGTATCAGGGCCGATTCGTAGGTATTGCGCCAGTAGCCCATCTGTCTTTTTTCCAGGAAATAATGGCGGATACGGTTTAGGTGGGCCTCATACCCTCCTTTAAGCCGCAGAATACGGTAAGCCAAAACGGTCGTTGTGATTGAATTGTCCGTGAGATTGTAGCGGTCTTTGCCCCAAAACAGGTTACCAAACATGGTTTCTTGCTGGTGTTTCAATAGCGTATCTAATTGATAGGGCAAATTAGCCCGTTGTTTTAGCTCAATTAGCTGTAGTTTGTCCTGAAAATCCAGCGTAGAATCTCGTTCTAAGGCTTCGACATAGCGGCGAATATCTACTTTGCTTCCCAAACTTTGCAGCAAAGCCAACGACTGTATTTTATACGAGCGTGCATTAGATTCCATGTCATACACAAGAGAATTGCCCAATTGAGTGCGATTGAGGTTCTCTATAAACCCATCTTTCTCGGCCGCCACCAACGCTTCTACCACGTGGCGGCTAATCCAGGCGACCGAGTTGGAGCCAGGCCACCAGCCCCAGGTTCCGTCTTTTCCCTGAGATTGTTCCAACCGCCTGATTAATTTCTGAATGTCGGACTCGTGCTTGAAAGGCTGGTTCAGGTAATGCCGTACCTTTTTTTCCAGAAGTAAGGCTTTCAGCTTAGACGCAGCCTGTTCGTTGCAGAGATATTCATACTGACCTACATGGACTAGTTCCTCTAGCAATATCTCTAAGACATCGGCTTGGGCGTATAGTTTTACGGTTCCCAAGGCTGGGTCGAACGGCAGGACAAAGGTCGTGTCTCGATCCAGATTCAGAAACACACCCTTGCTTTCCGTTGTACCCAACGGATATATCGGAATGGGGCGCATTTCTCCATCCTGGTAACCATCAGCCTTACTAATCTGGTATTTCACCTGCACCGAGTCGTTGGCAATATGGGTGGTTAGCTGTAGTGTATCAATCAGCGAATTGATAACCCTGGCCTGCCGAACCTGGCTTGGCTTGCCATCTACCTCAAAGGCCGTAGTCACCGAAAGTGTATCCAACGTATAATTTAGCGTCTTTCCGATGGCTTGCGTCGTATCACCGCGCACCAGGAAGCTGGGCACGGACAGGCTGCCCAGCAAAGTCTTGAAAGCCTTGACCGAAGCCTCTGCGAAACCCGTGCGTTTCTGGTCGTCCATGGCCAGCACGAAGGTGCGCCAGTTAGTCACATCGTCGGGGAAAGTAACTTGGAAGGAGGCTTTGCCATGCTGGTCGGTTTGGAGGCGCGGTTGCCAGTAAGCATAGTCTGAGAAGCGGCTACGAAGGCCCGTTGTCTGTGCCATTCCATCGGCTGGGCTTCTGTTGTTGGCTTTCTGGGCATTGGCTGCTTTTCCTTTTTTGGTGGTAATGATAATTGCACCATTGGCTGCTCTGCTCCCGTACAAAACACTAGCTATCTCATCCTTTAGTTTTTCTACAGAGGCAATTGTTGTGGGATCCAACTCCGACAGCTTGCCCTGGAAGGGAACGCCATCCACTATAAGCAAAGGCTCGCTGCTGCTGCTCACCTGGATTGCCGCTGTTGCCCCCGGCCTACCAGAAAACGCAACACCGGGAAGTTTGCCTGCTACAGTAGTAGAAACTGCGGCAGTAAGGCAACTCTTTGCTGCACTTCCATAGCCCATAACAACCACTTCGGAAAGACATTTAATGTCGGGATTCAGCATCACATTTACTCTTTTACGCGACTGAATGAGCACTTCCTCCATTACAAAACCAATAAAGGAGAATACCAGTACGCCGTTAGCAGGAGCATACAGACGATAATGTCCGTTGGCATCTGTTGAAGTACCCACAGAAGTTCCTTTCACCAATACACTTACCCCTGGCAAGGTTGAGTTATCATCCGCTTGTACCTCGCCTTCCACCAGATGGGTAAACTCGCCTTGGTTGGTCAGGTTAAAAGTTTGGTGGTATTGCTCCTTAATGTCTTGGGCGGTCTGCTTAAACAGATAGCCCGCCTTTTGGATAAGCTTGGCAGCTTTTTGGCTAAAATGGTCTGTTGGGTAGATAACCGATTGTTTTACCTGCCGATAAAGTGTGCCATTGGGTTGAATCTCCAGGCAATCTTCGATGGTGTATTCGTTGAAGTAAAGTAAAAACACGAGCTTATAACGTCCTGGTTTCAATTGATGAAACACGCGCGTGCTGCCTGGATATACACGCAGAAAGTTGGCATCGTCTTCCCTGAAGAGCAGGATAAACTTGATCTGATCGGCTTTTTTAGCAGGGAAATATATTTGCTCTAAAGACAGTTTCCCTTGGCCAAAAGTAGTGACACTAGGGTTGTTGTAAGTACTCTGGCTAGAGGCCTGAGCTTCCTGTTGCCATTGCCACAGCAAATCTACTTCGGACACCGTTGCCGCTTTTTCGTTGAAGTCAGGAATGAGGCGCTTATAGGCTGGAGACAAGGAAAATTTGTAAAAATTCTGAGGACTCAACTTTCTCATTTTCAGCAATTGTGGCTGGAATTCGTAGGTAAATCTGGGTTCAAAAGTGAAAGTAGTATTGAAATGATCTTTCCATACGAACTGCATCTCATTAGGCGAAAATAGCCCAACTTTAGTCTGGCTGCCGTAAGAAGAAGTCAATCGTTGAACATAATTGCCTTGCTGAAGGTAAGCAAAACTTCCCTTGTCATAGCTTTTTTCCATGAACAGCATATACTGGTTCAGCAGTTGTTGTTCGTCTTTGGTAAATTGGTTTGGCATGCTATCTATGCGTACCTGGGCGTTCGTCTTGCTGGCTTCCAGGCTCAGAATCAACTGCTGGCCGGGACGGATATACAGGCTGTCGTAGGTAACCAACTTGTCGTAAGTGCGGATTTGTAGGTAATGATAGCCTAAAGTTGCGGGAAAAGAATACCGTTGCACTACGTCGGTATCTTTGTAGTAAATCGGCTTGCCATCCAGATAAATAAGATAGGCAGGCAAGAGCTTTCCGTTTAATACAACATAAGGCATAAACTGACCAGTATATTGGGCTATCAGAAGCATAGACATCGATATAGGGGTTGTCATAGCGGTATAATGGCTAAAAACACCTTTTCTGGGATAGAGGAAATGATAATACGCCAAGGTGTCCAAGCCCATTGCCTTTTGCCAGCGCGACAAGTCGAGCGGAAGGTTTGAATCTGATTCAAAGTCCGAATGCTCTCCAAACTTTTCTTTCAGCGTAAAAGTATTGATTGATTGTCGATCAGGATAGTTTTTCTCAAAATTGGGCAAAATGGGCTGGCTGGCATTCAGAAACTTGCGGGTAAAGCCATAAGCCGTTAAGTCTACATTGGAGGCCGGTAGACCAGCGGCATCACTTACAGAGACAGTGACCTGAGTAGTTTGGCCAGGATAGACCACTGCGGGCTGATCTACCTCAATATCCAGTTGCTGAGTGGCTAATGACACCTGATATTCTTCCTCCTGTACTTGTCCCTTCCAAAGGTATTGAAGCGAAACAAAATAGTTTTTTGGGGTATCCGTTTTTGTCTTCAGCAAGTAGCCCTGTGCATCATTATCCATTTGGGTGCCTCGCTTGATTGCTTTGTTTTTTCGGTAAATGGTATACCAAAACGATAAGTGGCGGGGATTGTCTACTTGTACAAAAATAGAATCCATCGTCCGGTTGGCCAGGCAACGGATAAGCGTGCTTTCCTGGCCTATTTCCAAGCTTTTCCAATGACCTCCTGCTTCCAGTTCATAACTATACGCGAGTGGATTGATTTTCTCTTTGAAGGGAAGCGTTACCGTTCGCTCAACCAGGATTTTCTCTTCATCTTTATCCGCATAAATTGTCAGGTCGGCCTCAACAGTTTTAGATACGCCAGCTACCAGATATTCGGCTACCAGAGAATCTTGTTGCAGGCTAAGGCGGATTTCTTTGGGTGTATACTCATAGCTTAAGTCCAGTGTTTGCGCATGCCTTTCATTGCTAGCCGTCAGGAAAACGGCCTCAACTTGATAATCTAGGGAGATGGGAGGGAAAATACTATCGGGCAGAACGATTTTGGTTTCACCAACACTCTCCAAAGGTAGCTCGTATTTCCAAAGCGTATCGGGCACAAAAACGGCGCTATCGTGTATATCGCGGATATGCCTGGGTTTCAACATAATGATCACCTTGGCATCCATCACATTCAGCTCATTCTCATCCGTACCTTTGGCATAAAGACTTTGGTGGCTTCCCACATAATGCTTTTCTTTTTCAGTCCTTATTTTAAACGTATTGGCTTTCAGCTCATAATCTTCATATTGGAATGAATTACTGAGGAGGATTTTTCCGTTGCGGTTTTGTAAGTCAACGGAGTAATAATTCCCCAGTCTCATATTCAGGCTATCAGAAAGCGGGAATGCATAGCTGTAGCCACCTTTGCGGTACGGACCAAGCGAAGCAAGTATTTTCGATTGGCCTTTTATGTTCATTCTTACGCTGAGGGAATCATTAATCGGCTTGCCTTTCTTATTCACGACAAAAGCCTTCAATTTCACCGTGTCGCCGGGTTGGTACATCGGCTTATTAAAAACCAGGTATCCTTTCGCCTCCTGTGCATGTGTGCGTGATTGCTGGCGATAATCAGGGTCGAAAATACCTGCCAAACTTTTAATCCAGCCATTGGGTCTGCCGTATTTTAAAGAATAGCGAATATCCTGAAAAGGCTTGAGAAGATAGCCTATATGCAAAGCTGACAATACCCGAAGGCTGGCTCTTTTCACCCGGCCATTTTTGTAACGGGCATCCAAGTCCTGGTAAGTGGTATGCCCTTGGTAAGTAACCGCCAGCAAGCCACGCCGATTGGCTTTATGTAAGCGATAAGTTTGGCTAGGTTTATCGAAGGGAATTGGCTTGGCTTTTACTTGTACCTGTGCATCAGCAATCGTTCTTCCTAGCGAGTCGGATACCCAAATGGCTAAGTCTACTTGGTTATTTAAAACCTTTATTTCCAGGTTATTTACTGATTGCAATTCAAAAGAAAGCTGATCTCCTGAAGCATTGGTTAACAGGTAATGCCCCACCTTTGTTTGTTCACTAACATATTTACCCGTGGGAAAAGAATCTACTAGGGTATGAAAATAGGCATTGGTAACCACATCGAGGTCTTTCTGGTAAATCCCTCTCGCTTCGGTATCCGTAAGCCGGAAAACGTAGGTGTAAAAACTACCCCGGCGGCTATGAATTAGATCCTTGGTAATATTTTGTGCCAGAGAACAGTAAGACAGCATTAAACCAACAAAAGTGAGTAAAGAGTTGCGATGCATAAAACAAGTTTTAGCTTGAATGGAAGAAGTTTGTATTCTACTGATGCTTGCATCCATGCATTTCCATAAAGCTTTCTCATTCACTTAGCGGCTTAGGAAGACAGAGCCGTTTTTCTTACTAGAAGCTCATTTGCACTTATCTCCAAATTTGTATTTTAGTGCCTCTATCACGTTAAGCGTATGCTAAAAAACAGGCGCCGCATAACTTCGATAACCATTACGAAGGCGAAAGTATGACGCTCCGCCAAGCGATGGGGCGCTCCGTCAATACCGTTGCCGCTTTCCTGATGAAGCAAGTGGGTGGATAATGCGATGGGCATGGCTCAGCGACTCGGCGTTACCAGCCTATTAGATAAAGTACCGTCGTTGTGCCTAGGTACCCGCTGTCAGAGCTTCAAATTAAGGAGTAATGGCGAAGATTATCTGATCACTTTTCCTTTCACATCCAGAATCTGGGCGGCAGCCAGATCATTGCCAAAGACTGCTTGGTTATTAAGCGTCCACACAACTTTTTTATCGGGCGTAATTTCAATGAGTTGAGGATTGTTGGGGCCAGCATGGGTATTGCCGATAATGATGTGGCCATTGGGAAGCACCTGTAGTGATGTCACCCAGTATAAGCGGATTCCGGGTAGCTCCTCACGCTCGACACTCCAGACGATTTTTCCACTCGGATTGACTTCAATCACCCGATTATTATTTCCTCCTGCAATGAGTGTATTGCCATTTTTAAGGCGCACTGCCCCGAAGACTTCCGTTCCGTGTCCATCATGGTTAGGCGTGCGTTCCTGTCCATTCAGATCCAGCGTATAAGACCAAATGACTTTACCGTTGGCATCGTATTCACGTATGGTTGCGTCCATTTCATGGCAAACCAGGTAATGACCGTCGTCGAGTTTGCGCACCAGCCGGGTATCGCGGTGCGGATGAGGATGCTCAATTACGAGTGGAATCGTCTTGACAATCTTATCGTTTTGGTCAACTTCAATAATTTGCTGATTGCCCGATTCGGCAACCATGGTACGGCCATCTTTTAGTCTTTGAAATGCGTGAATTTCGACTGCGCCCGCATAGCCCT
>JAZKGK010000293.1:0-1977 GCA_040385915.1 Bacteroidota bacterium
TGCGTTGCTCGGCCATAAAAGACGCCAGGCCGAAAAGTCCCAGGCAGGAGATAAAAATGGCCAAGCCAGCAAACACGCCCGAAAGCTTGCCTATCCGCTCTTCGCCATCGAATTTTTTAGCAAATTCCTGGTCAACAAACTTGTAGTCGAAAGGGGTGGCGGGTGAATATCTCTGAAAAACCGGCCCGATGCTTTTCAATGCTTCAATGGCGCTTACCTTAGGGTGGATTCGGATATTGACAAAATCGCCTGCGTACTTAGACAGGTAAAAAATCGTCGGTTTGACGGGTTCATAAGGAGAAGACATAAGCATATCTTCAATTACACCCAGGACTTTGTAATGCTGATTATCCCATTTGATTGTTTCGCCAATGGGATTTTCCAAGCCCATATATTTCATGGCGGCTTCATTCAGAACAAAACCAACAGAATCAGTGGCGAATGCGCGCGAAAAATCCCGTCCTTTTTTGAATTTCCAGCCCACCGTTTTGCCGTATTCGTGTGACATGCCAATGGCACCAAAATCGGCTTGTAGATGGGGGTCTTTGCCTTCCCAAACATAATCACTGTTATTTGACCACACCCCAGTCAGTGGACTATGAGACTCAGCTACTTCTATGACCATTCCGGTCTTGACCAAATCGTTTCTAAATGCCTGATAATGATCATGAATGTCACTCGTATTCATTTGGATGGAAATCAGGCCATCACGATCATAACCAATCGGGCGGTCTTTGGCGTGTTGGATTTGCCGGTAGACAATCATCGTCCCAATAATCAAAGTAACCGATACCGTAAACTGCAAAACCACTAGCATTTGGCGGGGAATAGCCGCCCAACGTCCCGCCCGGATGGTACCCCAGCCCTTCAATACTTGTATGGGGTTGAAAGATGATAAGTAAAACGCCGGATAACTGCCTGCCAAGAAGCCCGTCAACAAGCTAAAGCCCAGACTGAGCAGCCAAAACCAGGGATTGCTCCACAGAATCACTATTTTTTTATCGGCTACGGCATTGAACCAAGGCAGGGCAAGTTCAACCAGTACCAAGGAAAGGAAAAAGGCGAAAGCAACCATCACTAAAGATTCGCTCAGAAATTGGCCGATTAACTGGCTACGCACCGAACCGATGGCTTTCCGGATACCTACTTCCTTGGCGCGTTTGGCTGACCGTGCCGTACTCAAATTCATAAAATTGATACATGCCAACAGCAACACAAATGCGCCTATTATACCAAAAAGCCAGACAAACTCAATCTGTCCGCCTACGTTCACGCTATTTTCCCACTGCGAATACAAACGCCACTGACTCATCGGATGGAGAAAAACAATCGGTTTGAAAGCAGCTACATCTTTCGCATTCCTGACTTTGGCCTGGGCAATTTTAGCCGACACGGTGGCAAAATCAGCGTTAGGCTGGAGCTGGGCAAAAATCTGAAAAGAGTTATTTCCCCAGTTTTTATAGGCCTCTTTTACCCAGGACTGGTCAGATACGAACAACGCCCAGGGAGTCAGAAAGGTAACATCGACAAACTCCGAATTGTACGGCGGATCTTCGTACACTCCAGTTACTTTCACTACCAGTTTGTTGTCCAACTTCAAGACCTGGTTCATCGGATCAGCATCGCCAAACAGGGATTTTGCTAAAGATTGACAAATCAAAATAGAAGAGGGATCTTTCAAGCCTGCCCGAGTGCCTTTCAGCATTTTCAGGGTGAGCATTTCGGGAAATACAGACTCAGTAAAGCATCCATTTGTCTTCAATTTCTTATCTCCTAATGCCAAAACATGACTGCCATTCCACGAAGATAAGGCGATGTGTTTGAAATCGGCCCCATACGTGTTACGAAGTTCAAAGGCTAGCGGAATCGGCATTGTGACCTGCGCTTCTGATTGGCCGTTAAAGGTCTGAAACTGCATTACCCGAGCAAGGCGGTCGTAGTTCTGGTGGTATTTGTTGTACGAAAGCTCGTCCCAAA
>JAZKGK010000294.1:0-1615 GCA_040385915.1 Bacteroidota bacterium
GCTGAAGCAAATGGGCGCGAATGAGCGGCCCATTCTCTAAATCAAACTGCTGGGTCGTTTCATCGATTATCTTCTTTTCGGCAATTGCCAAAGGCTGCTCATGTGCCCGAAGATCGGAGCAAACTACCTCAAAGCCAAACGTTTCTACGGGATGAATGCGTTGTTTGGGCTCACCATTTATAACGGCAAAAGTTGTCCGCAGAATTTCGTGCCGGTTTACCAGGGCAACAAAAGCCTTACAAAAAGCTTCTTTGTCAAAAACCCCTTCCAACATGAAGGCAGCGGGCAGGTTATAGGCAGACTGCGCCTCTTCTAATTGGTGCAACACCCATAACCGCCTTTGGGCGTGGGAAACATCGTAATATTCCTGCGCTGGCACTGGCTTTAATTCCGCACCCGATGCTTGCTTGTTTTGCTCAATAATCGTAGCCAGGGCAGCAATGGTTGGGGTAATGAAAAAAGCGCCTAAATCCAGCCGAATGTTGAAAGATTCCTGGACGAGCGACAAGACCTGGGTAGCTTTCAGCGAATGTCCACCCAATTCAAAGAAGTTATCGTGAATGCCAATGGGCTGTCTGGATAGCACTTTTTCCCAGATGTCTACGACCCTTTGTTGAATGGAATTTTGGGCAGCGATGTACTCGGCTTGCCGCTCCTGGGCAACGACCGGATTGGGCAATTTCTGGTAGTCTATTTTGCCGTGAGCCGTCAACGGAAAGCTTGACTGAACGACAAAATAGGCCGGAATCATATAATTTGGCAGATACTGGCCGAGGAATGTTTTCAAGTCAGAAAGCGATTCGGCTTCCTTATTGGTATAATAAGCCACCAAGTATTTGTCTTTCCCTTCATCTTCCCGCACCATTACCACGGCATCATTTATCTTTTCGTGGCGAGACAAGGCATTTTCTATTTCGCCTAACTCAATGCGGTAGCCGTGAATTTTCACCTGATTATCCTTTCTTCCGATAAAAGACAGGTTTCCATCGGGCAACCATTTTCCAATATCGCCCGTGCGGTATAACCGTTCGCCAGGCTCAAAGGGATTTTCAATAAACCGTTCGGAGGTAAGCGAAGGCTGATGCAAGTATCCACGCGCCAACCCATGCCCACTGACATATATTTCTCCTTCTACGCCAATCGCAACTGGCTGAAGACTAGCATCCAATACATACACTTTCGTATTCGCAATCGGACGGCCAATGGGGAGAACGCTATTCGATTGATCGGCTTGGCTTACGGGGTAAATCGTTACGCAAACGGCACATTCGGTAGGGCCATAGGCATTGAAACAGCGGGCAAACTGGCTGCACTCAAGCAGGTCAGCCACCTTAGCGGGCTCGCCTGCCGTAATCAACACATGTAACCCTGCAAGTTTTGCCAAGGGCAAGGCACTCAGGTAAGTCGGAGGCAGGGTAGCCACGCTAACTTTTTTATCTGCCAAATATTCGGTGAAACGAAGCGCGTCCTGAATGATCGGTTGCTCAATTAATACCAGCGCTGCTCCGGCATAAAATGCCATGAAAATCTCCGAGACGGAGGCATCAAAAGACAAAGCAGCAAACTGAAGCACGCGATCTTCGGCAGTAACCCCAAACTGTCGAACCTGATCTAA
>JAZKGK010000295.1:0-27248 GCA_040385915.1 Bacteroidota bacterium
TTCACCAGCTTCAAATTCTTCCCAAATGGCAATCAACTCCTGCGCCTGTTCCGCGGGTAATAAACCGAAAATTCTTTCCGCAGCAACCCGCTCCTCGTCCGTATTGACATGATTTTTTGTCGTGTCATAAATAAAAGTGTCACCTGCATCAATCTCAACGATATCATGAATCAGTACCATTTTGACCACTTTCAAAACATCAATCTCTACATTGGAATGTTTGAACACGTCATCAATAACCGCCATGTATCCTGGCAAGCTAAAAATTTTAATTTTTCACAGAAGAATTATTCATTTAGGCATATAAACTGAGCTGTGAGAGGTATACACGTTAGTAATATTTCCTACATATTCGAGTATAAATCTAAAAAGAGTTCTCCCTTGATTGATTATCTTATGGCTAAGTCTATAGGATTTATCCAGCCCACAGATATTATATGCGTCTTGCTGTGATTCGACGCCATTGTATGCTGCGCTGACTTGGTGTATGTTCTAATATTTGTAATAATTATTATTACTTGTTACTCCTGTATGATTTATCCTGGAAATAATACTCAAATAAATTGTTCTAGTTATATCTTGACTTTTGAAAAGCGCCTGTTCTGAGTAAATAATTATTAACCAGCAGAGGTTGTGTTTATACGGCTTCCTATCAAACTCAATCACGTGTCTACCGCCGATGGGTTGGCTGCCAGGTTGAGCCATTATAAGGTAAATAAGTACTCAAAAATTATTTTCAATTTAAAACAACGGTCATGATCAAAGTTCAATTTGAAGAAAAATATGTTACCTGCTATTTTGACGACACCATACCGGTTCTAGGACACGAATGGAAGGGGTTTGTAAACGGGGAGAACATGAAAAATACCATGTTGAGAATGGTAGACATTTTTACTGAACTGCGTAAAGAATATCCGAACCTGACTTGGCTAGGAAATACGACCGACATGAGCGCCATTGCCGTTGTATATCAGCAATGGTTAAAAGAGGACTGGCCTATAATGATGAAGGAAAAGGGAATTAATAAGCATGCCTTAGTCATTCCTAAGAATATGTTTGCCAAAACGGCTATGGACAAATTTGTTGAGGATCTTACCAAGAACCATCAGAATATTAAGATTCGTCCTTTTCACGATTTGGAGTCTGCCAATGAGTGGCTAAAAGCGGAGTCCTGTTAATTTTCTCTTTAGCCCGATCGGAGAGGTATAAACCCTTTTGATTTGCTTTATTACTGATAAAGGCTGCCCAAGTTGGCAGCCTTTTGTATGATAGGATATTTGTCTTTGCTCTCCATGCTTGTTCTTCTACAAGAACAAAAACTTCAAATATTTAGCGTATTTACCCGACTTCTTGTCCTTTTAATGGATGAATCGCTAGACTGATTATGCCTTCGACTGCCATCTGGTAGCATACTTTCGGTAGGCAAAGAACACTGCAACGATTAATAGAATAATGCCCCACAGCTTAGTGAAAAAGAGCAGTAACTCTTCCAGGATATACCAGCCATCTTTAGCCGATTCGCGTATTTTGGCGAAAAAACCCGGCTGATATTCTTCAATCGTGGGGCTTTTCTTAATCAACTCGCTGGCGATCACTTTTCGTTGGTACAGTTGGATCTTTACTGTGCTGAAGTTAATCTGATCCTGTAGTTGGAGATTATTGATTTGCGCCTGATCCTGCCACTCTTGTTTGGCCAGTAGTTTGTCCTCGGCATTAGCCGATTCCGTCAGTTTTTTGCCTTTCTGGTCGATTGCCTTCGTAAGCCTTTCCTCATGCTTTTTCAACCGCTTCTGCGCCAGTGTATTGCTGAGACGCTCCAATCCCACTTCATCGGCCTTGATAATGCGGTAATCTAGGTACTGCACCAGGCTTGAAATTTCCCGGAGCGTGCTATCCAGGGTCGTATTGGGTACCCGAAGCGTCAATTCATTCTCTACCGTATAGTGCGTAGTTTCCAGGATAGAATCCGCACTGACGGTCACTTCGTTTTTGTAGTCGACATTGCTGGTCAGGTTGGTGTATGTCACGAAGCCCTTGTATTTAGCCGTGATGTCCTCTATATAGGTCGTCGCTTTCTGAACATCCTTGACCTTGAATTTCAAATCAGCCGTTCGGATAAATTGATGGGTGGTATCTTGTGGATTGTTCGTAGCCGCCGAAGAAGAAAGGACGGAAGCCGTATCGGCCATGGCTTCCTGGGATTCCATTTTGTGATCTCCACTACTACAACCCATAAAGGTGGTTAAAAGGCCAATACTGAGCAGGTGTTTGATGTGCATGGTCTGATGAATTGTTTAGATTGACTAATGGTTTCTTCTTCGTTGTTCAGTTTTTAAAAGCAATAAAATAGCATCAAGTGTTCCGGAAAAGGAGCACAAAAAGTAATTCCGAGAAATAGAAATTGGTAAGCTACGTTACCTCAGGAAGAGAGGTAGTTAAGGGAAAGAAAAAGGCATGGAATACATGTAACACCTTTATTATAAGTTTATTAAAAATAATTCTGAAGAATAAATTTAATAATATTTGCTAGCGTACTTGATACAAAAGGAGAGTGGAGGTAACCCAACCGAAGGCAAAAAAATACTATCTTTAGAAAACTCATTTTACCTAGCCTGCATGTTTGTCAAGCAATTGTTTCTTCTCGGCTTCCTATTTGTATCAGCGCACACGCTCGCACAAAAATCGGGAAGCACCGATCAACTTCGTTCTATCACCACCCATTACTATGCCGATTACCTTGCACTGAATCCGCTCGCGGCCACTTCACGCGGCACAAAAGGCTATGATGACAAGATGGAAATCAACATCAGCGATGGCTATATCCAGGATGCTATTCAGCTTAACAGCCGCTATCTCGATTCTTTGAAAGGTGTGAATATCAACGCCCTGCCTGAATCGGACAAACTCACAGCGCAGATTTTTCGCTTCCTGCTGAAACGTGAACTCGATGGGCTGCAGCGCGGCATCACGACATCATGTATGACCCTCAGACCGGTAGATCAGTTTGTATTCAGTTTCCCCACCAGCTTTGCAACCAATGCCTCAGGCATCGGATCTATCCCGTTTCGCTCCGTACTCAACTATGATGACTTCCTAAAGCGCCTGCCTGTTTGGGCACAATGGGTGGACATCGCCATTGACAATATGAATGAAGGCATACGCAAAGGCAACACGTCACCGCAGGCCGCCATGGGGAAAGTGCCCGCACAACTGAAACCATTGTTTGAGACAGAGACGGCCAAACATATTTTTTATAAGCCGATTCTCAATTTACCCGACAGCTTCAGTGCTGCGAACAAACAAAGGCTAACGCTGGCGTATGCCAAGGCAGTCGATACCATCGTTAAGCCAGCTTACAAAAAACTCCACGACTATTTTGTAAACACCTATATTCCAAAGGCTCGACCCACGTCCGGGCTATTGGATAACGCCGGAGGCAAGGACGAGTACCGGTACTGGCTGCGATTCTGGAACACCCAGGACCTGGATCCTGATTCGGTATTTGCGTATGGACTTTCCGAAGTAGCCAGAATTCGTAAGGGCATGGACTCCATCAGAACGGCAACGGGATTCCAGGGAGATCAGCCTGCCTTCTTCAACTATGTGAAGACAGATAAGAAATTCTTTCCGTTTACAACCGAACAGGAAGTACTTGACCGCTTTCGCAGTTTCCAGGACAAGATGGCACCAGCGCTAAACCGGATGTTTAACCTGATTCCCAAATCGCGCTTTGAAATAAGGGCCACCGAAAAATTCAGACAGGCCGGAGCCAACGCCCAGTATATGCGACCGGCGCGTGATGGTTCACGCCCGGGGATCTTCTATGAAGTAATACCTGATGCCTTATCCTACAACGTAGTGGGTATGGAAACCTTGTTCCTGCACGAGGCCATTCCCGGACATCACTTTCAGATAGCCTTGCAGCAAGAAATGACCTTGCCCGAATTTCGCGGCTCCGCTTTCTTCGCCGCTTTCTCCGAAGGATGGGGCCTCTACGCCGAAACACTGGGCCTTAAACTCGGCATGTATTCCGATCCGTATCAATACCTGGGTCGACTGAATGCGGACATGGAGCGCTCGGTGAGACTGGTGGTAGATGTTGGCATTCATCACAAAGGATGGACCCGCGAAAAGGCGATTGACTATATTCTGGCCAATCAACCCCTGACAGCCGAGGTAGCTGCGCAGCGCATCGAGCGCTACATGGTAACGCCGGGGCAAGCACTCAGCTACAAGATTGGTGAACGGAAAATACTTTTCTTGCGCAAGCTTGCCCAACAGAAGCTGGGTAAAGCTTTTGACATGCGCGAATTCCACGACCAGATTCTGAAAGACGGTGCCATGCCGCTGGACATCCTTGACCAGAAGATCAGAGACTGGATCGATTCGAAATTGAAAACCAAAAAAAGAAGATGATGCTGTTGCCAGCGATGATTGCAAAAGATAGTGGAAAGTCATAGCCGTAAAGGCTTATTACTCATTTCGCAGACCTTTTACCGGGTTGGTAAACGTAGTCGTCATTATTGTAGCCCAACGGATAGGCTTGCCATCAGCAGTGAACAACTGTTTCTACGAAGCACCGCAACGGCGGGGCGTGTCAGGCGCCATATTGTGGGGCAACCCTTGCCAAACCGATGTTAGTGGCAGTTTTTTGTCAGCCAACGTAGCTTAAAATATAATCTCTGTCTTCCGATGCCAATTTGTAAAACTCTTTCAATCGTAAGAACTCCTTTTTCATATCGTTAACGTTAAAAGCATAATCTGGCTCAGTCCGTGTATTCCAAACCCTATATGGATAGATGCCTTCTTCATTCAATTCGTCTGAGTCAAAACTTTTCTGAAAATGGTCAATGGTTATGTTGTCAAGCAATGTTGATATTGCGCTTACAACTGTTGGCTCATTATAGTAAATAGGTTCTTTAAGTAAGTCAATATCATCAGGAAGATTGTCAAATTCCAGTTTTGAATAATCAATTTTCTCGCCTACAAATGCCTTGGGGTAAAAAACTTGTCCGACGAGTTCGGCGGCATTTTCTTCTTGTCCTTTTGAAAGAACAAAACGAAGCCCTTCGTGTGTCTTTTCAAACGTTTCGTAGGATTTTTTGATTTTAAACAGGGCAAAGTCGTCGGGATTGTCTATCACTTTTGAGAAGTCTTGAGTTGAAATACGGTAGAGGGTTGCACTTTGTCCCATAAGTTTTGAAGGTGTCTTTTAATGGCAGCTAACGGTTCAGGGCTTTGCGTTGGTGGGCTTTTGATACCGAACACTGTCAGCCAGCACCATTATTAATTGCTCAAATGTTTCTAATCGCACTGTTCGCCTGCTAACGCAAAACCCGTGTTAGCAGCAGCAAATTTTTAGCTGTTTATAAAATTCGTTTCTGTCTGTCCTGTCGGGAAGTCCTGCAACTTGTCCGTCTCCGAGCTCAATAATTATTAGCTCTCCGCTCTTCTGTCTTGCAATATCCATACTGAAAAAGTTGCTGTCAATTTGTTTAGCCATTTTTTCAAATTCATCAGTGTCCGGTTTTGAAAATTTGTATTCCCCTTCTTCCCAATAATCGTAAATTCCGACAAGTTTTTTGTTGCAAAAGAATAGGCGATATTCTTCTGTCAAGGGCATTCCACTTTTTGAGTGAATTGTCAAGTCATTTAGCTCTACAAATTCTCTAACAACAATTCCTTCGTTTAAATATTTGTCCCGCAGTTTTATAAGATTATTAATTGTCAGTTTTAAGTTGCCAATGTTTGAAGCATTTTCCACGAAGCAAGCTGTCTCCCAGTCGTGTTTTTCGGACTTCACATAGTCTTTCAGAATTACAGGTTTTTGCCCAAATACTTTCGATTTTTCAATTAATTTGTCAACACTATTCTCATTGTCAAATTTTTCAAATACTGTTTTTGGTGTTCTGCTTTCAATGAATTTCAAGCTGTCAGGTAAATAATGACAATTTTGATATTCCTCAACTGTGTTAATGAGTTTGTAGTTTTTTAATAATAAGTCGTTGTAAAGTATGGAATACTGTTTTGGTGTGAGCATCCAGCCTCTATATATTGCTTTTGATAATTTTTCGCTAGGCTTTATTCGTTTTGTAGTAATTGAAAAGCTGTCAGCACTTGTTAAGTCCTCAAAGTTGAATAGAAGTGTCTCGAAACCGTTTTCTTTTGCAGACTCAAACTGGGCTTCGAAGTCTTCGTCAACTTTGTTCGCTTGAAATGGACTTTCGCAAAATATTATATAAAATTGTTCTGTCATTCTGTTCACGATGTTTCAGTTTTGTTGCTACTAACTAATTTATTGCTTCACTAAGTGCGCATATATCGCTACTATAGACATATATACGCACTTAAAAGAGTCTTTTTTTCAGGGTAACTATTCGGTGAAGTACGTGTAATTCGGCGGATGCTTACGACGGAGAAAGGCGCGATTGTAAACCATTCGCGCCTCCTAATCCAATTATAGTTTAAACTCTGCTTGACGCTTGGCCTTCTGTCGGAGCTTCTCTGCCTCACGAAGAGTCTCTGGATTGAAGGCCACTTTTTAACAATTGAGACGAGCAAGTGGAAATTCGACTCGGAAAGTGCCTGCCCCAATGTAACCTTCGTTTTCCAGAATGCGACTGCTGCACTTCATGCTGGAGTTGTCATCCGCTTTCTGCTTAAACTCCAATGTGACTGTCTGTACTGGGATTTATGGGATTAAAGGATGATAGGATTTGCGTGGGTGGAAAGGGGAATTGGCTGCATTTTCTGGGATAGAAAGGTGATTAGTGGCGATGTTTTTGATTTTCGGGTGGACAAGCGTAAAAATTGAATATATTGGTAATGAATGGAATATATTACAAAGGATTATGGAATTTGAGGCATTGACTCGTAAAATAATTGGCTGTTCTATGAAAGTGCATAGCACGTTGGGAAGTGGTTTTCAGGAAGTGATTTACCAAAGAGCCTTGGCTATAGAAATGGAAAAGCAAGGCTTGTCATACCAGCGAGAGATGGAGATGGAAATTTACTACGAAGGCATCCACATTGGTACCCGTCGCGTAGACTTTTTTGTAGAAGCTACGATTATGGTGGAATTAAAAGCAGTCTCCAGCTTGAATGATGCGCATTTGGCTCAAGCCCTGAATTACCTGGAAGCCTATCAATTACCAGTAGGCTTACTTATTAATTTTGGCTCCAAAAGCCTCGAATTCAAAAGGCCTTACAACACAAAACACCAAGCCAACCGAAAAAGCTGATGCATTCCCAATCACCAAAATCAATGCGTCCAAAATCGTATTATCCCTTAATCCAAAAAATCCTAGTTCAGACAATTTTACCTGGCAAAACGGAAGCGCTCAATAATTGCATTGCCCACCAGCACATATCATCAGCAGTAAAGATGTTGTCTTTTTTCTGATACTGCCATGCAGAAGGCAGCGCATCCTTAACAACCTTGTCTTACAAAATTTCTTCAGCAAATGTGCCCATAAACGATTAGGGGAATATTGTACGCATGAGGCTCTAGAACGATATTGTATTGTATGCAGTAATTTTCTTATGATACGCTTAAAAAATTGGTTCGAGGCTTTTGCAATAAGCTTCATTTATATTGTATTGGCAAAACAATATTGATAATTATTTTACCTGCTATATAAAGTCAATAAAATGATACTAGTACCCCATTACGCACCTCAGAAATAAAAAACCCCTTGTAAAGTATTAATTTACAAGGGGTTATCTAAATGTAAGCGGTTCGGACGGGACTCGAACCCGCGACCACCCGCGTGACAGGCGGGGATTCTAACCAACTGAACTACCGAACCAATTCTGTAGAACACCGATTTTTTTATCGTGCTGCAAAGGTAAGGGTTTATTTTTTTTACGCAAGAGATATACTTTGATTTTTTTTCAATAATGCCATAAAATAGACGGACTGAGTCGATTATAGATAGTAATCGCAGCATTTTTTTGATATTACCATAAGCTTGCTACGTCAATAAGTGGATGATGCCAGCGTGTTGGGGGAAAGCAGTAAGCAAATAATCGCGGCGGGCTAGCTCAAAGTCGTGAAAATCGAAGCCCGGCGCTACAGTACAACCGATAAGGACAAAACTTTCCGGCGTATCCACGGTGGCCGCATCCACGGTGGCCGCAAACCAGGTGTGGCGAGGAATAATTTGCACAAAGGCCTGTTTGTTGGTATAGTCCGAACCGAGAACTTTACAAGTGTAGTTGCCCTGGTCATCAATCATGTGGATGATTACGGAACTGCCTGCGTAGTAATGCCATAATTCGTCAGATTGCAGGCGGTGAAATTTGGACGGATATCCGGCCTTGAGAAGGAAGTAAATAGAGGTGCTGAAAGCCCGCGGTGTACTATAACGCGCAGGTAATGATTGGGTTGTAATGGATTCTTCGGCTCGGTAAATTTCGCGATAATAACCTCCTTCGGGGTGTTGGATCAATTGTAGCAGATCAATCCAGTAATCAGCAGTAGGGGAGGAGTGGGTCATAGGGATAGTTAGCTTTGAGCCGTCAGCGGGGTTGCCCCAGCCCTAAGTCTTGAGTGAATGATTAATTTAGCAGCTAAAATTGATAGCTTAGAGCTCAAAGCTCGCGGCTCAAAGCTGTAAGCTTTAAGCCTTTACACTCGCTTTTGTGCCCCGTCGTGAATAGAGCCACAAGAAGATGCCGAAAGCTACGGCTGGTATGCTCAATAATTGGCCTACATTTAAGCCAATATCGGCTATCAGGCTATTCTCGAAATCTACCTGAGGCTCTTTTAGAAACTCGTAAAAGAAGCGTAAGGTGAAAATAACCATCATAAATAAACCAGTAAGACTACCTTCGGGTGTTTGTGCCTTGCGGCGGCTCCAGTACCAGTAGAGAAAGAAGAAAAGGATAAAACAAGAGATGGATTCGTAAAGTTGGGCTGGGTGGCGTGTTTTGCCATATCCTTCTATGCTGACTTTTAATACGCCTCCTTCCTTTTTAACGGCAGATGGATGAGGTATTGTAAGGAGTTCTACCGAAGAATTGCCTTGAACACGTGAATAGCGGCGTAATGTATCAGGAAGCGCTGTTTCAACAAATTCCTGCGCTATTGTTTCATTGGTTTGGCTTGCAAGGAAGGTTGTTTCAATGCTCACCTTCACACGAGGTATACGGTCGATGAGTGTATCCGAGCCAATTGTGCTGACCTGAATATTACTTATTATTTGCTGGTTTTGTCTCAGAACCAGGGGTTTGGAGCTTTCCGGGAAAGCGAATACAAATGCCCAGGGCGCATCACTTGGCTTTCCAATAATTTCCGAATTCATTAGGTTGCCAAACCGAATGCAGCAGCCCGCTAAAGCTACTGTAATAACCATGCGATCGGTTATCCACAGGTAGGTTTGGCCAGGCTTGAGCCGTTTCCATATGCGTAGAAATTTGCCTTTATCAAAAAAAGCCACGCCATAGTTGACATAGATATACAAGGCAATAAAAATAGCGATGCCCGCACCGTGGCTAGCCAAGCCACCCTTCCAGATGTATAAAATCTCCACTGGATCCTGCCAGAAGACTTCTGGTTGATAAAACAGCATGTGCCCAAGTCTTGCGCCAATAATGGTCGATACCACCATATAAACGGTTAGCACTTCTACATCACTTTCGGGCTTGCCTTCGGCCTTATACAGTCGAATGAGTACCTGTTGGCCTAGTAAAAATCCCAGCGCAAACAATAAACCATACCACCGAATGGTTAGAGGCCCCAGAGAGAAAATTTCAGGATTGGCATCCCACGCAATATAAGCGAGCATTCAGAGGTAGGTTGGTGAATGGGGAATCTTTCTACAAATCTATTTCACT
This sequence comes from Bacteroidota bacterium, assembly GCA_040385915.1. Classification (GTDB taxonomy): domain Bacteria; phylum Bacteroidota; class Bacteroidia; order Cytophagales; family ES-bin-26; genus ES-bin-26. Next base: position 9,838 of record JAZKGK010000295.1, read on the forward strand.
TCTTCATAATCCACGTATTCACCGCCCTTAAAGGTGTCTTTACGGTTCTTTTTGTCTACGGGAATGTAGTCGATATCAATGACGCCTTCAGGCTTTTGCCTGGACTGAGTATTTCGCTGGGCATTGTTAAATTCTTTTTGGGCTAGTTTAGATACACTGACCCCCAGCATCCAAAGCAGGCTCTTTAAGAAGAAACGTCCTACAATGGGAAAAATAAATAGGAACAGGCAAAAGAAGAAAAACCATTTCATAGTACTGAAGTTTAAGGACTCAAATACGTACGCTTGTTAAATAAGTTTAGGAACGAACCAGTTGAGAAGTGAATGAGTTGAGCTGACAAATTATTGGTATTCCATTGGAACAACTATACGTCAGCTCAACTCAATTAACGGTTACCACTCTTTCACTCCCAAACTTAACCTACCGGCTCAAATACAAATTCCGTTCTGAATATATGTTTACGAAAAAATCGTCCTGCAAGTCATCAATGAAGTAAATTGCTTCACCAGTAGACTTCATTTCTGGGCCTAATTCTTTGTTCACATTAGGAAACTTGTTGAAGGAGAACACGGGAATTTTAATCGCATAGCCCTTTTTATAAGGTTTAAAGTCAAAATCCTTTACCTTTTTCTCGCCCAGCATCACCTTGGTTGCGTAGTTCACGTACGGTTCCCGGTAAGCTTTGCAAATAAATGGTACCGTGCGCGATGCCCTCGGATTGGCCTCAATAATGTAAACTATTTCGTCTTTTACGGCAAACTGAATGTTGAGCAAACCAACGGTATTAAGCGCTAGGGCAATCTTCTTGGTGTGCGCCTCAATCTGAGCAATGACGTGGTCGCTTAGGTCAAAAGAAGGTAACACAGCATAAGAGTCGCCAGAATGGATGCCGGCGGGCTCGATATGCTCCATAATACCGATGATATAGACATCTTCGCCATCACAAATGGCATCAGCTTCCGCTTCAATGGCTCCTTCCAGGAAGTGATCCAGCAGGATTTTGTTGTCAGGAATGTCGCGCAGGATTTCTACTACGTGCTGTTCCAATTCATCCTCATTAATAACGATTTTCATGCTTTGTCCACCCAATACGTATGACGGGCGCACCAGCAATGGAAATCCGAGGGTTTTGGACAATGCCACTGCCTGATCGGCATCTTCAATGACACCGAATTTTGGGTAAGGAATATCATTGGCTTTCAACAGAGTAGAGAAACTGCCCCGGTCTTCGGCCAAGTCCAGCGACTCGAAGTTCGTACCTAGAATGCGGATGCCGTAGCGATTAAGCTTTTCAGCCAGTTTCAAGGCCGTTTGTCCGCCCAATTGCACGATGACACCTACGGGTTTTTCGTGAAGAATGATATCGTAAATATGCTCCCAGAATACCGGCTCAAAATAAAGCTTATCGGCAATGTCGAAATCAGTCGAGACCGTTTCTGGGTTGCAGTTGATCATAATGGTTTCGTAACCACACTCTTTGGCGGCCAATATGCCATGGACACAACTGTAATCGAATTCGATGCCTTGTCCGATGCGGTTAGGGCCTGAGCCCAGCACGATGATTTTCTTGCGGTCGGAAACAACCGATTCGTTTTCGCCCTCGAAAGTAGAGTAATAGTAAGGTGTTTTGGCTTCAAATTCAGCGGCGCAAGTATCTACGCACTTATATACTCTTTTGATACCCAGTATGGTACGTTTGGTATATACTTCACTTTCCAGGCAATCGAGCAAGTGGGCAATCTGGCGATCAGCATATCCCTTGCGCTTGGCTTCCCACAGTAAGTCGGTGGGCATATCTTCCAGCGTATGCTTCTCAATTTCCCTTTCCAGCATGAGCATGTCCTCAATCTGGTGCAGGAACCAGGGATCTATTTTGGTCAGGTGTTGAATGGTCTTAAAGGAAATTCCCAGCTTGAAGGCGTCATAGATATGGAACATGCGGTTCCAGCTAGGATGGGCAAGGCTATCAAGAATTTTGGCTTGGTCAGTCACTTCCTTTCCGTCAGCACCTAAGCCATTTCGCTTTATTTCAAGCGATTGACAAGCTTTTTGGAGTGCTTCCTGAAAATTGCGGCCAATGCCCATGGCTTCTCCTACCGATTTCATCTGCAAGCCCAGGTGGCGATCGGCACCTTTGAATTTATCGAAGTTCCAGCGGGGTACTTTTACCACGACGTAGTCCAAGGCAGGCTCAAAATAGGCTGACGTGGTTTTGGTAATGGCATTTTTTAGCTCATCCAGGTTATAACCGATGGCGAGTTTCGCCGCAATTTTAGCAATGGGATAACCAGTAGCTTTAGAAGCGAGTGCCGATGAGCGCGATACGCGGGGATTAATTTCGATGGCAATAATCATATCGTCCACCGGATTGAGCGCGAACTGTACGTTGCAACCGCCGGCAAACTGACCAATGGCATTCATCATTCTTATCGCCAGGTTACGCATTTCCTGGTAAACGGTATCGGGCAAAGTCATGGCTGGCGCTACCGTAATAGAATCGCCAGTATGGATGCCCATGGGATCGAAGTTCTCGATGGAGCAGATAATGATCACGTTACCGATATTGTCGCGCAGCAGTTCCAACTCATATTCTTTCCAGCCCATAATGCTTTGCTCCACCAGCACTTCGTGAATAGGCGAAGCGTGTAAGCCAGCATTCAGAGCAGCATCAAAATCTTTGGCTTCGTGTACAAATCCGCCACCCGTACCACCCAAGGTATAAGAAGGTCGAATCACCAGCGGAAAGCCAATTTCCTGGGCTATCTCTTTGCCTTGCAGAAAAGACTGAGCCGTTTCTCCTTTACACACATTTACGCCTATTTCAATCATTTTCAACCGGAAGTTTTCCCGGTCTTCCGTGGTCTCAATAGCCTTGATATCTACTCCGATAATTTTTACTCCATATTTTTTCCATACCCCAGCTTTGTCGCATTCAATGGCCAGATTCAAAGCGGTTTGTCCGCCCATGGTAGGCAGTACCGCATCTACCTGATGGTTTTTTAGAATTTCAATGATGTACTTCTTTTCCAGCGGTTTTAAATAGATATGATCTGCCGTTACACTGTCGGTCATGATCGTAGCCGGGTTGGAATTGATAAGAATTACCTCAATTCCTTCTTCCCTCAGCGAGCGAGCTGCCTGGGAACCGGAATAATCGAATTCACAAGCCTGCCCGATAATAATAGGGCCTGAACCAATAATCAGAACGGATTTGATGGAGTTGTCTTTGGGCATTGATTAAGGTGATATATAAGTAGTATGAGCATATGGAAATGCGCCACACGGCGGCACAAATCGCGCAAAGGTAAGAGAATTTGAGAGATATGGGAAAGGGAAAAAGAAAGTCTTTTGAAGTTATTTAACTGCTGGGCAAGGGCCGCGTTTATCTAGTGATTGGGGCTAGGGAATTTATAGTGCCTCTATGGCTGAAATAGTACGTATCTACCTGATTGAGCATTGGCATAATGATCAACAACATGTGCAAGCAGCAATGAAATTTTAGTTTCACGCTGAATATTGGAAATTCACAAACAGATTGAAGGAGAAGTTTCAGTCATGTCCAGCACTTTTTCTGCACAGACTTTGGGTACATCCATCAATGTATCTTACCTTTGCGGTAAAATTAAGATAAGCCGTGCGAAATTAATATTTTCGAGCACGGTTATATAAAAACGCAAGGTTGAAATCCCCTTGTATGACTCTATTAGTGCTACTTTCAAGGCAAACTACCTAGAAAATACAGTTCCAGAAAAAACATTTTATGAAACGCATTATTAATTCCAGAAAGCTATTTGACATCACGCAAGACACAGATCTTGCGACCTTAAAAACTATTTATCGGACTTTAATGAAAGAGTGGCATCCGGATAAATTCCAGGATGGCGATGAAAGCAAGGCTGAGGCAGAAGTAAAAAGTACAGCCATTATTGAAGCCTATCATTTTTTGGTGAGTATCTCACCGGAAACTCATGCCGCGAATTTGGAAGAATATACCCTCACCACCAATACTTCTGGCATTGATGACTTTGTGTATAAAGGCCAAACGCTGAAAATTACTTTTCAGAATGGGAGTGTGTATGAATACTTTGGGGTTCCCAAAAATGTATATAATAAAATGATCAACTCACCTACGATCGCCCGATTTGCCAGAAGGCATATTCTCAATTCTTATACATACAGAAACGTAACTAAACAAACGGCCGTTGCTTAACTTGCAGAGCATAAAACGTTTACTTATGTTTTAATACCTTTTGCTCATAGTATAAACCCGGCGCGATAGTTACTCTCGTCGGGTTTTCTATGCCAGCAACTGCTTGAACTTAGCCATGGCCTCTTCCCTGTCGTCGGTCGTGTGGAATTCCTTCATGGCTTTGTTGACGAATTTCATAATCCGAAACTTGCCATCAGTCGCATCCAGGCTGTAGACAGCTACTTCCAGAAACTTCTCTGGTTTCTCAATTCCTTCGTAGGCATGCACGATATAAGGCTCAACCAGCTGTTTTAGTGTACTCATCTTTAACTAATTGTTGCAAGATTAATTCAGGAGGCTATGTTTTTCTGTGGTTGGCTGCTTGGCGTCAATAGTGCCATGTTTGCATGGCTAAACAGACATCCACCAACAAAAATAGTGAGGAACAACGATTGCTCCTCACTATTTTTGTTGGTGGATAAATATAAATGCTGGCCGACGTTTACTTCACCTTGAATAAGGTTATTTGTTTGTTCCCAGCTTCATTTTGGCCAGGTCTCGCAAAGCGCGGGCATCCGCAAAGTTGGGGTTGAGTTGTATAGCTATGTTGCAGTTATCGATGGCATGAGCCAATATTTCGAACTCAGCATAGATTACTGCCTTTCTGTAGTAGGCCTCGGCATATTTGGGGTTCACTTCAATAGCCCAGGTATAATCTTCTAAAGCCTCGCGTTTCCTTTCCAACTGCTCTTTGGCCAAACCACGGATACAGTATGCCTTAGCGTGAGAAGAGAGGAAAGGCTCAAATTCCAAGACTCTATCGAATGCTTCAATGGCTCCCTGGTAATCCTTCTGCTCATACTTCACATACCCTTGATCAATATAGCTTTCCAGCAAATCATTGTCTACACTAGTAAGTTGGCTTTGAGTTGCCTGCGTTAGGTAAGTGTTATTAGCCATCAAATCTGCTGCTGCAATCGGGGAAAAAGTACTTGATATTTCTTGAGCAGATGAACAGGTATACACGAAGGAGAAAAGTGTAAGAGCGAGTAATTTTTTCATAAGTCAGATAGCTTTTATTAATGATAGATTCAAAACTTTCTAGTGTAAGATTTACGCCCTTTTGGTTTTAATAACGCGAATCCTATCAAAGGTAACCAGCGATATATAGAAGTTTCTAAACTAAAAACCTCTTACAGGTCAAAACCTGGCAATAACTATTATAATGGATGTATCACTAGGACTACTCCCGCTTAAATAAAATAACGTAAGGATTTTTTATTTTAAATGAAATACCCTTATAACCCTTATGTTATACACGAGAATACCCTTATAACTCACCTCCAGCAAAAATTCCCCGATATTACTACGATAATCGCTAATTCTGCCTGGTAAATTGGCTTGTTGGCTTGTTAGTCAATGCGCACAGCTACTTAATTTCTGTGTTATTATTTCAAACAATTATGTCTGTCGAACGGTACAGTACAAAATTATACCCCTAATTTAGCGCGCAATCAGCCTCCATTCCTGACTTCAGTATATGAAAGACGATGTTACCCCTCTATTAACCAGAGCCCAGGAATCAAGGGCGGCCATCGAGCGCCTCTACATTACTATGCGTCACCTTTTCAACCGAGGCTCTTATAAGCCTTCGCGCTTATCGGGAGAGGAAATGCGCCGGGCGTTGCTCACTCTGCGACCCGAAATTTATGGTTCGGTCAATGATCCGCAGAAGGTAGAACTGGAGGGCTTGGTATACGTCATGGATCGCCTGCCCAAAGGCATTGAAGCCTGCCGTTTCATCACCCTGGCTTCGCGCGAGGGCTATGATTCATCTAGCTTTCCGGTCCTGATTCCGGCCAAGCGCCGCCGCAATTGCTATCGCATCGACCAAGAGCAAATGGTGATTGAAGTAACCAACGGACGGAGCGAAATCTATGACATTCTTACCCACCTTACCTTTATGTTTATGGAAGCCGACAAAATACGGCAACACGCTTTCCACGAACGCGGTGGCATCACGCGGGAATGGGAGAAGTTGGAGGCCATTATTGAGTCGGGCGGTACGGTGGAGGAAGACGAAAGAGAGCTGGCGATTACTTACCTGAGCACTATTCTGGGTCGTACTTTTGAGGAGACCGAGAAAGCACATCAACGGTTTCAGGAGAATGCGGCAGCCAACAATGGCCTGTTTCATATTGTATATGCCTTGGGCAAAACCTCCAAGTTAGAAGAACAACAGCAATTGGACCGGGAAATTAGCTTTACGCCTACGCTACGGGAGCGGATTGGCCACCATCTGTACGGAGAACGCTGGGCAAACCACCTGAAACGGTATTTGCTGGAACATCGCTTGCACGAACGACCCTTGCACATCATTAGTGCCAATCTGCACAGTGTGTTTACTTGCCTGTACGCCTTGGCGGCACTCGACGAGGGACAAGCAGAAGGCGGTATTTATGAGCTGGCCTTGAAACTAAGTCGGCCAGAAAATGAGGCTTTACGGAAAAATATAAAAAAATATGCTTCTGAGAATGGTTTGCATTCCTTAAACGACGTTTCAGGAACCAACATTGTCGTACAACTCATTGATACGGCAAAGCTGGATCTAAGCAAGCTGCCTCCGCAACTCCACTGCGATGCAACGTATGTGAAGGAACATAAGCCCGTAATTGTGGTAATGGATTATGCCTTCGGCGAACAAGCCTTTGAAACCATGGATGAACTATTGAAGCCTTTTGATAGCCATGGAAAGAAGTTTCCTATGAATGTATCCTCCATCTCGGTGATGGGAAAGGCGGGCATTCTGACGGGTGGCAAGGGCGATATCATGATTCCTACGGCGCACATTTTTGAAGGAACCGCCGACAATTATCCACTGGAAAACGATTTTTGCAAAACTGATTTTGAAGAGGAAGGCATGAAGGTATACGAAGGAGCGATGATTACCGTATTGGGTACCTCGCTGCAAAACCGGGATGTGCTGTCATATTTCCGCAACTCTTCCTGGAAAGCAGTGGGTCTGGAAATGGAAGGGGCCCATTACCAAAAGGCTATCCAGGCGCAGGCACTCATCCGGGACAGTATCCGGCAAGATGTGAAAGTACGTTATGCTTACTACGCCTCTGACAATCCGCTGGTGACCGGCGCTACGTTGGCTTCGGGCAGCCTGGGTGTGGTTGGGGTGAAGCCTACTTACCTCATTACCCTGAAATGCCTGAACCGGATTCTGTGCAACGGAGTTTGAGCTAAGTTGAGGAATGAGCATTAAAAATTAATACTTTACAATAAATCAGGAAGGTTGTTTGTTTTACTTCATTAAGCTTATATAGCTATAGACTGTTGTGTGTATATATAAGGCGTAGCTAGATAGGTTACCATTCACGCATCTACTTTATAATTGGGGACTCGATTTCGGCTTTATGGATCAACTGGCATATATACCTTTGGAAAGTGAAGGAGGATTTAGTGCCTTATTTGAGCACATTAGCTCAAGCATACTCATAGTCGATGAAAGCGGGCGTCTAGCATTTTTAAATCCAAGTGCAGAGAAATTATGGGGATATTCTCATGCGGATGTAAACGGCCAATTCATAGAAAAACTTATTCCTGGATACCTTTCCCTGCAACCCAACCAAAGCCAACATCCCGATTTCTCGGCGCCAAAAACCTTCTCGATACCGCTAGAAAGGCCGCTGCTGGCTCAGCACAGAGACGGAACCCTATTTCCGATATCCCTGGATGTAAAGTATTTATCCATGGGAAGCAAAAAAATAACGGTAGTGTATGTCACCGATGTCAGCGAAAAGGAAATCGCAGCCGAAGCTTTCAGGCATAGTGAGGAAATAACCCGGCTGATTATGAAATCGGCTTTAGATGCCATCGTATGCATCGATACCGCCGGGATAATTACCGTCTGGAATCCGCAGGCGGAAAAAATATTTGGCTGGCAAGAAGAAGAAATAAAGGGCAAGCTCCTCACCGACACCATTATACCAGAACAATACCGGCAGGCGCATGAGAGAGGGATGAAACATTATCTGCAATCGGGAGAAGGGGCGGTGTTGAATAGAGTGATAGAAATAACGGCGTTGCACCGCACAGGCAAAGAGTTTCCCATAGAATTGACCATCATTCCGATTAAGGAACATGCAGGCCTGTTTTTCTGCGCTTTCATGCGGGATATTACTGAACGCAAAAATGCGGAAGAAGAAAAAAAACGGTATGCTGAAGAGCTGGAACAAAAGAACCTGGCGTTGGAGCAGTTTGCCTACATCGTCTCGCACGACTTGCAGGAACCGTTAAGAACTATCGAAGGCATCATCGATTTTTTTAAAAGAAAATACCAAACGCAACTGGATGCGAATGCGGATCAATACCTCAACTTTGTAAATGAAGCCTCGGGCCGGATGAGAAACCTCATCAAAAGCCTGTTAGACTACTCTAGGTTGGGAGAAGACAGAGTATTGGAGCAGGTGGATTGTAACCATGTTTTGCACGATGTTCTTTCTGACCTTACTATGGCCATTAAAGAAACCCACACCAGCATCACGCTAGATCCCCTTCCAACCCTGTTGGCGTATCCTGTCGAAATCAAGCAGCTCTTCCAAAACCTCCTGAGCAATTCCATTAAATTCAGAAAAAAAGACGAGCGTCCTGCCATTCACATTGCTGCCCAAAGAGAAAACGACCATTGGCAATTTTCCATTCAGGACAACGGCATCGGCATTGCAGAAAAAAACCAGGAAAAGATTTTTGTGTTTTTCCAGCGCCTGCACGCCAAAAATGAATACGCTGGCACGGGCATAGGTCTGGCGTATTGCAAGAAAATAGTAGAGCTACACGAGGGAAGAATTTGGGTAGTATCTCAACCCGGCGAAGGAAGCACTTTCCATTTCACTATTGAAAAATAGTGATTCGCATGACTAATGCGATGTTAGCACTCACATTACCGTTCTGTCTGTTTGTGTCGCGTCGCACACTAACGGAGAAAAGATTTCCTGGTTGATAGTCATATCCTTTGGCTAGCTTTTTAAAATGAACTGGCAAATTAGCGGTCAAAACAAACTTATTTTTACCTTTGGATTGACCCAAATAAAAGGTATCCTTTACCTATGAACCGCAAATATTCCCTTCAGCGTCTGCAAGCCGAAACTTTTGATGTGTGCGTTATTGGTGGCGGGGCTACTGGTGCGGGTTGCGCCCTGGATGCCCAATTGCGTGGCTTGAAAACAGCCTTGATTGAAAAGGAAGACTTTGCCGCTGAAACCTCCAGTAAATCAACCAAACTGGTACACGGTGGGGTCCGATACTTAGAGCAAGCCGTGAAGAAACTCGATTGGGAGCAATTTCGCCTGGTACGAAAAGCCCTGAAAGAGCGTAAAACGATGCTCGATATAGCTCCCCACTTGGCGCATCCGTTGCCCTTGCTTACGCCCTGCTACAGTTGGTTCGAAGGTTGGTATTATGCCCTTGGCCTGAAAATATACGACTGGATTGCCGGAGATGCTAACCTGTTCCCCAGCCGTCGCCTCTCTAAAAAGGAAGCCTTGCAACACATTCCCACGTTGAATGACGCAGACTTGCACAGCGCTGTATTGTACTACGATGGTCAACTGGACGATACGCGGTACAATGTCATGCTGGCAAAAACGGCATCCGAAGCGGGCGCAGCCGTGGCTAATCATTTGCAAGTACTGGCATTTGCTAAGGACAAAGCGGGCAGGTTGCTGTCTGTCAATGTGCTAGATCAATTGACAGGAGATGTCTTTAGCATAAAAGCGACCATTTTTATTAATGCCACTGGCCCTTTTTCGGATACTATTCGACAAATGGCTAATCCTAGGCTATTGCCCCGCATACGCGTGAGTAAGGGTGTGCATATTGTATTGCCACGCGAGTTGATGCCTGGCCATAGTGCCTTGCTCATTCCCAAGACGGATGACGGCAGAGTGATTTTTGCCATTCCCTGGCTCAACCAATTACTCGTAGGAACTACTGATACCGAAATGCGCCTGTCCGATTCCCATGGCCGCCCCAGCGATCCGGTTGTGCTGGCTGAGGAGGTGGCATATTTACTGCGCTATTTGAACCGTTATTTGACTGTGTCGGCACAGCCTGGGCAAGTACAGAGCGGATTTGCGGGCATGCGCCCCTTGCTGCAAGCCAATCCAGATGCGGATACCAAGGAACTGGTGCGTGACCACGAGGTAGAAGAGGAACCGGTTTCGGGTCTGCTGAGTATTATGGGGGGCAAATGGACCACCTATCGGCTGATGGCGCAGGACACAGTAGACCAGGCATATGTTTCGTTAAAGAAAGAATTAGTCAGTTCTGTAACGGCAACATATTCGTTGAGTGGAGCACATGGGTACGCGCCCGACGGTTGGAAGAAACTTCCAAAAGTCTCCTCGTTGCCAGCTGAAGTATATCAGCACCTTTGGGGAAAATACGGCACCCATACCAACCTCGTCATAGCGTTGGCCCAAGAAAACCCGCTCCTGAGCGAACCATTGACCGAAGGGTACCCGCACCTGAAGGCTGAAGTTATCTATGCCGTCCGTTATGAAATGGCCAGCACGCTGCGCGACGTTCTGGCTCGCCGCCTAAGCCTGGAAGTAATCGATTGGCAGGCTACGGCCAAGGCCATATCGGTCACGGCGCAGTTAATGGCTGAGGAATTGGGTTGGCCACAGGCATATACAGCGCAGGAGGTTGCGGCTTATCTGATAAAATTGGCGCATTATCAGGGTGCGGCTTGCTGAAGTTATTACAGTATTCATCTTTTGATAATCTGATTCATTTCCATTGGCTGTATTTTGGTGCTACTTTCGCTTTTTAACCTCGTATAAATAAACCTTCTGGGTTTTTTAACTGTTCAAACCGCCAGAGATTGCATGAAAAAAATCTTTCTTTCCCTCATTTTACTGAGTATTTTACCAACCAATTTATTTGCCCAATCGGCAAAAAAGACCAGCGCCTCTGCCGCGTCCCTAGTAGATAGACCAGCATTGGTGGTGGGTATTGTCGTAGACCAAATGCGCTATGACTTTCTGTATCGCTATTGGAGCAAATACGGCTCTGGTGGATTTAAACGCCTGTTACATGAAGGGTTCTCTTGCGAGAATACGCATTACAATTACGTGCCTACGTACACTGGCCCCGGCCACGCAGCGGTGTATACCGGCACCAGCCCTGCCACCAACGGCATTATCGGCAATGAATGGTTTGTGCGCGCTGCAGGTAAAGCGACATACGTAACCGACGATAGCACAGTAGCTACTGTTGGCAGTACCTCTACAGCGGGTAAAATGTCGCCGCGCAACCTGCTGAGCAATACCGTTACCGATGAGCTACGCTTGTTCAGCAATATGCAATCCAAGGTAATTGGGGTTTGTTTGAAAGATCGGGGAAGCATTCTGCCTGCCGGACATACTGCCAATGCTGCCTACTGGTTCGATGGCGCTACGGGCAACTGGATTACCAGTACCTATTATATGAACGCATTGCCACAATGGCTGAAAGATTTTAATGCCCGTAAACTTTCCGACAAATACCTCAGCGAAGCCTGGAATCTACTATTGCCTATGGCGCAGTATACCGAAAGCCTGGCCGATGACCAACCTTTTGAGACTCCTTTTGCTAGTGAGACCAAGGCTGTATTTCCCCATAACCTTCCCCAAATAAAAGCAACATCAGATTACGATCTGGTTAGAAGAACGCCCTTCGGAAATACACTCACGCTGGAGCTGGCTTTGGAAACGCTCAAACAGGAGCAAATGGGCAAAGGCGCCATGACCGATTTTCTGGCGCTTAGCTTTTCTTCTACCGATTATGTAGGACATCAGTTTGGCCCCAATTCCATTGAGGTCGAAGACACGTATTTGCGGTTGGACAAGGAACTGGAAAAGCTCCTCACTTTCCTGGATAGTTGGGTGGGCAAAGATCAGGTATTGGTCTTTCTGACAGCCGACCACGGCGTAGCGCCAGTGCCGGCGTATATGAAGCAGGTGAAGATTCCAGCGGGCATTTTCGATGGGAAGACGGCGATCAATGTGGGGTTGAAGAATTTTCTGAACCAAACGCTTGGCGAAGGATACTGGCTAGCTGATTATGGCAATACGCAAATTTACCTGAACCGGCCTTTTATTGAATCCAAAAAGCTGTCACTGGCAGAGGTTCAGCGGAAAACGGCTGAGTTTATGAACCAGCAAGCGGGCGTAGCTTTTGCCATAGCCGCTACCGACCTGCCCAGCTTATCAGCGCACAACCCGACATACCAGCGTTTGCTAAATGGTTATAACCGCACGCGCTCCGGCGACGTGTTGTTGGTATTGGAACCTTCCTGGTTTGATGGCGATCCGAAATCCAAAGGAGGCACTACTCACGGCTCTAGCTATAGCTACGATACGCACATTCCGTTGCTGTGGTACGGTTGGAAAATAGCCTCAGGTTCTACCATTGCGCCAGTAAACATCACTGATATTGCGCCCACAGTATCGAGCCTGTTGCACATCATGGAGCCTAATGGAAATATTGGTGTTCCGATTGCTCTGCCACGAAAGTAGGTAGAATATATATGAGCTAAATAAATGCAAGCAAAAACCCCACGAAGCAAATAAACTTCGTGGGGTTTTTGTTTAAGTACACCCAATCAAACTATCAACCAGTTACTGTTTTGTTGTAGTTAAGGAACCACGCCGGTTGTTGAGTTTTTCTTCCGCCGAATTTTTATTAAATAAGGCATCGCTGTTGCCGGGTTCTATTTCTAAGGCTACGTTATAATCGGTAATGGCCTCCTCATATCTTGCTTGCCGCGCTTTTGCTAAGCCGCGAGTAATGTAGGCCTTCATTTCGGTGGGTTTAAATTGGAGGATAGCGTCCAGATCTTTCACCTGATTTTTATAATCTTTTAGACCTTCATACGCCAATGCCCGCTGATATAATGCTTCCGCACTTTTGGGTTTCATGTCAATCACGGAACTAAAATCCTCTACGGCTTCCTTCAATCTACCCCCTTTTGCCCTGGCTACGCCACGATTGAATAAGGCAGTAGAAAAATAGGGATCAATGCGAAGAGCGGCGTTGTAGTCTTCCATCTCTTCTTTCCCCATGGCTAGTTTGCCTTCTACCAAAGCGCGGTTATAATAAGCTACTACATAGTTAGCATTCAATTCGATCGCTTGGTCGAGGTCGGTCAATGCGCCCGTATAATCGTGTTGTAAATACTTGATAAAGCCTTCTCCATTAGCAACTTCGGCGGTAGTTTTTCCTGCTGTAGTACGGTTCATAGCTACTGCTTTTTTAAGGTCAGCAATGGCTCCTAACGTATCTCCGGCCTGGAGTTTGGTATTAGCGCTGCTCTGTAACTGACGCGCAGGTTCCTGAGCAAAACCCGCAAGGGTGCAGCAACTGAGAAAAATCGAAAGAAGGGGTTTGTGCAAAATAGTAAAGTAGACTTTTTTCATAGCTTAGATTAATTACGATATTCTGAATCAACTTAGCTGATAAAACGTAACCTCATTTGTAACGAATCTGCATATGAGTATTATCTCTTATCAAAACATTTAACTAGTTCATTTGTAGTATATTGAAAATGTGATTTCTTCTTTTTGTGAAAGAATGGCGTAATATTTTGGTTGAAATAGAATAACCCCACGGTAAGTCAGTAGGGATGAAAGGATGAAAAAGGAAAGGATTAGGCTGCTGCCTGGTAGCAAAAAAGGGACATCGAACGATGCCCCTTTTTTGTTGCTGATAAGGTAAGCTCAGTTATTTCACTACTAGTAACTTAATGGTTTGGACACCATTGGCGGTTGCCAATCGGCTGATGTACAGTCCTTGGGCCAGTTTGCTGCCCTCTACCTCGAAATGGTATTGTTTACCTGCTTCGGCTTGACCTGCGAAAATATTCTTTATCTGCGTGCCTTGCACATCGTATAAATCCAGGCTAGCGAAGCCAGATGTTGGCACAGAGAAAGTTAATACGGTGGAAGAGGAGACTGGATTAGGCGCGGCAGTCAACACCAATATTGGCGCGGCTACTACTTCTTCCAAACCTTCTCTGACTGAAGTAATTGTAGCTGTTGGCTGGCAATTGCCCAGGGTAGCACCAAAGTTTAACATAATGGCCGCTATGATGCTATTGGTGCAATAACTCTGTTTCTGGTAGCAAATCTTAGTCGATAAACCTAACGATCCGCAACGGACATCTTCTACCTTCACGAGTACCTGATCGGTGCTGGCACAGCCAGTTGCGTCGGTAACGGTAAATGTATACGTTGTCGTTTGAGCAGGACTTACTTTTATCTGCGCAGTAGTGGCGCCCGTGTTCCATTTGTATTGATAAGGGCTTTGGCCACCTATAGCTGCGCCGGTTAAGGTAGCGGTGCGGAAGAGGTCAAAGAAACCTTTGTAAACGGTTTTGTCTGCGCCAGCATGGGCAACAGCGCCATTCTTTATTTCCACCACCAATGAATCAGAAGTAACCGTTCCGCTGCTCAAGGCGCACGCGGCGCTAGACGTCAATTGAACGCGTATTTTGTCTCCGTTGGCCAACGTGCTAGACGTATAAATGGAGTCGGTCGCACCAATGATGGGCTGTCCATTTAGTAACCACTGGTAAGCAGGAGCCATTCCTCCATTGATGGATTGAGCCACGAAAGTCAATGGTGAACCTGTACATACTGCTCCAGCCATATTGACTGCTACGCTAACTGCTGGTGGACATACCTCAGGTGCGAACTGAAACCGGGCACTTACAGGCAAGTGATCAGAAGTAGTGTTAAGATAATTGCTAACGATATCGAACGGCGTATGAATCCGGATGGAGTTAGGTAAATAACTGTTGATCAACTCATTGGAGATCGTGATATGATCTAGGAAACTAGCAAAAGGCACGTAGCTATAGTAATCTTGTTTACTCAATGGGAGCGTAAGTACTTGATAGTTGGTCGTATCTTTTACATATTCTTCAAAGGAAGAAGGCAAATTGTTCACTACCGAAACATCTACATCATCATTATAGTCACCTACAATAATCAGGTTATCGCTTCCGTACAGAGCATCCAACGTATCTTTTAGCAATTCTACGTCATATTTGCGTCGGTCGTAGCGGCTCACGTCAGTACCCGAATTAGCTCTGGCGTGAATGTCTACCAGGTGAATTTTCTTGCTCTGTCCATCAATGGTCGCATTGAATTCGAACATATAAGGCAGGCGGCCACTGGCCCAGAAGCTGGCTGGTTCGCCAGGATAATTTGGTAACAAACTACCATTGCCTGCCCGAACTGCTTCAAATAAATCTTTCAGCAGAACCTTGGTGCTTATCGAGTCGACAGTTGCTGTTTTATACAGGAAGCAGATCTTCTGATAATCTTTGCCGATGCCTTGTGGATCGAAGGAATAAGAATAGGTGTCAGAACAGAAGGACTTATAGCCAGGCAATTGTGCTGTTAACGCAGCAAAAGCTGCATCGTTGGCGATTTCTTCAAAGGCATATACATCGGCATCCAGACTCAGAATGATTTTCTTCACATTGGCGAACTGAAGCGGCTCATTGGTCGGGCCGTTGACCGGGCTGTTAAACCATTCTACATTCCAGGTAACCAGGTCGAATGTTTTATCTTTAGCAATACTATCAGCTGGGCTGGTAGAAGGAGTAGCGCCGGGTACATCGGCTTGGAAACGAGGTAATAACTGAGCCGTAGTTTTGAAAAGGCCAACCACGCCAGTGAGGTTAGTAGTCGATTGTGGTTTCAACAAGCCAGGCAAATCGGTGTCGCCATCTACGCGTAGCTCGGCCTCTACATTGCCTACCGCTATTTTCTGGTTGTTGTCGGGCAATAACACAAAGGTTTTGGTGACAAATTCGGCATTTTCTACCGTTACCAACTGGCCATCAAAGGCCGCTAACTGATCTAGGGCAATGATTTTTGGTTCAATTACACGTGGGCTTGTATTTACTTTATTAAAAAATATTCCATTGCCACTGATTTGTACCTGGCTATTGAAAGTACCAATCGGGCCAGTAACAATCACTGAATCGCCAATGGATACGGCATTGCTCAAGGCAAAAAGAAATACTGGAATCCCGCCCGTAGCATCTTGTACATAGGAAGGGCTACCAAACTGATTGCTTACAGTCACTCGTCCGGCCACGGTTACTAAGGTACCAACGGCTTGCGCACGGGCTTGGGCAATAGGAATGATGTTGCTCGCCTGGTCGAAACCGTTTCCGGTCACGGATAGATTTTTCTGCAAGGAGGCACTGCTGTGAGCAATAGCGCCAGTAACTACGCCAGGCGTGGTTGGTGCAAACCGTACAAATACTTTTCCTCCAGCAGCAGGCAATGTAGCTACCGTACCAAAGTTGAGGCTATCAACAGAAATAGTCAATGTAGCAGCAGGTGCGGAGAGTTGAATACTGTCAGTCAGGTTGATACCCGTCACGACGTAAGACTTCAGCGCGCTTTCATTCACGTTTACATTACCAAAGGCTACCGAAGTAGGAGCAAATGTTAAAGATGCCACTACGTTACCAGTCGGAGTGAGGCTAAAGTCATCTATCGCCAGTGCATCGTCAGAACCTGTCGCGTTGAAGTCGTTCCAGCGAATCCAGAAAGTAGCGCCATTTTCGATGGAAAGGCCTTCTAGTGTAAAAGAAACCACACTGCGATTGGCTGCTGCATTGCCATCTAACAGGCCAGCGGTACCAGCGGAGACCGGACCAGAAAAGTCCAGCAAATCCTGGTTTATCCAGGTGCCGGAAGTAAGCGAAGTAGCATCCAGGCTGTATTGGAAGTCCAGCCGATCTTGCCGCCCTGCCGTACCCAAGCGCCATTGTTCGCCGGTATACGCTATTTGGAATTGCGTAATGACCGCCCCAGTATTGTTGATAAATCCAGCGCCAATGGTAGGAATAAGTGAACCGGATTGTAAGCCACCCAAAGCCCGGTCGCTAGTACCCGCCGTACCTAAACTATACGTATTGCCCGCATTAGACGAACCAGTGCTGGTAGCATAAGTAGTGTCGGCATTGGTGCCAGCTTCTGCCAATTTCCATCCGGCAGGCAAGGTGCTAAGACCCGCTGTGCCAGTGGTAGCCATCTGGTTAAAGTTTTGTACGTAAGGCGTATTGATAGCCGTTAAAGGCGCTTGGCCTCGTACAAGTCCAGGACTGGCCAGTAAGCTACAGGCCAAAAATAGTCCTTTCAATAAGGGT
>JAZKGK010000296.1:0-20949 GCA_040385915.1 Bacteroidota bacterium
ACTTCAAACGGGTAAACTGTTGAAGGCGGGTCTATAATAAATAACTAATAAGCTTCAATCACAGCAGAAAAAAGCCAATGTACAGTACGTGCATTGGCTTTTTTTAAGTCTGGCAGATACTGATTCCCCCAGTTTCAAAAGCCGCTTTTACTCAAACCAGGGTTCAGCTTACGAATCAACTTGCTTTTTACGGTTTCATTTTTTTGGTTAAAAAAGGAAATTTCTTACGAAGTCTTTTTATTATAATAATTCAATTCAATAAACTGTCTTACTCCCATACATTCGTGTAAGCAAGTGGAAATGAAAATTTAGTTCAGTTATCTATCCCTTCTACTTGTTATTCAATCAAGTAAAAACTGAAATTGTATATGATTCAATCCCGTATTTGGCTCTTCGCTTTTATCCTTCTTCTCCCTGGCTTTGCGGCTAAAAGCCAGTTTAGTGATGTCAAATTCAAGCACATTACTAATTACCAGGGCTTATCTTCCAACTATATCAACTGCCTTGCTCAAGATTCGCGTGGATTTGTCTGGATTGGCACACCCGATGGTTTAAATAAATACGATGGTTCACGGTTTAAGATTTATCGGCACAATCCTAAAAAAGCAGGAACGATTAGCCATAACACTATCTGGGCTATTTATGAGGATAAACGGGGTAACTTATACTTCGGTACCGATGACGGAGGTATGAATGTATACGATTATGAAAAAGATACTTTTACCTCTTATCGACACGATCCGAAAAACCCGGAGAGTATAGGTGCCAATGAGGTGTGTACCTTCTTTGAAGACAGCAAGGGTACGCTGTGGGTAGGAACAGATGGGGGAGGATTGGAAATCTTTAATCGGGAAAGTAAAAAATTTACCAAATATCTGCACAATGATTCCGACGAAAGCAGCATTAGCAGCAACATAGTAAGAACGATTGCAGAAGACAAAAAAGGAGTTCTGTGGATTGGTACGGATGGGGGAGGCGTGAATACGTTAAGCCAGGAACGTAAGGTTTTTAAAAAATTCAGACGCGATGGTACTCCTCAAGGCATATTAAGTGATGCCATTCACGAGATTTTAGTAGATAAAACCGGGGTTGTATGGATTGCTTCTTTTTTTGGAGGCTTAGATATGTATGACGCGAAGGCTAATAGTTTTGCCCATCATCAATTTAACGGAAGCAATGATTTAACTTCACTCGCAGAAGATAGCCAGGGAAATATCTGGGTCGGTACAACTGGTGGCATACAGATACGGGATAAAAAAAGCGGTTCGTTTACGCATGTGGCAAATAATGAAACTAATCCAGCAAGTTTGATTCATAACGTTGTGAAGGATTTTGTGATAGACCAGATGGGTAATATTTGGGTTGGTACAATGAATGGCTTAGACCTGAAATACAGCGGAGAGGCCAGCTTTGCTCATTTTAAAAACGACCCTAAAGATTCTCTCAGTATCGCTTCTGGTTTTGTGAACTCGCCTTCGCAGGATAAACAAGGCAATATATGGATTGGACACCGAGATGGATATGATTTGTTCGATAAAAGTACCGGGAAGTTCACCCATTTTACTAATAGTCAGTTCGGAGGAGAGAATTATACCAATGAAGTGGTTCAAGAAAGTCGGGATGATTATTGGATTGTAACCAATGGCGGGCTTCTCTTATTTCATCGAAATACAGGCACCGCTGATACCTTTTTTAATAGATGGAATGACAATACCTCTTGTCCTAGAAATATTTGGTCGTTTCAGAAAGATGCCAAAGGAACAGTTTGGGTAATGTCCTATTCTGCTGGGGTTTTTTACTTAGATAGAAAAGACAATAAATTTTATCCCCTAACTGTGAATGGCAAATACCTGCCAACAAAAGATCTGTTTAGCTTTTATATCGATAAAGCCGGTACTATGTGGATTGGGACGGCGCTAGAAGGCGTCTATGTGGTGAATAAGGACAAAGGATTGTACGCCAACTACCGCAATCGTATGGACGATCCCAATAGCATCAGTGATAATTTTGTCAATGAATTTTTGGAAGATAGCCATAACAATATCTGGATCGCTACTCGGGGAGGCGTGAATCAATTCGACCGGAGAACCCGCACGTTTAAAAGCTATCGGATGAGCGATGGACTGCCCAATGATGTGATTAACTCTTTAGAGGAAGATAACAAGGGGAATTTATGGTTAAGTACCAATAATGGAATTTCTAAATTCGATCCAAAAAATAAAACCTTTAAAAACTATACGATAGAAGATGGCCTTCAAAATCCTGAATTCTCAGCCCGTGCATCGGTAAAAACCAAATCTGGCGCTATGATTTTTGCCGGTTCTAATGGCTTTAATTATTTTCATCCGGATAAAGTAAAAGACAATGCATTCATTCCGCCCGTTTATCTGACCGATTTACAGATTTTCAACCAGTCGGTGGGCATTGGAGAAAAAGATTCTCCGCTTAGGCAAAGCATAGGCGAAACCAAGACGCTTACGCTTTCTTATCAACAGTCTGTGTTTTCGTTGGAGTTCGTGGGGTTGAATTATAAAATAAGCGACAAAAATCAGTATGCCTACCAGATGGTGGGATTTGATAAAAAATGGAATTACGTAGGCAATAAGCGAACCGCTACTTATACCAACCTTGATCCGGGCGAATATACCTTTCGGGTAAAAGCATCTAACAATGATGGCGTTTGGAATGAGAAAGGAACGTCTATTCAAATCATCATTACTCCGCCCTTTTGGCAAACCTGGTGGTTCCGTACCTTGGTCGTGATAGCTGTTCTTGGTAGCGCGGCGGGTTACTACAAAATGAAAATGGGTGCCATCAGAGCCCAGAAAGCCGAGCTGGAAAAACAAGTCCTGGAACGAACTGCCGAACTTGTTGAACGGCACGAGGAAATTTTGCAGCAACAAGAAGAATTGCAGGCCCAAACCGAAATTTTGCAACAAACCAATGAGGAGATGCAAGAGAAGAAGGAAGAGATTGAAAGCCAACGCGACCATTTGCAACGAGTAAACGAGCACGTGATGAGCTCTATTCAATACGCGCGGACTATTCAGCGCGCCATCCTGCCTTCCCAAAAGAAAATAGAGGCCAGCTTGCCCGAACATTTTGTCCTTTATCGACCTAAAGACGTAGTCTCCGGTGACTTCTACTGGTTCTCTCACTTGACTAAAGAAGACACGGGACTGGAAGCTGATTTCACTTTCCTGGCGGCTGTTGATTGTACTGGGCACGGAGTTCCGGGGGCATTCATGTCCATTATTGGCAATACGCTGCTGAACGAGATAGTTAACCAAAAGCATATCTTCGATCCAGCCCAGATCCTGGAACACCTTAACCAAGGAGTGAAGCTGGCTGTCGAGAAATCTGAAGGGGTCAATACTGCCGGCATGGACGTCTGTCTGGTCAGAATGGAGCAGGCCGAAGGGAATCAGGTAAAGATCGCCTTTGCTGGGGCCAAACGCCCGCTCTTCTACATTCATCCAGAGCTAAACCAATTGGAGAAGCTAGAAGGTGACCGCAAGTCGATTGGCAGTGAGTCTGCAGCTAATATCAATTTCACAACCAAGGAGTTGGTGCTGGATGCTGGCGTAGTATTGTACTTGACTTCAGATGGGTATACCGATCAGAACAATCCTAAGAGAGAGAAACTGGGCACGCCCAAACTAAAGCAAATGATCGAAGAATCCCATCACTTGCCTTTAGCCGAGCAGAATATTCTCTTCGCCAAAGTTTTGGATGACCACCAACAAGAAGCCGAACAACGCGATGACATTACCTTGCTTGCTGTAAAACTGTAAGCATAACCGCTACAAAAAAAGCCACCTTGCTGTTTACAGCAAGGTGGCTTTTTTTGTAGCTCAGCCATCTCCTCAAGCTTTCTTCCATTTAATGCTGCAACCTACGGCTTTGGTGAAGTTGACAGAGGCCGGTTTGCCCGCAAGTATGTCTTCCATCGCTGCTTCCACGAATTTTTTACTGGCCGCTGCCTCATCCTCTGAGTTGTTGTCGATAGCGCCAATGTATGCCACAGTAAAATCATTTCCCGTTCGGGTCACTATAAATACATGGGGCGTGCTGCGGGCACCATACGCCTTGGCCACCTGTTGGTTTTCATCCACTAAGTAGGGAAAAGCGTATTGTTTACTAGTGGCTCGTTGCTTCATTTTCTCAAAGGAATCTCCCGCTGCAATCGTTGGGTCATTGGGGTTGATGGCGATAACGGGGTAGCCTTTGGCCGCGTACTTTTGATTCAACGCGATTATGCGGTCTTCGTAGGCTTGGGCCACGGGGCAGGTATTGCAGGTAAATACCACGATATATCCTTTGGCGGCTTGATTGTCAGCCAGAGATACGGTCTTCCCGTCCACATTTGTTAGTTTGAAATCAGCGACCTTATCGCCCACTTGGTAGCCATCTGAAGGCAGCCTGAAGCTATTCAATACAATAAGCGCTGTTAGCGCAGTTAGTAGAAACGTGATCTTTTTCATAGGTCTTAAAGAGTATAATAATAGGGTGAATTGGAATGAAATACTGACAAATTAAAGAAGGAATGCGCGATAAACCGTTTCTAGTTCTGCTTTGGAAAAGGCCTTTTCGAAGGTGTTTCGCTTTTTTCGATCATTGTTGAACATGATTGTAAAGGGTATTGCTCCCGACCATTGGGAATCCACTTTGTCAATCCAGGCATTCTGATCTGGTTCGTTGAGTAATAGAACGGTGGAACGTAGCCTTTTCTTTTGAACCAAGGGCTTTACTTTTGTTTCCAGCTTCGAAGCAAAATCCAGACTGATTAAAATCACCTTCACTTTGTCTTTTGCGTGCTTGGCGTTAAATTCCTCCAAATAAGGCAGTTCCTCCAGGCAAGGTTGGCACCAGGTGGCCCAAAAGTTAATGAGGTAGGTGGTATCGCCCGGCGTAGCTAGCAGCTTTTCCAACGCGGGCAGTTGAATCACGCTTACCGACTGAGAAAAGCCAGACTTGCCGATGGTTAGCAGTAGGCAGATGAGTATCCCTTTGAAAAGCTTCATAGGCATGGCAACGGATAGGAAACAGGCTTTGTTCAAACAAAATAATACTTTTTGCTTGTCAAAGACAAATGTAACCTGCGCTACGCAATAGTGCTCACGCCTGAGCTACTGATTGTTCCTGTTATTCAACATCCGATACTGCTAAATAGTACTAGTGAGCGAGTGCTATCCCACTAGTCCCAACCTGTCATAGATTATTAGCTCCCTATTCGTTTCTGTAATGGTATTTGCCTATGCTGGTAATCAGTCAGTAATGGTTTTATAGAAAGAAATCTAGGGTAAAAACAGGCAGTCTATTCATCTTAATTTGCTAAAGCTGCTAGTCAATGACAAGTGTAGTGTTTAGATCAAAAGTATTGCTTTTTTTAAATATTGAGTGCCTATTTTTATTTTTTTGAAATTCCAAAACGACTTATCGACGGAGAATTATAGCATCTAATCAAATCTAAAGACAATACTTATGGCATCATTAGACCCGGTTTCCGGTGCCCTTGGGCAAAAGGCGGCGGCTCATTTACTGCGCCGTACCACGTTTGGCCCCCGCAAGCAGGACATCGACCAGTTTGCCACCCTCACTGCCGATCAAGCCATTGGTCAACTATTGCAGGCGCAACCTCAACCGCAGCCCCCACCTGTACCGCCACCCAATGCCGACCGCGAAGTGGATGATGGCTTGATGCAGGAATACTTTCGTGGCTGGGCAGTAGATCAGATGCGTATTTCTGGCTTATCCGCCTTAGAAAAGCTCACGTTTTTTCTTCATACGCATTTTACCACCATTCGTCAGGTAGTGGATAAAAGCAAGGCTTTGTATTATCAGAATGTCCTGCTCAGAAGCTACGCCCTGGGTAACCTTAAAACATTGGCGCAGAAAATCAGTATCGACAATGCCATGCTTATCCTGCTGGACGGTAGGTTGAATGAGGCTGGTGCCCCGAATGAGAATTATGCCCGCGAGTTTTTAGAACTCTATACCATAGGCAAGGGGCCTCAGACGTCTGCCGATAACTTTACCAATTATACTGAATCGGATATTCGGGAAGCAGCCCGGGTTTTGTCGGGGTATGAATATGATGAAACCTACGCCAATCTCGATCCAGAAACTGGGCTCCCCATAGGAATCTTGAATGTAGGCCGGCACGACTCAGGTACTAAGCAGTTCAGCAGTGCTTTTGGGAATCGAAATATTGCACCGAATGCCTTGCAGGGTAAACAAGCTACTCCAGCCGCTGCGCTCGACGAATTGAATCAACTGGTTACCATGATTTTCGACCAGCCCGAAACGGCTCGCCACCTGTGCCGTAAAATCTACCGTTTCTTTGTATTCTATGACATCACTGCCGAAATTGAGCAGGATATTATTGTGCCGTTGAGTGAAGTATTACAGAACA
Source organism: Bacteroidota bacterium (assembly GCA_040385915.1). Lineage (GTDB taxonomy): Bacteria > Bacteroidota > Bacteroidia > Cytophagales > ES-bin-26 > ES-bin-26. The sequence continues at coordinate 6,416 of JAZKGK010000296.1, forward strand.
ATAATTACGAAATCCGTGCTGTGCTGGAAATGCTTTGGAAAAGCAAACATTTCTATGACCTCGACAACGGCGTGAAGACCGATGACAACCGGGGAGGCATCATCAAGTCGCCACTCGATCTGGTATTGGGTACACTCCGGTTTTTTCAGGTGCCGTTGCCCGCTTCTTCCAATCTGATCGCCTTCTATGAAAGTACTTATAAAGATGGCCTTCTGGCTATGATGGAGGATCAAGGCATGCTTTTTTACGATCCCTATGACGTGGCTGGCTACGATGCGTATCACCAGGCACCCGCTTACAATCGGAATTGGATCAGTGCTAACTTCTTGGCCCGGCGTTACCAATTTGCCACCTTACTTATGCAGGGCAAAAACAAAAATGGGGGCGAACTGGGTTTTCAACTTGACATTGTGCTCTACGTCAAAAATCCTCAAAACATCACTGATGCATCCAATCCACAGTTAATGGTACAGGAATTTATCGATAACCTGCTACCCGAAATTATCTCTCAAGAACGGTTCGATTATTTCCTCAACGATTTGCTGCTCGACAACCTCTCGGTAATCAACTGGCAGTTAGAATGGAATAACTATCTAAACAATGGCGATGACACAGCAGTAAGAGGACAGTTGGAGAAATTAATGAAAGCTATCCTGCAATCGCCAGAATACCAGTTGTTTTAATCTGAAGTTGCTTTGTCAGCTCCAGCATAACACCTGTAACCTTAAACCAGCCAATTTAATCAGGCAACGAAATGGAAAGACGATCATTTATTAAGAAAGGTGCCCTTTGGTCAGCGGGAACATTTATGCTCAACAACATTCCGGTCAACCTGTTGGCAGGCAGCCAGCAATTACAATGGCTGGCCGCCACTGCCGATACCGACCGTGTGCTTGTGCTTATCCAACTGCATGGCGGCAACGACGGACTCAATACGGTAATTCCCATTAGCCAATATGCCCAGTATTACAATATGCGCCCCAACTTGGCCATTCCAGACAATGGACTCCGTAAATACATTACCCTGGATAGTACCTTGCCTGGTGCAAATCAGGTGGGCTTACACCCCGATATGGCAGGCTTGAAGGCATTGTATGACCAAGGGAAAATGTCTATTGTTCAAGGCGTGTCTTACGAAAACAGTGGTCAATCGCATTTTCGCAGCCGTGACATTTGGTATATGGGAGGAAATTATAACCAGTACCTGGGTTCGGGCTGGATGGGGCGTTACCTCGATACGATGTACCCTGATTTTCCTGATGCTTACCCGAATAGCCAAATGCCCGATCCACCAGGACTTGAAATTGGCAATGGTGTTTCGCTGGCCTTTCACCGCGACCATGGCATTCCAACGTCTATCTCCATCGACAATCCCAACCAGTTTTACGACCTTATCAAGAGTGTAGGAGGTGATCCACCTGCCGAAATTGCGGATACACACTATGGAAAGGAACTGGAGTACATCATTGGTATGGAAAAAAACTCTGACAAGTACGCCGAGCGTCTGAAGCAGGTGTTTGACCGGGGTAGCAATAGCCCTGGTGTGACTTATCCTGAGAAATACCCCTTCAATGCACCCGTCGGCTCGCTTAGAAATCCACTTTCTTCACAACTGAAATTAGTTGCCCGCTTATTGAGTGGAGGCATTAAAACTAAGATTTTCCTGGCCAAAATTGGTGGCTTCGATACCCATGCCCAACAGGTGGAAAGCACCAATCCTTCCATGGGGAAACACGCCGCCCTGTTATACCACATTTCTTCCGCTGTCAAGGCTTTCCAGGATGACCTACAAGCACTGGGGCTGGAGGATCGCGTTATTACGGCTACATTCTCGGAATTTGGCCGCCGTCCGCAGTCAAATGCCAGCTTCGGCACCGACCATGGCACGGCAGCACCCATGTTTATCTTTGGGAAAAATGTGCAACCTGGTGTCGTTGGTGCCAATCCTGACCTGAGTACGCTGTTGGGCAGTAACCTGCCGGAGCAGCACGATTACCGGCAGGTATTCACGTCTCTATTACAGGACGGGCTCGGTGCGTCTAACGAGGCCATGACAAAGACCAACTTTGGAGACTACCTGGACAAGAAACTGCCGCTGATTAACAACAATAAAATTATTACGGGAGATTTATCCTTCACTGATCAGCGTTTCCGTTTGCACAACTGTTATCCAAATCCGGTGAAAGGGAGCACTACTTTCTCCTTTTTTATCAATGCACCAGCGCACACAACTCTGCGGATATATGATACTGGTGGAAGGATGGTTCATGAGGTTATTAACGGCCAGCGGGATGCTGGAGCGAACGAGGTAGTTACCGATCTGTCGTTGCTGGCACCAGGTTCTTACGTTTATCGCATCGAGGCTGGACTACTTAAAGCTACCAAAACACTCATGAAACAGTAAAGAAATAGGTGACAAGCACATACATACAAAACCCGCCTTTTCGATTGAATTGGCGGGTTTTTTTGTATGATTTAGTTTTTACTCGTCTTTGGGTACTATAGGCTTGATGAAGCGAGTCAATTCATCTTTAGAAAGCTTGAACAGGCATATGCGCGGGTAGCGCCCCACTACATACGTTCTGCCCAATACAGCCAGTCCGCCATCGTCGGTAGCGGTGAAGCCTGACATTTCGTATGGATTACCGTAACCCAGGTATTGCTTTCCTAGCAAATGGAGGGTTTGTGCTGCATAGGCGTACAAAATAATCTGCTTACTCTTGGATTCTGCTGCGTACAGCACTACATCCTGCCCATTCACCATCATCCGCTTAATGACGATGTGGCCATTGGGCTTAATTTCAGAGAATAAGTTTTCTTTCAGATCGCCGATAAAGCCTACTGATGCGGGATTGAGCGACTCGGTGGGATGGAGGTGATTATCGCCAAAACTATACCGAGCCAATGCGAATTGGTTGTTGCTCAGGTGCAAAGCCGCACTGATGATGCCTTTATCGCGGAAGCCGTTCATAAGGCCAGTCTGTTTGCCGTCGCTCGGATTGACGAATACCGTAGAAAACGTATACTTGGCAAAGCCATTGAAATAATAGCCACTGGTCGAAATGCCGGTAAAAAAGGGAAGCCGGTCGCCGGTACGGGTCAAGTGCGCTACAATCGGACCTTCCACATCCTGCTGCACGGGATAATTATTCCGCCAGACGATGTTGAATCCTGCATCAATCTTTGCCAGGCCAGTGCTTCTTTCTTCGCGGTTATAGTACTGAAGTAAAAAGCCACCTTCGGGTGTTGAAGAGGCAGCCAATGGGTAACTCGCTTCTGGAAAAGCCTTTACTTCCTCCGCAACCTGGCTGTTGTCTTCGACCTTCATCAGGTAGGTGACCAGTGAAATCTTGTCCATGCAGAAGAAGTAATGTGTCTTTCCGATTTTGAACAAGTTGGGTAAGGCATTGACATAAGGCTCAGGCAATTGCATTTCCCATTGGAAATTGCCCAGTTTATCGGTTTTGAGCAGGTAAGCATCCCAATCGTGGAGGGCACCCAGCACCAGGTAGCCGCTGTCGGCGGTCTGCCGGACATCTAGTGGGTCATAAGTTCCGCCTTTCAGTCCATTGTCATACACACGGGTAAAGCTGGTTTCCGGCTGTATTTCGTCCGTTTCCTGCTGTTTGCAGGCAGATAGGCTTACCAGCATTGACAAGAGGCACCAGTAAAAGCGGGAATAGAATAGAGAATGATTCATACTAATAAGTTTTCAGAATATCGACAATCGATGGTATATACTATTTTTAATGAATGGACTAGTTCTTTCTAAGGCGCTATCCAGCAATGTCTTAGAAAGATGGTCTTCCCATCTTTCGATGTTTGTGAGGTTCAGAAACGCTTTTCTTTAGATGAATAAGATTGTCGAGTGGCATAGACAAGACGAGCGAAAACGCTAGGTTGCGCAAACGGTAATCGTCGGGCACATCGTAGGCTCCAGCAACCAGGCGGCTGTCAGTAAAGCGGCTGCCTGGCTTGTTGCGGTTGTCAAGGCCGTAGTGGTAGTTGCATTCCAGCCCCACGCGCACATAATTTATGTCATAACTGATTCCTCCGCCTGCAACCAATCCTTTCCAGGTCTGTGCCATCATGCCTCGGATGCTGGTTGTTTGGGTTCCGTTGTCAAAGGTCTGTGTCGTTTCGCCTACTGTTTCAAGATTGTTCGTCTGCACCGTTTTAGAGGCATTGATCAAAGAACCATAATATCCGCCTGCCTGTCCGTATAGTTGCAGCTTTTTAAAAGAGAGGGAGAAACGCAATAATAAAGGTACTTCCAAGGCACTTATGGTCAGGCGGTGCATCTGTTCAATAGACAAGCTGCCCGTAGAGTCGCGCCATGCATAGTTAGTTCGGTAGCCAAACACGGAGTTTGTAAAGGTGGGTTGCAACACCAAAGCAATGTTCCGGGTAAAGGCAAAGCCCGCTAGTAGGCCAATCTGATAGCCGCTGTGTTGGGTGCTTTTGTCGTACGTTTTGGCATAATGCTGGTCATCAGGTGTAGAATTTATGGTTGAACTAAATACTTGGTAAGAGTTTACGACTACTGGTTGGGTATAATGAAGGCCAGTTTTTAATCCAATCCACCAACGTGCTCCCCGCATAGTTGCCCCCTTTTTCTGGACATTACGGTGTTCTGTCTGCGCAAAGGCGCCTGTTATGCATAGCAGTAGGCCAACTAAGCAAAAGCAATGGCGCGTTGGTTTAAAAAGAGCCAATAAAGAAAGTGTGTACATAGAATGAAGCCGTTTTTATACAATATCTTGCTCAGTAAGTGGTTATGAAATTATTTGGCTGAGCTAGCGATAAAAATAGGTGATTCGGCTAGAGGAGGAAATATTAAAAAAGGCCTGGCGGCACAGATGTAGGAAACAAAGCATTTTAGCCTGCCAAATGCAGGTTACTAACGATAGCCGTTTTTGCTTTCATCAGCGTCTTGCCATTTCATCCATAAGATAAGCAGTAACCTCTATCCTATGGATGAAATGGCAAGACGCATTGGGCTTACTTAAAAACGAAATTGGATCGGAAGTGCATATTTGACCGGGACAGGCTTTCCGTTCTGCTTGCCAGGTGTCCAATTAGGCATTAATTTCATTAATCGTACAACTTCGATGGCAAAGTCCAGGCGCGGTGAGTATATTATTTCTCCATCAATAACTTCTCCCGTAGGCGCAATGGTAAACTTGACCAAGACAGTGCCTTGAGCTTGCATTTTCTCCGCCGTTTTAGGATACTTTATGGCTTTGCCTAAAAACTTCATAAGTGCTTTTGGCCCTTTAGGAAAGGAGGGCATTTCTTCAACAATGATGGAATCTTTAGTAAGGTGGCTGAATGCCGGATCTGTTATCTGCACAACCAACGTATCAGGCTGACGCAGGAATACCTGACGATAGCGTACAATATTAGGGCTTCCTACCTTCAAGTTGATTGGCCGACTATCTAACTGGATAACCTGCAAGGTATCACGCGTTAGTTTTTCAATCTGTAGTTCACTAGTAAAGGATGTATTCTCTATAGTCAGGATGGTCTTTAAAAGCTGATATTGGCTTGTGTCGGAATAGCTGCTTGTTTTGCGTAGCGTATGGAGCAGAACCTGGCCATTGGCCTGAAATTCCATAATAGTTTTCTCCGTTGATGGTTGGGGGTAGAATGTGATATCTGCTTCCGTGCCTTCGCCGGTATACATCTCTTTTACAAAATGCCATTTTCCTATCAGCAAACGGTCATTAATGGTCTGCGAATAGGCACTGGAATACAAGCAGACAAACAGGAGTAATGTTGGGATTAATCGCACAGGTATAGGTTGTTATAGGTGAAAAATAAGTCTTCCTTGCACAGATTGTATTCTGTTTTGGCGGGGATGGCAAAGATAAGATGAATAAGCATAAATTAATCAACACTCATTTGAGCTTCAGCGTGAAAAAGATAAAAGTAAATTATATTTGAGTGAATGGAGATGCATGCTGGCGTATCTCATCAATTAACTCGTACTGGAATTCTGAAGACAATATGGAAAATAACATGACTGAAACGCCTACGCAACGGCCTCCGTTCATCAATGGCGAAGATCCTCATTCTTTCGCCGCTTTTACCATCAGCAAACGACTGCCCCATATCCTGGCGATGATCGTAAAGGATAATATGCTGACTGAGGAGCAAGCTGCTTTGTTGGAAATACTGAAAGAGGAGGTGTTGTCAGGCGTAGTCATGCCCATTCATACCCTACAGCCGGTAGAACAAGCTTTTTGGCAAGCATTCTTCCAGGAGTATACTGGCGTAAGTTATTATCAGGCTCCTTTTTGTCAGGTGGAAGCCTACTTTTACCGCCGGATAATGGGGGTTATTCAGTTTTTTGAGGCGGGTTACCGGGATCCTTTTTTGAAGCAGAAAACCCAAAATCTGAGCGATATTGTTCCTTTCCTTGAGCAAACCTTGCTGGAGCTTCATTCCCAGCCAAATGCTTTTGACGATGGCTATTTTAAGCAATTACTAAAAATCAATCTTTGGGGAAATACCGCTGATTTGAGCCAATTGGCCGCTAATCAGAAGGTGGAGATAACGGAAGAAAACCTGGTGGTGGACAAAAGCCCACTGCTGCTTGCGTATCTACATTCGGTGGAGTCATTGGAGCGGATCGATATCATAGTCGATAATGCGGGTCTCGAACTGGTGACTGACCTACTATTGAGTGACTATCTGCTACGAACGGGCAAAGCCAGGCAAATCGTATTTCACCTGAAATATCATCCTACTTTCGTTTCAGACGCCACCATTCCCGACTTCCTCGCGCATATTTCTTATTTCGCGGAGTCTGCTTCGATTGCCTTAAATGAATTGGGAGAAAGGATAAATAGCCACCTGTCCAGTCAGCAATTCTTGTTAAAGGATCACCTGTTTTGGAATAGCCCGCTGCACTTTACACAGTTCCCGCCCGATTTGTCCCAATACCTGAGCCAATCTAGTCTGTTGATTTTCAAAGGCGATGCCAACTACCGCCGTCTGTTTGAAGACCGCCATTGGCCTATTGACCAGCCAAGTGAATCGCTGTTGTCTTACTTGTCCGTACCCAGCTTATTATTACGCATACTCAAATCAGCCATGGTTGTTGGAATGTCTACTGAAAAAGGCCAACAAGTGGCTGCGTTGGATGCCCATTGGCGAACGAATGCAAAATTTGGGTTAATTGATTTTTGCGAAAGTGCAGATGACTTATAACCTGCACCTTCGCAACTTTTTCGGGGTGTTTTCCACTACTCTAAGACACGTTGTGATACACGGTCTGTACATCCTCGTCTTGCTCAAACTTCTCTATCAATTCCATTATTTCATCTTCCTGCTCTTGGGTAAGCGTCACCGAGGTGGTGGGAATATGTTGCAATTGGGCACTGATGGCGGTGATGCCTCGGCCTTCCAAAAATTTCTGCATTCGGCCAAACTCAGTCAAGGGCGTATGCAGCACTAATTCGCCCTCTTCCTCCATTATTTCATCCAAGCCATAGTCAATGGCCTCGAACTCTAACTCGTCTTTATTCAGCCCGTTGGCATCGAGTCTGAACACGCCTTTTCGGGTAAAAATGAAATCCAAAGAGCCTGATTTTCCCAGAGCTCCGTCTCCTCGGGTAAAGTACATCCGAATATTGGCCACGGTTCGGGTAGGATTATCGGTGGCGGTTTCTACCAAAATGGCCACGCCATAAGGGCCGTAACCTTCATAAATCACCTCTTCGTAATCCTTTTCGTCCTTAGACGAGGCTCGTTTGATAGCCGCCTCAATCCGGTCTTTGGGCATGTTACTGGATTTGGCATTTTGAATGATGGTCCGCAACCGAGGATTGGTTTCTGGATCAGGTCCTGCCTGTTTGACCACCATCGAGATTTCTTTTCCGATTTTGGTGAACGTCTTGGCCATCCAATCCCAGCGTTTTTCCTTTCTGGCTTTTCTAAATTCAAAGGCTCTGCCCATAGTAAAGTATATGCGTTTATAGGTTTATGAGTGTATGCGTGCGTAACGCTTGATGGAAAAAGGCAAAGGTAGATTTTATTACGAGCAACACCAATTTGCTTGCGAAATGCACTAGCTTTGAAAACTTAACTTTGCGCTGGAAAGACCGTGGTTTTTGACCTATCACCTATTTGAAAATTCCATGAATAGAAACGAATTTTTACGAAATGCGGGTTTGTTGGGCGCAGGACTCTTACTGGATACCTCAGCCTTTGCTGCTTCCCCCGATTTCCCGGTTGTACGGACACCCGCTCCCCAACGGAAGTTCACGAGCAAAGCCGTTGAAAAGGCCATTGGGGAATTCAAAACGAAGGTTAAAAACAAAGAGCTGGGTTGGTTGTTCGAGAATTGCTTCCCCAATACCCTGGATACCACCGTCACTTTCTCCACCAAAAATGGCCGGCCTGATGCCTACGTCATTACCGGCGATATCGATGCTATGTGGCTGCGCGACAGTACGGCGCAGGTCTGGCCCTATCTGACTTTTATCAAATCGGATGCGCCCTTACAGCAACTGATTGCGGGGGTGATAAACCGGCAAACGCAATGTATTTTACTTGACCCATACGCGAATGCCTTTTATGATGACGAGAAAAAGGTAAGTGAATGGAAAAGCGATTTGACTACCATGAAGCCAGGTATCCACGAAAGGAAGTGGGAAATTGATTCGTTGTGCTACCCGATTCGGCTGGCTTACCACTACTGGCAACTAAGCGGCGATACTAAGCCCTTTGATGAATCGTGGAAAAAGGCCATTCAAAACACCCTGAATGTATTTCGGGAGCAGCAGCGGAAAACTAGCCTCGGCTCTTATACTTTCCAACGAAACACGGCTTGGGCCACCGATGGCGTACCGATGGGCGGCTACGGCTATCCGGTGAAGCCAGTCGGCCTGATTTGCTCCATGTTCCGCCCCAGCGACGATGCCACCATTTACCCTTTCTTAATTCCCTCCAACTTCTTCGCTGTCACTAGTCTGAAACAGGCTTCTATCATGGTCGGGCAACTGTTGAAAGATACTACGTTGGCGAATGAACTTCAAAAACTGGCGCAGGAAGTAGAAGCGGCCTTACAAGTCCATGCTGTGGTCGAGCATCCGCAATACGGGAAAGTGTATGCGTATGAGGTAAATGGCTTTGGCAGCTACAACCTGATGGATGACGCGAACATACCGAGTCTGCTCTCCCTGCCTTACCTGGGCGCAGTCAAAGCGACCGATCCAATATATATCAATACCCGAAAACTGCTTCTTTCCGAAAATAATCCCTTCTTCTTCAAAGGAAAAGCAGGCGAAGGCATTGGCGGTCCACACATTGGACTGGATATGATTTGGCCCATGAGCATCGTTACCCGCGGCTTGACCAGCACCGATGAGCAGGAAATCAACTATTGCTTGGAAACGCTGCGGAAAACCCACGGCGGCACGGGCTTTATGCACGAATCTTTCCACAAAGACAATCCAGAGAAGTTTACCCGCAAATGGTTTGCGTGGTCTAACACCATCTTTGGCGAATTTCTGTGGAAAGTTTACCAAGAGAAACCACATTTGCTGGTGTGAGTATTCCGTTGAAGCCCGCGAATGGCAAAGTCTTTATAAAATTTAGTACATCAATCTCCTAAACCATGAATAAATTCTTTTTAGCTCTTTTTTCGATTGCCTCTTTTACTGTATCCGCACAAACGGTCGGTCAGGTATATGATCCGGTGGAATTGATTAATCCGCTGATGGGTACCGACTCCAAACCGAGCTTATCCAATGGCAATACCTATCCAGCCATTGCTTTGCCCTGGGGAATGAACTTTTGGATGCCTCAAACTGGCCAAATGGGCGATGGCTGGGCGTATACCTACGCTGCGGATAAGATCAGGGGATTTAAACAAACCCACCAGCCTTCGCCCTGGATGAATGACTACGGACAGTTTGCCATAATGCCCATTACGGGCAAGCGTAGATTTGAGGAAGACCAACGGGCTAGTTGGTTTTCGCACAAATCGGAAGTGGCCAAGCCTTATTACTACAGCGTATACCTAGCCGATCACAACATTACCACCGAAATTGCCCCAACAGAACGAGCAGCCAGTTTTCAGTTCACCTTTCCGAAAAGCGATAGTGCTTATGTCGTGATTGATGCTTTAGACAAAGGCTCTTCCATCAAAATCATTCCTGGTGAGAACAAAATTGTCGGCTATACTACCAGAAACAGCGGTAGCGTGCCTGCCAACTTTAAGAACTACTTTGTTATTCTGTTTGATAAATCATTTACCAGCACTACCATTTGGCACGAAAAGCAATGGGCAGCTCAGGCGTTGGAATACACGGGCGAACATGCTGGCGCAGTCGTAGGCTTTAAAACCAGCAAAGGCGAAAAAATACACGCGCGGGTGGCTTCATCGTTCATAAGCCTGGAACAAGCCGAACGCAACCTGAACGAGATTGGCAAAGATGACTTTGAGACGGTTACCCAAAAAGCAAAACTGGCCTGGAACAAGGAATTGAGCCGCATCGTCGTAGAAGGCGGATCTCTCGACCAAATGCGTACTTTCTATTCCTGTCTGTATCGCTCCCTGCTTTTTCCCCGCAAGTTTTTCGAGATCGATGCCAATGGGAAACCTGTGCATTACAGTCCTTATAATGGGCAGGTGCTGCCAGGGTATCTCTATACCGATACTGGCTTCTGGGATACGTTCCGGGCACTTTTTCCTTTCCTCAACCTGATGTACCCGTCGATCAGTGCGCAGATTCAGGAAGGATTGGCGAATGGTTTCAAAGAAGGCGGTTGGTTGCCGGAATGGGGGAGCCCTGGGCTGCGCGATGTAATGATCGGCTCTAACTCCGCTTCTATTGTGGCCGATGCATACCTGAAAGGTGGACGCGGGTATGACATCAATACCTTGTACCAAGCCGTATTAAAAAACTCAGAAAATGAAGGGCCATTGTATGCCGTTGGCCGCAGGGGCGTGCAGTACTACAATAAACTGGGTTACGTGCCCTACGACGTGAAAATCAATGAAAATGCGGCCCGTACCCTCGAATATGCCTACGATGACTTCACGATTTATCAGTTGGCCAAAGCCCTGAAACGACCAAAAAAGGAGATTACTCTATTTGCCAAACGTAGCCAGAACTACCGCAACCTGTTCGATAAGAAAACCGGATTGATGCGGGGCAAGAATCAGAATGGTCAATTCCAGTCGCCTTTCAATCCCTTCAAATGGGGCGATGCCTTTACGGAGGGCAATAGCTGGCATTATACCTGGTCCGTTTTTCACGACGTGCAGGGGCTGGTGGATTTGATGGGTGGCCGGGAAAACTTTGTCGCCAAATTGGACTCGGTCTTCACTTTACCTCCCGTGTATGACGAGAGTTATTATGGATCGGTCATCCACGAAATCCGGGAGATGCAGATTATGAATATGGGACAATATGCCCACGGCAACCAGCCTATTCAGCACATGATCTACCTGTATAACTACGCGGGTGAGCCCTGGAAAACGCAGTATTGGGTTCGGGAAGTGATGAACCGCCTTTATCTGCCCACCCCCGATGGCTATTGCGGCGATGAAGACAACGGACAAACGTCTGCCTGGTACGTGTTTTCAGCCATGGGTTTCTATCCGGTTTGCCCGGCAACTGATCAGTACGTCATGGGTGCGCCCTTGTTCAAGAAGATCACTTTGCAACTGGAAAATGGTAAACAAGTCGTGATCAACGCTGCCAATAACAGCGCAGAAAATCGGTATGTCGATGCCGTTAGTATGAACGGACAGCCTTACAGCAAAAACTGGCTGAGCCACGAAGAACTGACCAAAGGCGCTATAATTGATTTCTCTATGATACCCAAGCCAAACAATCAAAAAGGCATAAAATCGGAGGATTTTCCTTATTCATTCTCGACCGAGAATAAGTAGCGTAGCTGGATTGGCTTGTGTGGCTACGATTAGAACACAGTTTTGTAGTCAACCTCGCAGCTCTGTAGGAGCTTCCTGTTTATAGAATAGCGGCTGAAAAACCAGGTAATGGCTCCGTAGGAGCCTCCTTAATTAAAGCTAAATAGAATCCAGGAGGCTCCTACGGAGCCATTACTGCGCCTTATTCATTTCTATAAACGCTCCTACGGAGCAGCAAGTATGGGTGTCCTAATTGTAGCGCATAATTTATCATACCGGTTTCTCTAACAGTTTGATATTCTCCTCCAGCTTTTCCAAATATTGTCCGAAAGTGAGGTAGTTCGCTTTGTTGCTTAGCCAGTGTACTATAGGGGGAAATACAACCAGGTTTATTAGCATAACAATAATAATAGGCGGTTTCTGTAGCATTTCCCAAATATCAAGTCTTCCACCGAGAGTGCCACCGAATATGCTGGCAGCAATTAGAATAACGGGTAGGAAAAATAGCCTTATATTGTCCTCCACCTGTTGAACATGTTTGACTGTAGTGTAAACCTGCCGCATCTGAGACAAGGCCGTTTGCTCAGAAGGAAGGCCTGGCTGTAGACTTTGGTATTGCAAATACATATAGATCGTCTGTAAAAGGATGATTGCTGTAATGACAGTGAAAATAATTATGACCTGCGTATTGGTACTGTAAAGTGCTGCTGCCAGGAAGAGGAGGGCAATGAAGGGCGTAGCATAAACTTTAGCGCGTAATGCTTTAAGTAGTTTTTCCATAATTGATTTTGATTTAGAGTGAATTGTTTGTCTTATTGTTTCCGGGGTAGCGATGGGAGCCTGTTCAGGCAGATTCCATAATTCTTGAAGATCCATTTTATTGTTTCGTTAGTAAAGTGGAAAGTTTTTGTTTGATGCGATGGAGTTTCACCGAGACGTTGTTGGCTGTAATGCCGGCTATCTCGCCAATTTCCTCGGGCTGGTAACCATCCAGATGGAGGCCGATGAGTACCCTGTCTACTTCAGAAAGTTGTCGTATGGCACGGTAAAGCACTTCTTTCTGATCATCCAGACCGTTATCGTGATACACAAGGTCGGTTGCTTCCAATGGCCTGCTATGCTTTTGGTGGCTTGTCTGTGATTTGAAAGTAAGGGCCGTATTTAAGCCTACCCGGTAGAGCCAGGTAGAAAATAAAGCATCGCCTCTAAACTTTTTAAAAGAGCGCCAGGCCTGAAGAAGAATTTCCTGGAACAAATCAGCACCATCATCTTTGGTCTCCGTATAAAGTCTTATTATTTTGTGTATTATCTTCTGATGCTGGTTGATTAGTTCTATAAATTCTTGCTCATCGGTCATGCGGATGGTTGTTTATTCTCCCTGTTAGTAGAGGATGCACGTTTATTCTTACAGAGAAGATAATAAATATTTTGAAATCACGCATTGAACTGCCATAAAGCCTATTCATTCCATACAATTAAAATGCGCTCTATGCATAAACAGCCCGACAAAGGAAGACAGATCTATGCAGCCCTGGTGGCAATACTCGGATGGTTGGCAGTGGCACTACAGTTTTATCTGATTATCGACAATCGGGCAACGACGGTGCCGGAGACCGTCATTCGGTTCTTTAGTTTTTTCACTATTCTTACCAATATATTGGTTGCCTGGTGCTTTACGAACCAATGGCTGAAAGCAAACGAGGACGGGACGCGCTTTTTTGCCCGGCCTACTACTTTAACCGCCGTTACTGTTTATATCACCCTTGTTGGCCTTGTCTATAACCTGCTCCTGCGGTTTTTATGGCATCCCCAAGGGCTGCAAAGGATAGTAGATGAGTTACTGCATTCGGTTATTCCGGTCTTGGTTGTCTTGTATTGGGGTATATTCGTTCCCAAAAGTGACTTGAAGTGGAAGGATACTTTTTCGTGGCTGCTGTATCCGCTCGTTTACAGCCTTTATATTGTTATTCGGGGAGCCTGGTCAGGATTTTATCCGTACCCTTTTATTGATGTCACTAAGCTTGGCTATTCCAGCGCCCTCTTGAACAGCGCCGGATTGATTATGGCCTTCTGGCTAATGTCGCTATTGCTGGTGGCCGTTGGGAAGTTCACTTCTCCGAAATACAGTTCAACAGTTTGATGAATAGAAGCTGGTTTTTAATATTTTCCACCATTTGTTGCAAAAATTAACATGAGAAAGAAACTGATTGTGTTGTCTGCTAGTACGTTGATAATTAGCTTGTTTTCCCTGCTGAGTGCCTGTTCAAATGGGGGAAAGTATTCAGCTCAGGGTATAGTTCAGGCTATTGAGAATGGAAAAGATGGGTATACTGCCGTGTTGAAAGGAGACGATGGAAAAGATTTTGATGCGGTCATCAGCCGGGTAAAAATGGAAAAAGAGTATAAAATCTTAAAAGTGGGCGATACAGTAGAGTTATTTGGTGACACCATTCATCTGGACAATAAAGTGAGAATTCTCGTCCACCAGATAAAGGCTTACTGATTACTGGACATTTTCTTTTTGGATGCTACCTACATCCCCCTAACCCCCTTCAAAGGGGGAATTTGGACGCTCGAATTCCCCCTTTGAAGGCTACCGTTTATACATAAGTCTGGCAAATTGAGTAGCAGTAGCTTATCCGCT
>JAZKGK010000297.1:0-4076 GCA_040385915.1 Bacteroidota bacterium
AGCCGTAACGGCAGGGGCTGCTGGTCCTACTAATAAAGACGACTGTGAGGTGTGTAAGGAAAAATCAAAACCCGTCTGTGAAGCCATAGAGCAGTTACGCAATAAAGCCCTACGGGCGGCGATGCCTAAACTGGATGCGGATCGGGCAGTTAACAAACTATGTGTAGCCATAGCCGCCCCTGCCACCTTACTGGCTATTGCTACCAAGCTCAATGCTACTTCCTTCACTGATGCGGACGTAAAGTCATTTTTGGGAGATGTCATCCAAAGTCCTTGCAATGATTACAATCTGTGCAGTCATCTGTCAAAACTGACTGCCAACCGGGTGGAAGGATGGAAAATCATTCAGGAAGGCATGGAAAGTCCCACGCTCAACTCGACGCTAGCCAAAAACTTTGAAATCATCCTGGATGCGACAGCCTGTTACGAGTTTGCCCCTTCAGGGCGAGGCGCGCTGGTGACGGCTATTCGTACCAAGAAGATGAGCATCAAGGAGTTTCTGACCGAACTTTCAGCTATAGCAGAAGCTAATCAGAATGACGAGATTATTAACAAATACAGCGAGTCGGGTAATAAACAGGATGCTTATGTTTATTACCGCGACAAAGGCAGTTGCGCCAACATGGCGATACCGCCCAGTCTGGTAGGCAATCCCAACCAGGCAAGCGCTCTGGTAGGTTATCAAAATACAAGAAAACAGGCACAGGTAGCTTACCGGGAGAATCCGACGAAAGCCAACAAGAAACTCATAATTGATGCTAGTGAGCAGGCGGCATTGGCGTCGTCGGATGAGTATTTCCGCTCCCAAGGCTACCGTAAACTGGAATGCGAGTTGTCGGGCAATAGTAAACAGGGTCAGTTTGATCAGGTTTATGCTAAAGGCGATGGGGCAGCCACAGAAGTGATTGTTGTCGAATGTAAAGGAGGAGTTAGTCCACTTGGGTGTAGAAAAAATAATCAGCAAGGGACCAAGGAATATTTTGAAGATATTCTTTTAAATATGCAAAACTTAATTCGCGATAGAAATCCTGGCAATGGTTCTGACATTCGCAGTACAATCAGAATCATTAATACTGCCAGGTCATTGAATAAATTAAGTTACTATGAGCTAAGGCAACCGTTTGATAATGACGGCAAATTGCAAAACACTAAAATATCTAAATTCCAAATAGTATGGTGAATTTCATAAATAGACATAAAACTACTCTTAAGGCAGGATCAGATTGGATAAGAGAAGATATTGATTATGAGTTAGATATGTTAAAGACATTATACCTTCCGAAGTTTAAAGAGAAACATGAGGACTTGAGTGTATCTAGTGTATCTAATAATAGCCTATTAAGATTCTTTGATAGTGAATTCATAAAAAACGATCCTAATGCTTCCTATACTTTACTTAGCTATTCCACTTTATTTGGCTTTGAAGCATATAGAAGCGACTACATTTCGACGGATGATACGTTGATAGACAGTTTTACCCACACAGGAGAGCCAGCCAAAAGAAGCCTTCGAGAACATAAACTGTTGGAACACCACCTACTTGATTATATCCAAACAGCTCTAATTCTGAGAAATAAAAAAGCTATGCAATTTTATGCAACCCTTCAAATCCGAAACAGCATCCCGGGTAGATATTATTTTGTCCATGACAGAGATTTTGAACATCTTCTAATTCTGTTGTGTGGCAAGGCCAATGAAGAAATACAAACCCATCTGCTGACCATGAAAAGCAAAGATTACTTGCAATCTCTCTTGGGTCTACCTTTTCAAACAACCTATTTGATTCCTTATCTGCAAAGTCTTTTTTTGCCATTAATTGATGTGTATCTGGCTCTCTTGTTGGGACGGGAGGATATGTTTAACGAGACTTTATACGTGGCCTTACTCAAACATAAGGCCTACTATGAATCAGAAGAGAATGGAGAAAGCAGAAGTAGCCTGCCACAGGGTTGGGTGTCATTGCCTTTGACTGCCGTCTGCGCCTTAGCTCACGATCGCGGACTGAAAAGGGAAGTCGAATCGGATTACATTCCAGAATGGCTGGTAAAAGGAGAGTTTGAGGGCTTGGCTCTGACGGTGGAATAGATTTATTGGTTTTCCTCTCGCCGCTCCGGCAGCCTAGTTACCTTGGGAAGGGAAATCAAGCTGCCGGATTTTTTATGCTCGGACCTTTAGCCAGAAGCCACCCCTGCCGAGCCTACCCCACAACAACGAAAGCACGCTGGTAGCCGAGAATGCGGCCAAAATCGAAACGGCAACGGCCAGGGTAGCCCACACCGAAAATGCGGTCATCAAAGTGGCTACTAAAGCCGGGGAGGTGGTGGAGCTGGGCAGCGGCAAGCTCATTACCACCGACATCGGCAGTCACCTTGTCTTATCCACGGTCATCGATAACAAGATTCAGCACATCCAGGCCATCGACAAACTCACGGCCACGGTCTCTATGTTAGTAGCCGTAACGGCAGGGGCTGCTGGTCCTACTAATAAAGACGACTGTGAGGTGTGTGAGCCAAGAAAGTTCCAGAACCGACTTACCTGCCAAGAACTACAGACCTTACAGAATAGAACCCAGAACTTAGCCGGAGTGAAGAGACTTTGTGAAAAAATAATTGATGAAGCAGCCCTTGTCGCGGTCGCAACAAAGCTTAATTCTTACGCAGTGGCTGAGGCTAAGCTGTTTTTAGACGACATTCTTTGTGGCAATAACATTGCCAATGCGGCTAATAACACTCAATCCATTTGTAATTTTGTGAATAGTTTAGATGCAAACAAACTGGCTGCCTGGAAAGTGTGTAAAGAAGCCCGCCCCAATTCGGCAGGAATTCGGCTGGATTGGGAGCTTGTGCAAAGTGTATCGGAGTATTTGACAAATTCTAATTTGAAAGCTAAACTCACGATTGACGGGCTTGATCGGTTGGTGCGTCTACTGAAAAGTGATGCCAATTACGTAGGAAGCTGCCATACGTGTGCGCCTTCTACCAGTACGGCTTGTGAGCGGTTACCTTATTTACAGGTCTACCTGAACACCTTGAAGAACTTTACCACCAGGTATGCCCTCAATCAAACCATACCCGGATTTGCCAGATTTATCACCGGTGAGGCCACTTCCAGCGGTGATTTAAAGCAGGATGGGGCTTATTTTCTGATGAAGGACTTGTCAGCTACGACTTATAGTTCATCTGTGCAAAGTTTTGAAGGAACCATTTCCAGTAAACTACCAGGCTTTCCTTCGGCCTATCAATGTGCCGATTGTAGTTATGATGTGGAGGAAGCGGGAAATGTGTTGGTAGATTACAAAAGTGTGGGGTGTTCCTGGAGTTTGGCCGGCAAGAAAGAACAGCAGTTCAGGCAATATCTGCAATACTGGAGTAATGCAACGGGGCAGGAAAGGAGCTTCCGATATATATTCAATGCTGAAAAGATGACCTTACAACAGGCTAAACAAAAGTTTGTGGCTTTATTCAATACAAATCCGTCGTTGTATTATAACATTAATCCAACTTTTTTTAATAGAATTCTACTTTCTGATGGGATAACGCCTTTAAGCAATTCAACTCAATTTGAAATAGAACTAAGAAAGAGTAATTTCTGGCAAAATGCTATTTTTGATTTTGTAACTGTAGCACCCTAATGTATAAAAAAATAGACCAAATAGAAGAAGTTAGAGTAGGCTTGATAAGCTATAATTCTATAGTATTTATCCCTAAAAAACTTGGAGGGTTTCTGGTTTATAAATCCAAATCTAACAGCCTTTTAAATAAAGATTTAGACTATCATGTTTATAACCCTTTTTTTTTATCACCAACTGAAATTATTATTCCTGATTTAAATAAAAGTTTTTTTTATGAAGTTAATAATGAAATTGTTCTTAATAAAACCTTGGATTTAACACTTGTAGCGCTTTTGAATGAAAAATATACGACAACAGGTAGGTATAATGATGATTTTTCTAAATATTTTTCAGGTGTTTATAGCTTAGAGACCAAGAAAGTTATATGGGAAAAAAGTTACGGAGCTATACCTATCAATGGTTATGTATTAGGAAGAACAAAACCAGATAATCTCACCCGTCTGGA
>JAZKGK010000298.1:0-13081 GCA_040385915.1 Bacteroidota bacterium
CCAGGAACTATCATTACCACTATCTGGATGAAGTATTAACTATACGGCGGGAAGTTAGGGCTTCGCTCAGTCGGCAATTATTGCGCCAGAAAGGGGATAACTCCACTTGGAAAATATGCCAAAAAGCTTTCCTGCTTAACCGAACCGAAGCTGAAAGCCAAGCCTTGGCTCATCGGGTACGCTACCACTTGCGACAGGCATTCCTGACCGAAGATTTTGATCTGATAGCATCTTATGCCGACTTGCTTCGTACCCTGGCTTCCATGGATTCAGTTACGCTTATGGTAGTGGCAGCAGCACGAATGAAAATACGGGTGGTGAAGTATTATAGATTTTATTTAAAAAAAAGGTATGGTTTCGAATGAACAATACTGAGACAAATGATGTCGCTTGGTGTCCAGCCATAACTTTAATTTCCCTTTACAGTAAAAACAGCGCTACTGCAAGGGACAGTTTTTTTAACGGATCATACAAGAATGCTTTTCAACCACAGTTTCCTGACCCCTCTTCTGAACTGGCCTAAAACGATTTATTATGCATTTCATTAGAAAAGCAATAGCCAATATCTATGATTAAGGCTTTTTTTAGCCGTTTTTATTCTTCATTCATGACATTAGTGTTAGCCATGATGTAATTGACCTATGGCTGTATTTGATTGATTTATTGCAATTTTGTAAGAATAAATTATTGGCGGAGAATAATTCTCCTATTCATTTAAGTTTTTTTAATCGATTTTAAACCTTCTTCCATCAGGCTACTCCAAGGCGGCAAATGTTAGAAATTATTATCGGACATTAACTAACCCCAAGTATGAAGTCTATGAAAAAGATTCTTTTGAAAAGTGCAATCTTATTGACTGCAAGCGTATTCTTATTGACAAGCTGTAAAAAAAAGGATGATGAATCTCCGGATGACTCCATCCAGATTGCCCAGGCTTCGGACGAAGCCAATTCTGAAGCAGAAGCTGATCAGGCTTTTGCAGAAACCGATGCCTGGCTTTCAGGTTCGGGTGCAGCAGGCGGCAGGATAGAGGGGAATGCCTGTGGAGTAACGGTGGCTGCCGATTCGGTAGCCGGAAAAAGCTATACCCTGACTTTCAGCGGCGATAACTGTGATGCTACCCGCACCCGGACAGGGCAAATTACCGTGAATATTGCAGACGGTAAAAAGTGGAAAGACGCCAACGCAGTGCTGACCATAGTTTTTAAAGACTACAAAGTAACCCGGAAGTCGGATAGCAAGTCATTGGTTATCAATGGTACCCATACCTTAACTAACGTGTCTGGTGGTTTGCTCAAAGATCTGGTGACGGGGAAGAGAACGGCGGATATTCAGCATAAAGTAGGTGGAAAGCCTTCCATCACTTTTGATGATAATACGAAACGGGAATGGACGGTTTCCAGATTTAAAACCTATAAAAAGCTAATGGGTGATAATTTTCAGGTGACTATCTCAGGCGATCCGACAATGCAGAATGTAGCCGTAACCGGAACCAACCGCGCAGGTCGTGCCTTCACTACCGTTATTAGCACCCCTATTGTGGTGAACAAAACTTGCGGATTGAGTAAACCCGTTAGTGGTGTAGTGATACACCAAGGCATAGAAAGAGAATTAACAGTTACGTTTGGCGTCGATATCAATGGCACGCCTGCAACCACGGGCTGCCCTGAAAAATTTAAACTGAACTGGATCAACGCGTTGGGCAAGGCCAAAGAAATTATTGCTACGTATTAAGTAGGTAGGTGTATTAGGGCAAGCTTTGCCCGTGCAGTGAAAGAAGGTCGGAAGCGTTTCAAACGCTTCCGACCTTTTGCGTTATTTTATTTTGACAGCCAAGCCCTAAGCCGTTTTCTTGGCTTCATCTACGCTGGCGTTGAGCTCGAAGCCCAACAGTATAATTATAGAGATGAGGTAGATCCAGATCATAAAGGCGATGATGGTGCCAATAGAACCGTAAAGCTTGTTGTAAGAGGCAAAATTGGAGAAGTAATAAGAGAATAATTGCGTGATGATGATACCCAGTGAAGAGGCTACTATGGACCCCAGTGAAAAAAAACGCCACCGTTTATGAATGGAAGGAGCCAGGTAGTAAATAAAAGAAACCATGCCGAAAAATGACAGGAACACAATGATATAGCGAAGGATAAGAATCAGATAGTAGGTGAAATCTTCATTAATAAGGCTCTCTGTAACAATCCAGTCCAGCACTATTTCTCCCACAATGAGCAGTAAAATGGATAAGAACAGTACAAAAGCCAAGGCAAACGTAAGTACCACGGCCACCAGCCGCTTTTTGATAAAAGTCCGGTTTTCAGTCGTTCTATACGTGCGGTTAAAAGCGGTCATCAACGCCACCATTCCGTTGGTAGCGGCGTACAAAGCCAGCACGAAGCCCAGCGAAAGCAGATTTCCCCTCGGACGACTAATAATATCCTGGATGGTAGCAGCGGCGTCCCGGTAAATTCCTTTGGGCAATACATCGCTAAGGAAATCCATAATTTGCTTATCCAGGTGGGGAATGGGAATATAGGGAATCAGCGTGAACAGGAAAATGATGGCTGGAAAGATGGAAAGCGTCAGGTTAAATGCCACGGCATTTGCTCGTTGGTCAATGTCATCTCGTCCGAGCTTGGCCGCCAGAATAGTCAGAATGCGGTAAAGGTTGGTGCTTTTGTTGCCAATGTATGTGCGCTCCAGCGTTGACTTTATCCGTTTGTAGAAGCTACTCGGATAAACGTATTTATCCAGTAATTTCATGACGGTCGAAGAAGGGTTGTAACATACGGCTCAATTCGGCAGGAGCAGGACAAGGCCTTCCGTTGGCTCGGTTTACAAATACCAGCGTCGTTTCGCCTGTATTCAGCAATACCTGGCTTTCATTGTACACCTCATATTCAAACACAATTCGTACAGCGGGCTTTTGGCGCAGCATCACCCGGATGGTAAGTACATCGTCGTAGCGGGCGGGCTGAATGTAGCGTGATTTGCTTTCGTATACAGGCATCATGGTGCCCGCCGCCTCTATTTCCTTGTAACTGAATCCCAAGGTACGCAGTGCCTCCGTTCGGGCTATTTCATAAAAACGGCCATAGTTGCCATAGTACACATAACCCATTTGGTCGGTGTCGGCGTAACAAACGCGCAGGTGTACGTCGAGAGAGAACATAGATGGATGCGGTTCGCCGCCGCGATGCTGATTAGATGATATGCTGCTCGGTGCGCCGATGCGATGCTAATTAATAACCACTAATACCTATTTCAAGATACTCAGCTTATTCAATGCTGCCTGGAAAAGGCGGGCATTGTTTAGGTGCTGTGTAAAATCGTCGGTAAAGTTATGGTAACCCGAAAAGTCCTCCTTGGCGCACATATACGTGTAATCGTGCTTCTCGTAATGCAGCACCGCTTCTAGCGAAGTCAGCGATGGCAGGTTGATTGGGCCAGGGGGCAATCCGGTGCGAACGTACGTATTGTAAGGCGAGTCTACCTCGCGGTGTACTTTCAATACCCGGCGAATGCTGAAATCCTGCAAGGCAAAAATCAGGGTTGGATCTGCTTGCAGTGGCATATTTAATTTCAGCCGGTTGATGTACAAGCCCGCAACCCGGGGTTTTTCATCGTTGCGCTTCATCTGTTCCGCTTCTACGATAGACGCCAGGATCGATACTTGAATGGGCGTAAAGCCAATTTTTTCGGCTTCTGCTAATCGTTTTTTATTCCAGAACCGTTTGTATTCCTTGCCCATCCGATCCAGCAGCTTTTCGGGCTTGATCGTCCACAGCACTTCGTAGGTATTGGGCAAGAACATGCACATAATGGTTGTTGTGTCAAAGCCGTATTTTGAAGCGATAGTGGGGTTATTGAGTAGATGAAGTAAAGTGTCTGAACTCATCTCCAGGTTTTTGGAAACCTTATCGACCAGTTCATTCTTCAGCCGGATATTATTAAAAGTAAGCTTAACGGGCGTTTGCAAGCCACCTTTCAGAATACGCAAGGCATCCCGGTTGTTCATGTCCTTGGTAATGAGGTAGCGGCCTGGCAATACTTTATCCTGGTAGCCAATCATTTTAGCCAAAAGACTAAACGAAAGTTCATCGCGTAGCATATCATTCTTTTTGAGCGAGTCAACTACACTTTTATACGTGGCACCCGTCGGAATGAGTAGGTAGCGTTCTTCCTTCTCTGCCTGTAGGTTGGGCGTTTTGAAAACCTGGTAAAAGTAAAAAGAGAAGGTTGCCAGGAAAAAAGAGAAGAAGATAATCAACCCGGCATATATTTTTCTTTTGTTCATGATTTTTTAGTTGTTAGCCATTCGTTTTCGTGAGAAGCGCAGTAAGTGAAACCTGTATGCGCTTGAATTTTATTATTAAGTATTCCATCTATTATTATTGGTCAAAAATTAGCCTGAAGTCTTCCTAATTAGTGGATTAATGTATAAACTAATCCCTAATGGCTAACGACTAAACTGCTAAAATCTACCCCCATTTTCTCACCCAGTGCTTCCAAGTCAGCCACTACCGAGGGCACCAACGGAATGCCGTGCTGGCGACGTTCGGCTTCGCTTTCGCGTTCCGGGTCACCGGGAATCAGGACTTGTTTACCGTCGATGGCAGGAGCGTTTCGGAAGGTGTGAATCCAGTTATCCATGTGCGTTTTGAATTCTTCAGCCGGACGGAAGCCATCAATTCGCATAGCGCCCACGAAATGCCCCGTTCCCAGCCCAACCGGATCGCTGGCTCCGGTCATAAACCCAGCGGTAGCGAAAGGGGGAACCCAGGGGCCGTAGTTGGCACCAGACAACACCCCAGAGAAAATATCAACGATTGCACCTAAGCCATAGCCTTTATGGCTGCCGTGCTCACGGTCGCTGCCCAAAGGTAGCAAGGCTCCACCATTCTTGATGGCATTTGAATCAGTAGCCGGGTTGCCATCGCGGTCTTGTACCCAGCCAGCGGGTGCTTCTCCGCCTTTGCGTTGCAGAATTTCCAGCTTGCCATACGCGACAGCAGTAGAGGCAAAATCGGCGACGAAAGGAGGTTGGTGCAAAGCAGGTACGGCCACCGCAATAGGATTGGTGCCCAATAATTTTTGCCGGGAAAAAGTTGGGGTAACCAGCGGCGCGGCATTGGTCATGGTCATGCCAATCATATCGTGTTCCAGGGCCAGCATGGCGTGGAAGCCAGCAATGCCAAAATGGTTGGAATTTCGGATAGAAACCCAGCCTGAACCCACGTTGCGGGCTTTGTCAATCGCAATCTTCATGGCAGCCGGAGCCACCACCAAGCCCAGTCCTTTGTCGCCATCTACCGTGGCGGTGCTAGGCGTTTCGTGTACAATATGAACGTTGGGTTTCGGATTGAGTCGCCCGGCTTCGTACAAGCGGACATAACCGGCTAATCTGGCCAAGCCATGCGAGTCTACGCCGCGCAAGTCGGCATAAATCAGGACGTTGGCTGCCAGTTCGGCATCAGTAGGAGAGCAACCCAGCCGGATAAATATTTGTTGGGCGAAGGCAAGTAAATGGGTGTGTGAATACATCCTTAAGGCTTAATTCAGGACTTGGTCAGGGCGCAAAGCTACCAAGCATTTGCCGAAAATCACAGAGAGCATTCGCGCATTGTGGAAACATTACGCGCTTGGCATGCTTTGGTTAAATGGTACATTTACCCAAAATTTACCTACTCCATGACAATGAAATCCATTTGTGTGCTGATTGGGGCATTCTTCCCGGTTTTTCTGGTTCAGGCACAGCAGCCCGATGAGCAAAAGCTGACCTGGAAACTCAACCTCGCCGCCGCCGAAACTCATACGTTGGACTTGAGGTATACCGTACAGAAGCCGAAAGGCAAAACCATAGATGGCTTCTAGGTCAGTTTGCTGCTAAATTCCTACCTTTGGAGCCGTTTGACATTCCGTCATTGCGAAGCAGAGAAGCTCTCAATGACGATTTTACTTTCAGCACCGCATCAACCTATGAATCGTTTTGTCCGGTATTTTTTTCAAGGTCTGTTGTTGATAATACCCATCGCAGCCACCGTTTATATCATTGTGGCGGCTATCGGTTGGCTCGATTCTTCGTTGATTGCCGTGGTGCCCAATGCTGTCAGAGTGCCGGGGCTGGGCTTGGTCGTTGTCTTAACTGGCATTACTTTCATCGGATATTTGGGCTCTACCTTCCTTTTTAGACCCATTTTTGACCTGTTTGAAAGGCTGATGAGCCATTTGCCTTTTGTTCGGCTCATTTATACGTCGCTCAAAGATCTCATCTCGGCTTTCGTGGGCGATAAGAAGAAGTTTAACCATCCGGTGCTGGTAGTGATTAATAAGAATTCTGAGCTGAAAAAACTAGGCTTTATTACGCAGGAAGAGTTGAGTGCACTGCATCTGCCTGGCTATGTAGCGGTATATTTGCCCCATTCATACAACTTTTCGGGTGATTTATACATTGTACCCAAAGAAAGCGTTTCATTTGTAGATGCCCCTAGCGCCGAGGTAATGAAGTTTATTGTTTCAGGTGGGGTCACAGGCCTATCTACCCAAGCGGCACAGCCGGTGGATCAAATAGCAAATGCCTAAAAACGAATATGTAACGCTCCTCTATGCCAGGCTTGTTCTGTAAAGATTCATTTATGATTCGCAGTCTAATTTTACTTTGTTTTTTCATTGGTAGTCTTCAGCTCGCTTCCGGGCAAATTCTTCAAACCGAACCAGGGAAAGAAGATACAGTAAGTATAGAAGCCCAAAAGCCAATTTCTCCTTTTTTTAAACCTCAAAAATATCTCGTGTTCGATAAGCCGGGTAAAGTGAAGCGTGTGCGGTTTTTTGTGGGCAATGAAATCACGTTCCTTTTAAAAGGCGATAACGTAGTCTATCAGGAGGCGATCACTGCGATAGATGACAGTAGTTTTACAATTTTTGGTACCAAAGTGTTGATAAGAGAGGTAGATAGGGTTATCTTGCGCACAAATAATTTTTTTATTAATGTAGGTTCGAGATACTTACCTGCTGCGGGCATCATCTATTTTTTGGCTGATAACCTCAACCCGGTTTTCCAAGGATCTTCTTTTAAAGTTAGTCCAACTTCGGCCATTATTGGCGCTAGCCTGGTAACTGTAGGAATAGTGCTGAAGCAATTTCAGAAAAGAAGACATAAAATTGGTAAAAACAAAAGACTACGCATATTGGAGACATTCTAATTTCTCCATCATGCAGCATGAAGCAACTTTTGCCTGGCGCAAAACACTGGCTTTCGGCGGTGTTTCTTTTATAACAACCTTATTGGCAGTAGCCATACATACATTGGGCTGCCTTTTGACCCTTCACGGGAAAGCGATTTTTAACAGAGGATAAATTTTTCATTCTAAATCAACCAGTACATCATTATTCCATTGAAAAGTATACGTCTTTCCAACCCCCAGTTATCCGTTAAGGCAAAAGTGCATTTGCCTGCTTCCAAAAGTGAAAGCAATCGGGCTCTGATTATTGATGCGCTTACCGGCCACCAATGCACCTTGCATAACCTGTCCGAAGCCAGAGATACCCAAACAATGATGCGCCTGTTGCAATCAGACGATCAAGTGGCTGACGTGATTGATGCCGGCACGACGATGCGGTTCCTGACTGCCTATTTTGCCATCACCAACCAAGACAAGATACTGACGGGTACCCCACGGATGTGTCAGCGGCCCATTGGTATATTGGTAGATGCTTTGCGTATGCTGGGTGCCAATATCGAATACCTGGAACAAGATGGCTTTCCTCCTTTTCATGTCCACGGATTTAAGCCAGCCCAAGCAGCTTCGGCTGAGGCCAGCGAAGGAGATGGACGGTTGAAGCTTCGCAGCGATGTGAGCAGCCAGTTTATTTCGGCTTTGTTGCTTGTTTCACCTTTGTTGCCCCGTGGTTTGGTGTTGGAATTGCAAGGCGAAGTGGGTTCTAAGCCTTATATTGAAATGACGCTTCAACAAATGGCGCATTTCGGCATTGAATACGATTGCGACTGGACAACTAATATTATACGGGTAAATCACCAACGATACCAGCCCCGTAGCTTTGCCGTGGAATCGGATTGGTCGGGAGCGAGCTACTGGTACGCCATTGCTGCATTGGCCGAGGAAGCTGAAATTGAGCTGATGGGACTGAAAGAAGAATCTTCTCAAGGCGATAGCGTTATCAGTGAAATTATGAGTCACTTGGGTGTTCACCATGAATTTGTTGGCAACAGCGTGATTCTCACCAAGAAGCCAGCCGCGAAATCGTACCGCTGGGATTTTACCGATTGTCCAGACCTGGCTCAAACAGTGGCTGTGGTTTGTGCGGCTAAGGGAATATTGCTGACCATGACAGGCATTGAAAGCTTGAAAATTAAAGAAACTGACCGCGTGCGTGGTTTGCAAAATGAGTTAGCCAAACTAGGCGCTGAGTTGGTGGAAGTGGCTGCGGGCAAGTACGAAGTACGAAGCAAGCCGAAAGCCACGCAAGAGCGGCAGGTAGTGGACATAGAAACCTACGACGACCATCGGATGGCGATGGCTTTCGCTCCGTTGGCACTGCTTACCGATTTGAATATTGAAAATCCAGACGTGGTAGTGAAGTCTTATCCTACCTTCTGGCGCGATATGGAGCAGGTTTGCGTATGCGAACTGATTTCATAAAGCTAGTTTTCAGCACTCCTGCACCAGCTTTAGTTTGTAGTAAGTAGGCAATAATAGGTGCTTGCGAAGTTAACTGCCAGTATCCAAGTCTTATTTTTCCAGGTCTGTGTCCTCACAGACCTTTTTTTGTTTAGCACAATTCTATGATTCAGCTTCTGTGCTGCTCTGATTCCTATGGCTGGCTCCGTCTATTTATTAGAGGGAATATTGTGTTTTTGAAAAAATAGCTTCATATTTTGGCTTTTTACAGAAGAAAGTGAGTGTTTTTTCAAAAAACATCATACGAAACGAACCTATTATTTGGAAATACAATAATTTTATTTAATTTTGAGTTCAGAATTTAATTCTAACAAAATATAAATATGCCAAATATGCAATCGATATTTTTTTTAACTGCTCTTTTTTCTATTGCAAGAGCTTGTAAATGAAGTATAAAATTGGCTTAGGCGTGATTATTTCAAATAATAACTATTCAAGTAGCTTTTAGCATAGCTATCTTATCCTCGAACAAGCAATTGATAAGCTCCAAAACAAATCTTCATTGACGAATTTTCATACGAATACTGTCTCATCTATATTCTTTAACCTTTAATTACCTTTAACGATGAAGAAAATTTTATTCGCTTGCTTTCTTGCTTCTACCAGCTTCATGGCTCAAGCCCAATCTGATTCTACAGACGCGGGTAAATTTACAATTTCAGGTTATCTTGATTCTTATTATTTGGCCGCCTTTAATAAACCAAAGTCAGGCAATTTATTGGGAACCAGTCAGTTGGCAGGTAGGGCTTTTGATCGGCTAAATAATCAATTTGCTTTAGGATTGGTGCAGGCAAAATTTGCTTACTCCAATAGCAAATCAGATATGGTAATTGATCTTACTTTTGGCCCCAATGCTGATCTAGGCAACTTTGGTAATACTTCGCAAGGCTTGAATCTGTGGCGTCCTTCTTCCACTTACGTTTCTTCTTTGTATGGAACATCAGCAGCCATTAAGCAAGCCTATTTTACGTATAAGCCCACTTCTAAATTGAGCTTTACTGTGGGGCAGTTTGGCACTCACATCGGTTACGAAGTGATTGATGCGCCAGTGAACTATCATTACTCTCTTTCCAACCTTTTCAATAATGGGCCTTTCTACCATATTGGTTTAAAAGCTGGCTATGCTTTCAGTGATAACGCGGCCTTAATGTTAGGTTTAGTAAATAACTGGGATAACCTTACGGATGACAATGATCAAAAATCGCTCATTGGCCAATTCTTCTTTAAACCCATGTCTACCTGGAGTGTGTATCTGAACTACATTGGTGGTTATGGAGATGATACCTATTTAGCCCTTGGTGGGGGGGGGAATACAGGCCCTAGCGCGAATCCATTATTTACTGATTACACGCGGCACTTATTTGATATCACTACTAACTTCCAAGTAACACCTAAGTTTTATTTAGGGCTTAATGCAGCCTATGGGTTTTATAGCTTCGCAACAAGCAATGCAACAGATGAAGGTATAATTAAAACCAAATTCAACAAAACAAGCCCAGATTGGGGAGGCGTTGCAATTTATACCAACTATGCCATTAGTGATGTAATTGGTATTGGAGTGCGTTATGAGCATTTCCAGGATAAAAATAGAGTTCGTTATTTACAATCGGTCAACAATTCTCTGACGATTACCGCTCCTATCACTCTGGCTGGTGGTAAACTTCAAGTAAAACCCGAATTGAGAATGGATACTTCTCCTGACAAGTATTATGAAAAATCTTCAGGGCAAGGAAATGTAGACGGCGTTACAGGTGAGGGCACCAACAGCCAGACTACTTTAGGCGTCGCTTTTATCTACAAATACTAAATTATCCAATCTATCCAGGGGTGCTGAGCCCTTGGATAGATATTTAGTTGTCTATCATCCTATGAAAAATCTAAGGCTTATTCTCTTCTTTTGGATTTCGCTGAGTCCGCTCTTCGCTCAAGTGCTGCCGGTAGATGACAAAGGCAAAGTAGCTTTTTATGAGGTGGTGAAGGTAGACTCAATAAAAGCGGGTACATTGTATGCAAATGCCCAACACTGGCTGAAAAAACGGGGCTATACGGTAAGTGAAGCAGATTCCGTAGAGGGTCGTTTGCTGGCTTCCTACGAGTTTCCCGTCTACGACAAAGGCTACCTGAGCAAGAAGATCCACGGAAAGGTAGGATATCAGTTACATATTGATATTAAAGATAATAAATACCGATATCAGTTCAACGACTTTGTCTTTGCCTACTACAAGGAAGATCGTTACTACCACCAAGTGCGTTCGGGTAAAATAAAGCCGCTGGAAGAAACCACTGCTTCGGGCTGGCAGAAGTTGTGGGAGAGACACCGGAGAGATACGCAACTGAACATCGAAAGCTTGATTGCGCAACTAAAAACGGTGATGGTGGTGCTGCCCCAGCCGACTGGTATTATTGAGAAACAGGTTAAAAAAGAAGAATGGTAAAATATTTACAATCAATCAAACAATTAAAAATTCAACTCTTAACCAAGTAAACTTATGCAAAAACCCAACATTTTCCCCTTGCTGATTTTAGTGGCAGTAGGCTTGCTGGCAACTTTCATGCCATCTATCCCTACGACCATTGTTACCGAAGGAATTAGCTCCGGTGACACTGCCTGGATGCTTTGCGCCACGGCACTGGTACTGTTTATGACTCCCGGCCTAGGCTTCTTCTACGGCGGGATGGTGAACAATAAGAATGTGATTTCTACCATGTTGCAAAGCTTCGTTGCCATGGGCGTTATCAGTATCTTATGGGTTGTAGTAGGCTTTAGCTTATCTTTCGGTGATTCCATTGGTGGCTTCATCGGCGATCCGAGAACTTTCTTTATGTTCAAAGGCGTACTAGATGGCAAGCCATGGTCATTGGCGGCTACTATTCCATTGGCTTTGTTTGCTTTCTTTCAAATGAAATTCGCGATCATCACGCCAGCGCTTATCACCGGTTCTTTTGCAGAAAGAGTAAACTTCCGTTCTTACGTGTTGTTTATGGTTTTGTTCAGTATTTTCGTTTATGCTCCTTTGGCGCATTGGACCTGGCATCCAGATGGTTTCCTGTTCAAATTAGGCGTATTGGATTTTGCTGGTGGAACGGTAGTACACATGTCTGCTGGTTGGGCTGCTTTGGCGGCTGCTATCTATTTCAAGCGTAGAAAGTCTCACGAAACCAATCAGGTTCTGCCTCCTGCTAATATTCCTTTCGTATTGTTGGGTACTGGTTTGTTGTGGTTTGGCTGGTTCGGTTTCAATGCTGGTTCTGCGGTAGGTGCTACCACCTTGGCTGTGAGTGCCTTTGCCACTACCAACGTTGCCGCTTCTGCTGCCGGCCTTGCCTGGATTTTGTTTGATGTAGCCAGAGGTAAGAAATTATCTGCCCTTGGTTTCTGTATTGGTGCAGTGGTAGGTTTGGTTGCTATTACACCTGCGGCAGGTTTCGTTACTATTCCAGTAAGTATTTTCATCGGTGTAGTGGCTGGTATCACCAGTAATTTCTTCGCGCACCTGAAGTCTAAATCTACTATTGATGACACACTTGACGTATTCCCTTGCCACGGTATTGGTGGAATGGTTGGTATGATTATGACGGGTATTTTTGCTAACAAAGCAGTAAACGCTGCCGCTGTTGATGGCTTAGCTTACGGTGGAACTGGTTTGTTTATCACGCACTTGACTGCCCTGGCTATCGTTTCCGGCTTCGCCTTCATTGTGTCATTCGGTTTATTAAAATTGACTGATATGATTATTCCATTGCGCGTATCTGCTGAGGAAGAACAACTAGGTCTGGATGCTAGCCAGCACGAAGAACAAGTAATGGTTGGCGCTTAATTTTAATCAGTACTCATTTGGTCGATCTTAGACAGATCAACCACAGGGGTTTGCATAGAACAAAAAAGGCTGGAGCAAACGCTCTAGCCTTTTTTGTTCTATGTAAGCAATAGAATTCAGCATAGGCCTATACTGGCTTCAGTAAGCCCTAATTACTAAAAGCTAATTGGCTAATACCTAATCATTGGCGAAGAGTTAAACATTCAATTGTATTTCACGTACATAGCCCTCATAAACTCTTCCACTCATGAAAAAAACAATTGGTATCGTTTTCATTCTTATCGGCATTGCCGCTTTTGCCTTCTCAGGCTTCTCATTTACCACCAAGGAAAAAGTCGTGGATTTAGGTCCGGTGGAAATTAATAAAGACAAAAAGCATTCGGTTAACTGGCCTCCCGTGGCTGGGGTAATATTGGCAGTAGTAGGCGTAGGGCTAGTGCTGACCGATAAGAAATAAAGGCTAACAAGTAGTAAAAGAAATTACGAATTTCTTTGTCTGGTAGGAGGTTCGTTTCAGTGTTAACATAATTCAGATCAAAATCAAAGGTGGGCAGCGTTCCAAACGCTGCC
>JAZKGK010000299.1:0-14260 GCA_040385915.1 Bacteroidota bacterium
CCAGTACGGTTTCGTAGAGGTTCTGTAACTGCGAAAGCGCAAATTTCTGTGGCAGTAATTCAAACCCAATAGGCTGATATCGGACTTTCCCCTTGAGTCTTTCGTAGGCCATGTGGATAATCTTGTCATGATCAAAAGACAGCGCTGGAATTTCTGACATACTAAACCACTGGGCATTACTGGCATCATCGCCCGCCTGTACTTTGTAATCTGACAGTTTGATAAGCGCATAATAGGCCACCGAAATAGTCCTCCCACGTGGGTCGCGCCCGACATCGCCGAAAGTATAGAGTTGCTCCATAAATACATTGGTCAGTCCCGTTTCCTCCTCCAGTTCCCGCTTAGCCGCGTGTTCGATAGTCGGATCTTCTTCATCAAGAAAGCCACCCGGAAGTGCCCAATAGCCCTTGAAAGGCTCATTAGAGCGTTCAATCAATAAAATCTTTAGTTCACTCTCATCAAAACCAAACAGGAGGCAATCTACAGTAAGGGCTGGGCGAGGATACTGATAGGTATAAGGCATGGGTTAATTTAAGGAATTAGGACTTAGTAAAAAGGAGCTTGGCAATTTGATTACGAAACCAATGGGTTTGGGTGAGTGTTTTTTGCGATAGGTTGAAAGTATCTAGCAGTTGTCGATTAAACTTGGTTTTCATATCAAAGTATTTGTAAAAAACCTCAAATTCGCTACTTCCTAGGTCACTAATAAGTTTATCAATGTCTTTGTCCTTAATCCCTTCTTCTTTTAGTTCTTCGTAATTCTGTCTCGACATTTTGATATCTGGCAGTATATAATGCAGTTTGTCTTGTTTCTGTTGATAGATATTTTCCAGGTATGCCTGCTTATTAAACCCCTCTGGACTTATCTCAGCTATGTTGTCAGGGTGGTAGAGGTAGTTTTCAAAGCAATAATAGGGCAGGATAGATAGTTGGGGAAATCGTTGGCGGAGTTTGTTTATTTCATTATCAGTCAAGTAATCTCTATCGCGTAAGCCATGATAGTTGTGTTCTCTTTTGATGGTGAGGAATAACTCTCGGCTATTTTTAACTCCTACAAAAATGGTATCTTCTAATCCGAGGAGGTTATAATATTCGTCATTCTGATTCTCACAAATGACAATCTTTTTGCCCTTGAATAGCTTAATAAGCGTTTCTTTAGGAATGGCTACCTCATATATTTCCAACTTGTTTTTAGGCTGTGGATATAAAATCTGTGGCAAGTCAAAGTTCAGATCATCAAAATCGACAATAGTGGAATGAGCGGTTTCATTGGCGTAATCAATAAAGCCGAGCGAATGGCTGGCTGTCCATAATTGGCAGTTTGCGGGAAGCCAGTATTCTGTAATTTCCTTCAGTAAATTGTATTGTAGCTTGGTGTTGAGGTGCAGATCAAGTTCATCCAGAAAGTAAATAGTATCCTGATAATCTTTTCCGCGGCTCAATAGATTGAAAAGGATGTTGAATATTTCCTTCTCTCCGCTGCTAAGTAAATTGTAATGAACAGTGGCTTCTCCTTTTTGAAACAGGATTTCAGCCGTATTTCCCTCCGTTGGTGGCGTCAGTGAATAGAACCGCAGACTAGTCTGGAGGCTTGTGCCAAAAACCCTTTCAAATGCCTGGTTAATAGGAGCAATGTAGCGGTCAATAATTTCCCGGCTGGTCTTGGCATTATTTTTAAAGACATCTTCCAAAATGAGTTTAACAATGTGTTCAATATCATTTTCAAACCGTTCATCCCGGTCAATATAGAATTTGGGTCTATCCGTATCTTTTTGAAAATCAACACTTTTCTGGCTAAATCCAGTCCGGGTTAATCTGGGTAGTTGTCGTAGGCTACTGCGCCCGTAGAAAGAATTTATTTTGATTATTTGCTGATTAGTACGTTCCTGGTTAATCTCTAGACGGTCATGCCCGCCCTTCAGTGAAAAAGATTTGCCGCCAATAAACAAAACATCAACGAAAAATCTTTTTCTGTTGCGATCTTTTTTATAATAGAAGGATGACTCATCTAAGTTCTTATAATCCTCAAAAGATGGATTGCCTCCTGACTCTAAGGCTTTTTTTATAACTTCAAACGCATCAAAAACTGACGACTTACCACTACCGTTGGTGCCAATGAGCAAAACCAGTTTGGGTGGTTTTGCCAAACTGGTCAGGTCAACTGTTAGGTCAGTGAACCGTTTGAAATTGGTCAGTTGAAGCGTGGTAATGAACATAATACTGGATCTGGATAGATTATTAACTAGCTAAATTGTGTTTCTTATAAGCTGATAGCTGATTGCTTAAGGCTGAAAGCTAAATTTAAAACCCGATCCGACTTTTCCTCCGTCCATTCTTTTGCGCCAATTCTGCCTCATCTTCTGCCTTCCACATGATTTCCAACTCTCGTTCGTAGCCACCGGATAAGATGGGGAAACGGCACCAGGTTTTGGGGTCGAGGTTCAGGTCATCGAGGTGGAAGGAGGGGGCGTAACGCTCACGTTTCCACTGGTTACGGCTCCACAGTTTGAAAAACCGTTCAATGAATAGCTTTAACTTTTCTCTTTCATACACTGAACCATATTTTTCGGAAAGTACGGTTAGCGTTTCTACGGGTGACTGTTTGTCTCGAATCGCGCATTTTTCGATGACATCCAACACGTCGTAAGGCATCAGGTCTTCTTCATCAGTCTGCGTTTTTTCCAGTGGACGCAGTTCGGCGCTTGGTTGCAGGCTATTAACTGGCTGTAAGCCTTTTACTTGCCATTCTCCATTTACACCCGTTTTTTCTAACCATTGCAGCCAATAGCGGAGGTAATGCTTGTCAATGCCCGCGATGGGACTAATACTTCCCGATGTATCGCCGTCCATAGTGGCATACCCTACGGCTACTTCCGACCGATTTCCTGTGGCTAGCAACAGCGCATTGCGGACGTTGGTAAGCAGCCAGATACTAGGTGAGCGCACCCGAGCCTGAATATTTTGCAGGGCGATGTCGTCGGTTTGCCAGGAAAGTGCGCGTCCTAAACCGGTTTCAATTAAGCCTACGTAGGTATTGACCAGTGTGTCTATATTGATTTCAAAATAGGCGGCATTCAGGTCCTTCGCCAATATTTCAGCTGAACTTCGGGTATCGTCCGAACTGTTTTGGGTAGATTGGTAAACGCAGGAAATGAGTTTTTGAGCCAGATCCTTTTCAGTCTTACAATCCTGAATAGATGGGATATAGCTTAGTTTGGCTTTAAAAGCTGCTAAGCCAATGCTGTCTACCCCGAACTTGATCATAAGCCAGCACAAACTCGCTACTGCTGATGAGTCAGCGCCACCGCTAAGGGAAATGACGAAGCCTTGAGAGCGGCTTTTTCGCAGGTAGTCGAATAAGCCCAAGGCTACAGCTCTGGAAAATTCCTCTTCTTTCAGATAGGCTCCTTTTTCCCAAGCCTCAGTGCCATCCGTGCTGACTTCTAGCCGGGTAGCTGGAAACTCATAATCTGCAAGGATGAGATGATTTACTGCTCCTACCAATGAAAAATCTACCTTATATTGTGACTGTTGCAAACGAGTCAGATCAACATCAATGACGGCTGTGGTAAGCAGGAAGTCCGCATAGCTAAATCGCTTGCCAGAGTTGAGCAATTTGCCGCCAGAAGCAATCATGGCATCACCATCATAAATGGAGCGTCCAGCCTCATTGCCCAATAGGTTCGCATAAATGTAAGTAGCAGCAAAGGCACGTGACCCTTCTATAACCAGACTTTCGCGGGTTGTTGTCTTGTGAAAGCCAAAGTGGCTTGCGCTGGGATTCAGAATAATATCAATGCCATTGCGGTAAAGATCACGACCAGGACGGTTGGCCATCCAGGCATCTTCGCAAATCTCAAAGCCAATCCTCACGCCTTGTCCGGTGAGGGAACGTAGGTCAAAATACAGATCACCAATAGGATAGGTTTGCTTGCCCACGTGGATTTCACCTCTTTGGCCAGGTGTCCAAGGTTGGAACCAGCGCAGTTCGTAATGAATGCCGTTGTTGGCTAAGTAGCGTTTGGCAACAAAGCCCAGAATTTTGCGGTTGGCAATCAAACAGGCCGCGTTAAAAATCCGGTTCTGGTAGCGAATGGGCAACCCTACGGATACGATGATATCGTCTGTATGCGGAACGATTTCTTCCAGTATTTCATAAGCAGTTTCGATCAATCCATGGGAATAGAAAGTATCTTCACAGCCGTAACCAGTCAGGCAGAGTTCGGGTAGGCAGAGAACGCTCACGTGTTGCGTCTTTGCCTCGGTAATGGCGTCGATAATATTATCCCGATTATGATTCCAGGCCATTGGTATCTGGTTCAATACGCCGGCAGCTACTTTGATCAATTTCATTTTCTAGTAGTTAGATTGTTAGCCATTAGTGGTTAGCTTTTAGCATATGGGCATTTTTATATTTTCATCAGCACATCCTCAAAGTTCTCCTAGCTTTTCTACCAATATGCCTGCGATAGATTTAACGCGCAGGAAACCTTTATGAGAAGCCAGGTGTCCAATCGCGTTGGGATGGCTATCAGTACTGACCACGCAGGTAAACAAGCCGCTGTTTTTTATTTTATCCAAACCGCCACTGGTAAATAAGCCGTGGGTAGTAATGGAAGCAATGGTTCGGGCACCTGCTTGTTTATACGCTCTAGCGGCACCAACGAGAGAACTTCCCGTCCGAATCATATCATCATAAATAATGACGCATTGTTCATGCACCTCGCTGCTGATAGAAGTAACTTCTGTATGAGATCCATCAATGCGCCGTTTGAGCACAAAAGCAGCTTGAACGCCCATATCATTGGCCAGCGACTCCACCCATTTGGCGCGGCCAGCGTCGGTAGAGGCCAGCACAAATCGTCGGTTTACCCAATCATCTTCATCTAATATTTCGCGGCAAGCTTGCGCTACCAACGTTTTTCCATAGAGATGAATGGGACGAATTTTCCCTTCGAAGTAATAAGGCAGCCCTTCTGTGTGCAGATCTAATAAAATCACCCGGTTTCCCATGGCGGTTGTCGGAATGGAAGAGAGCAGATAGGCGCGGGTTTTTGCCGTAACTACTTCCCCTTTGAGTACTGCTCGCTCCATGGTAGAATAGCCAAAGTAGGGAATGATCATTATGAGTGAAGCCGCTCCTAACGATACCATGGTACAAGCCAGGTCGTATAGTTCCATGGTATCGTCATCAGAAATGGTGCCGCCGATAAGGACTACTTCTACCCCATCTACATCAGACAAAACCCGCTGGTAGCGCTCGCCATCAGGAAATAATTTCACTTCGGTTTCTCCCGCGATAAAACCTAGATTCGATGCTTGTCCGGTTGCCAGCACTGCGTCTCGCAGGTACGCATATTTTTGGGTACTGAATATGAGTTTTTGGTTGTTTTTCAATGAGTTACGATGGTTTGTTTGTTAGGCTTCGGTCTCTACTTTGCGGCTTCTTAGTTCCAGAATAAGATTGGTTTTGAAATCGTATAGACCTTTCTCTAACCCAACGTGATACACGTGCGGATTAACAAAGCGCTTGATGCCTTCATGAAAACGAGGCAACTGCTTTTGAACCCTTTCGCGGATCGATTGCAGGCTGGGCATTTCGCAGACTAGCTTTCCTTTTCTGAAAATAGGGATGAGTAAATCTTCGTATGTCCAAAGAGGGCTCAAGGTGCGACGTTTGGTATAGTCCATGGGGTCAATCATGGTGGTAACATCGCTATTGGGCGCTTGTTCAATATCAAAAATCATATCGGCAGTATAGCCTTTCTCGTTAGTAAAGCGCCGTACCTGCTGAATGCCAGGCGTAGAAATTTTGATCGTTTGTTCTGATAGCTTGACCTTGTAATCCCAATGACCGTGATCGTGCCGTATGGCCGCTAGTTTATATACACCTCCTAAGGCTGGCTGGTCAAAAGCCGTAATAAGCTTAGTACCTACGCCCCACACATTTATTTTGGCTCCTTGTTCTTTCAAACTGGCAATGATGTTTTCGTCCAGGTCGTTGCTGGCCACGATGCTAGCCTCCTGAAAGCCCGCCGCATCCAGCAATTTGCGCGCTTCGATGCTGAAATAGGCCAAATCGCCCGAATCGAGCCGGATGCCTGCCAGTTTACAACCTTTTTCCTTCAATTTTTTTCCTACGAGAATGGCATTTCGCACGCCATCGAGGGTATTATAGGTATCTACCAGGAAGATAGCATTGTTAGGCATTACCTCAGCATATGTCTCGAATGCTTCCAATTCCGATTCAAATGACATAACCCAACTGTGGGCATGCGTTCCTTTAACGGGTATGCCAAATAGCCTGCCCGCCAGCACGTTAGAAGTAGAGTCGCAACCGCCGATGTAAGCAGCCCGGCTAGCCGTCATCGCGCCATCAATGCCCTGGGCGCGACGTAAGCCAAATTCCATGACGGGCTCGCCTTTGGCTGCAATCACCATTCGCGCTGCCTTTGTAGCAATCAACGACTGGAAATTGATCATATTCAGCAGGGGCGTTTCTATGAGCTGGCATTGTAAAATAGGGCCTTTTACACGAACAAGTGGCTCTTGCGGAAAAACCACTGTACCTTCGGGAACGGCATCTATTTCACAAGTGAATTTCAAGTTTTGCAAATATTCCAAAAAGGCGGGTTCGAATAGGGGTTGGTTATCGTTACCTGTTAAGGTAGCTAGGTAGTCGGTGTCTTCCTTGGAAAAACTGAAGCTTTGTAAAAACTCTACGACATGTTCTAGGCCAGCGGCAATGGTAAAGCCGCCACCAAAGGGATGCTTGCGGAAAAAAAGACTAAAAACAGCTTCTTTCTCTGCCGTGCCTGATTTCCAGTAGCCATAGGCCATCGTAAGTTGGTACAGGTCAGTAAGAAGGGTTAGGGTATTGCGGTACAAATCTCGGGTAAGTTCCATGTATAGGTGTGTAAATTTTACACTAAGGTAGGGCGCGAAAATGGAATTGCAAGGGAAAGAGGAAGAATATTTTATTCTGGAAGCAAGCTTGTATCAATATAAAATGACAATAGCTTATCCAAATCTGGATAAGCTATTGTGAATGTGCTTGATAGAAACGCAGTTAAGAACCGTTTTGGACTGGTTTAGCTGGAGGATAGAAATTGGTTTAATTCTACATCGTCATATAGCTCGGACAGCGGGATGCTCCATCCAGAGCGAAGAGTCAACGTGTCTGATAAGTTATTGGCAAACCAGTGGGGTAACCAATTCCCCTGCGCATCCCGTTCATACACACGAATCCAGCACTCGGTCTGTTCGACAATCAGATAGGCTTGCAGGCTAGGCAGCTCCTGGTAATACTCTACTTTCTCCTTCAAATCTTTTTTCTCTGTGGAGTCCGATAATACTTCGATAATGAGTACAGGATCGCGAATGATATGAATATCATCTTTATCCCTTTGATTACAAGAAACCAACACATCCGGATATACATAGCGTTTACCTTCCAACACTTCCAGTTTCACGCTTTCTATAAATACCCGGCAACCCTTTGGACGATAGAAATCACGCAGATGGTAGGCAGCATTGCCAACGATCTGGTTGTGGACAGTCGTGGCGCCGGCCATTGCATACACTATTCCTTCAAAGAATTCATACCGGATATCAGTGGCTTGTGCCTCCAAAGCTTCGTATTCCTGAAGGGTAAGCCGCTGCTGTTTTTCTAAAGCATATCCCATATAAGTAGCAGTTAGTGATTTGCCTTTAGCGATTAGGGCGTTTATTGACAAATTACGGATAAAAATAGAATTTATTCATCTGTAATGTGTCACCCCACCAATTCACACATCAGCCTAATTATTCTAACGCCTTCACGCCTGGCAGTTCTTTGCCTTCCATATATTCTAGCAAGGCACCGCCACCAGTTGAGACGTAACTTACGTCATCGCCAAAGCCTAATTGGTTGACCGCTGCCGCCGAATCACCGCCGCCAATCAAAGAAAATGCTCCCTTTTTGGTAGCACTTACGACAGCTTCAGCCACGCTTTCGGTGCCTTTGGCAAAATTGGCCATTTCGAATACACCCATGGGGCCATTCCAAAGTACAGTTTTAGAGTCTTCTATTACTTTACAGAAAGAATCTATTGCTTTCGGTCCAATGTCAAGTCCCATCCAGCCGTCTTTAATCTGCATATTGTCTGCTATTTCCCGGTTAGCTTCGTTCTTAAATCCATCGGCAATGATCGAATCCGCAGGAAGCAACAGTTGGATGTTTTTAGCCTTGGCCTTCTCAATCAGGGTTTTAGCTAAATCTAGTTTGTCAGCTTCTACCAGCGACGAACCTATGCTTCCGCCCATCGCCTTGAAGAATGTATAAGACATTCCGCCGCCGATAATCAGGTTATCTACCTTGTCGAGCAAGCGCTCAATAATCAGAATTTTATCAGAAATTTTGGCTCCACCCATAATCGCTGTATAAGGCCGTTGTACATTATCTAGCACTTTTTTGGCATTGTCCAGCTCGGCTTGCATAACGTAGCCACATACTTTGTCCTGGAAAAACTGGGCGATAACTGCTGTAGAAGCGTGGGCGCGGTGAGCCGTGCCGAATGCATCATTTACGTACACATCACCGAGTCGAGCCAGTTTCTTGGCAAATTCTACCTCACCTTTTTCTTCTTCTTTATAAAACCGCAAATTTTCCAGCAATAGAATTTCGCTGGGCTTAAGGCTTTCGGCTAATTTCACTGCTTGCTCGCCAATACAGTCGTCCGCAAATTTCACCTGCCGGTCGAATATGGTGGACAATGGCTTAACCAAGTGTTTCAGTGAATATTTTTCTTCGTAACCACCCTTTGGCCTTCCCAAATGTGACATCAGAATAACCGAACCTCCTTCCAGCAGGATTTTCTGGATAGTTGCAATGGTGGCCTTAATACGAGTATCATCAGTTACCTCATGGCGATCGTTCAAAGGCACGTTGAAATCTACGCGGATAAGAGCCTTTTTGCCAGCAAAATTGTATTGGTCAATGGTTTTCATAAGATAAAAATCTAGAAGGTTTGGCTAGTTGCCCGGTTAGGCGCGCAAATATAGAGCTATTTTAAAAGGCAGCCAATCAGAGGTGGGTATATTTTCGGCTTCTTCTGCGAGAGTGAAAATAGTGTTGGGAGATAATCTATTGTCTAAAATTAGGCACAGAAGAGGCGGTTTCTGCTTGGAAAACGCTACTTTTCAAAAAATCGCCCGAATGATTAATTTCTTTTTAAAAAGAAATTAATCATTCGGATTCTTTTATTTATTTTTGCTTCCTTTCCTGCCCTTGTAGGGCGTTCCCTCATCTGGGCTTTGACTCAGGGTCTATCTGTAAGCCCAGCTTTTATTCCATAACGACTGAATTTATTCTGTATAATCCTTAAAACTAGTAGTATGATTAAAATTTTGTTCTGCCAACGAGCTTTTTTTACCTTTTTATCCTTGGGTTTGTTTCTGTTCTGTAGTGTAAAGGCATTTGCCCAGCCTGAGCCAATGAAGTTTGGGAAAGTGGAAATGAAGGATTTAGAAATGAAATTTTATGATAAGGATACCAGTGCCAGTGCAGTGGTATTATATGATTATGGCAATGCCTTTTTTACCTATATATCGAACGATTTTCAGGTGAATTTTGAAAGACATGTTCGCATTAAAATTCTCAAAAAGTCTGGCTATGACTGGGCTGACTCACAAATTTCCCTGTATAAAAGCGATAATACAGAAGAAAAGGTAACTAACTTGAAAGGCTATACTTATACCCTTGAAAATGGAAAGATAGTTAAGACCAAACTGGAAAAAGAACACATTTTTGATGATAAACTGAGTGAAAATGAATCTTTGAAAAAATTTACCATGCCGGGCGTGAAAGAAGGGTGTGTAATTGAATACTCCTATACTGTACAATCGGAGTTTTTATATACTTTTCAGGAATGGGAATTTCAAAAAAGTATTCCAGTTCTTTGGAGCGAGTACCGAGCCAGAATCCCCGAGTTCTATATCTATAAGCAGCATTCGCAAGGGTATGAACCGTTTTTTATCAATACTTCTGAAGAAGGAAGGGAGTCTTTCGCAGTGCGGTATGAAGCTGAAAATAGCAGCCAGGGAATGGCTCGCACCCCAGGAAGTATTGAAAATGTGGAAGTGAAAAACACCCAATTTCGTTGGGTAATTAAAGACATACCCGCCTTACACGAAGAACCGTATGTAACTACGATGAGTGATTTCGTATCCAAAATTGAATTTGAATTGACCGCCACCAATTTTAGCCATAATTACAAGCCTTTCCGGAGTTCCTGGGAAGAGTTGGCTAAGGACTTGCTGGAAAGCGAATCTTTTGGCAAACAGCTTAACCGGACAGGGTTTGTGAAGGATGAGATAGAGGGGATTAAAGCCAAGTTTACTGACCCAGCCGAACGGATATTCGCTACACAGGCTTTTGTGAAAAAGACAATGAAATGGGATGGCAAGAAAAGGGTATATCCTGCAACCACCCTTAAAAAAGCCTATGAAAATCGCACAGGAAATTCTTCCGATATCAATTTGCTGCTAGTAGCCATGTTGAAAGAAGAAGGGATAGATGCCAGCCCCGTTATTCTCAGCACCCGCGACAATGGAAGAGCACCCTTTTTTCCGCTCCTGACTAGGTATAACTACGTGATTGCGCAGGTGAACCTCAACGGCAAAGTATTGTTGCTAGATGCCACTGAGCCATTTGCACCCTATGATGTCTTGCCTCAGCGTTGCCTCAACGGTGTTGGTAGGCTCATTAGTATGCAAACGGGTGAGGTAGAGCTTAGGAACAATGAGAAATTTATGAGTTATTGTAATGCTAAACTTACCCTGGGCACCTCAGGTGAGCTAAGCGGTGTTATAGAAGAGTCGCAGGGAGGCTATTATGGCTTACTTATGCGGAAAGAGGTGGCCAAAGAAGGGAAGGATAAGTATGTAGAAGCAATGAAGAAGAATCACGTAGGTTGGGAGATAGAAAGCTTTGACTTTAAAAACCTGGAAAAAACAAACGAGATATTGCTGTCTACCTGCAAAGTTACGATTGGGGAACAGGCACAGAATGCCGCTAAACTAATGTATCTGAATCCCATGTTTTACCAGAAAAAGGACGCTAATCCGTTCAAACTGGAAAATCGCAAATTCCCTGTAGACTTTGCTGCCCCCATCGACGAGACATTTCTCCTGACTATTGCCCTTCCTGCTGGGTATGAGGTGGAAGAATTACCTAAGCCAGCCATTATTTCTTTGCCCGAAGGCGCAGCTAAGTTTACCTATAGTGTGAGTGTAAGTGGTAGTATCTTACAGGTAGTCAGTAAATTAACTATCAAGAAAACATTCTTTGGAGTAGAGGAATATGCCCATCTGAAAGAGTTTTATAATTATATTGTTACCAAGCATGCTGAGCAAATAGTGTTGAAGAAAAAAGGTTAATATTCCATTTGTATGAGAAAAATATATTTTGTTTCCCTACTAGTATTTGGGGTATTCAACTCTCTGGTAGCAGCGAGCCATTTGCCATTACTGCATCCAATGGCCGAGAACAAG
Source organism: Bacteroidota bacterium (assembly GCA_040385915.1). GTDB lineage: Bacteria > Bacteroidota > Bacteroidia > Cytophagales > ES-bin-26 > ES-bin-26. The sequence continues at coordinate 11,533 of JAZKGK010000299.1, forward strand.
TATCCGGTATCGGCCATTCCGGCGGCATTGCTGGAAAAGGCTAATTCAGTCTTGCGGAGGCATGAAACGGTGTATACGGTGAAATCGGCGGGTGAGGCAACAGAAAAGGTTTTCTATGCTATTACTATTTTGAATGAAAATGGGAAGAATCAGGCTGCCTTGCAGGTATTTTACGATAAACTGGTTAAAGTAAATTATATCCGCGGAGCGATTTATGATGAACAAGGAAATCTACTGGATAAGCTTTCAAAATCCTATATCAAAGATGTGAGTGCTTACGATGGTTTTTCTATGATGACTGACAATCGATATAAAGTGGCTCAATTTTCCAGGAATGTATATCCCTACACAGTGGAGTTTGAATACGAAATAACGGATAATAAGTTACTAGGTTATTCCGCCTGGAATCCTCTGGATGAACTGGATATGTCTATTGAAAAGGCTAACTTCCAAATAGTTATGCCCAAGGGGCTCCAGTTAAGATATAAAGAGCTCAATATCAGCAAAAAGGTAACCATTACTAGCGAAGAAAGTAAGCAAGTGTATAACTGGGAAGTAACGAATGTAACAACCAAAGAAAAAGAACTGCTAAGCCCTGAAGGTGCTATGGTTCCAAGGGTATTGGCCTCTCCATCTCAGTTTGAAGTAGAGGGATATGCAGGTGATATGACTACTTGGAAAAGTTATGGGGAATGGGCAAATAAATTAAATGCTGGACGGGATGTATTACCAGAAGAATTTAAACAAAAACTAGTTCAATTGGTTGCAGGAGAGAAGGAACCTATCAATAAAGTAAAAAAAATATACGACTACCTTCAGTCTAGCACACGTTATGTTAGCATTCAATTAGGCATAGGCGGTTGGCAACCTTTTGAGGCTACGTCAGTAAATAAAAACAGCTATGGCGATTGCAAAGCCCTTTCTAATTATACCAAAGCAATGCTCAAAGCCATTGGCATTGACTCTTACTATACCTTAGTTTTAGCAGGGGAAGAAAAAGAGGATATCGATGTCAATTTTCCAAGCACACAGTTCAACCACGCCATTCTGTTTGTGCCTTTACAAAAAGATACCGTTTGGTTGGAATGCACCGATCAAACGAAGGCTTTTGGGTACGCTGGGAGTTTTACTGGTAACCGCCATGCATTAGCCATTACGCCTGAAGGTGGCAAAATTGTTCGTACACCAACGTATAAGGCAACGGATAACTTGCAAAATCGAATAGCTGAGGTCTTTCTAGATGTTCAAGGAGATGCTACAGCCAATGTGACGAGTTTGTACACTGGTTTGCAGCAAGATGACGTTAGTGCTTTTGTTATCGAAAGATTAAGTCCTGAAGAACAGAAAAAATACCTCTATAAAAGTATTCAAATTCCCAACTTCGACATTAATAAATTTGAGTTTAGCCAAAAGAAGAACCGTATTCCGTCGGTTACTGAAAAGCTTCAACTTACGGTTAGGAAATGTGCTTCCAGAAGCGGGAAACGCGTATTTCTCCCACTGAATCTTATGTCAGCCTGGGATTTTGTACCCGCAAAAAATGATGCTCGTCGCACGGATTTGGTATTGAAAACACCGTCCATTGATTCGGATACCATTCGCTACCATTTGCCAGAGGGATATGAAGTAGAATCACAGCCAGAAAATATGGCGTTCCAGTCCAAGTTTGGCAGTTATTCAGCCTCAGTGAAAGTAGACAAAGGGATAGTTACTTATATTCGTTGGCACGAGATGAACAAAGGCCAGTATCCTAATACAGCCTTTAATGAATTTGCTGACTTTTGTAAGAAGATTGCCAAAGCCGACAAAATGCAACTAGTCTTGTTAAGCAGTCCCTTGGCAGGAAAGTAGGGCAATGTATAGATGTAAAACGAATAAAGCCTTCCACTGGAAGGCTTTATTCGTTTATAAACTACGGGATAAAAGCTTATTTAGAAGCTGATTCTCCGCAGAATTCTTCAAATGCCATCACCAAGTGTTCGGCAATCATCTGGGCTGAGCGGCCTTCAATATGGTGGCGTTCCACCAAATGAACCAATTCACCATCCTTAAATAGGGCAACCGCCGGAGAGGAGGGAGGATAAGGTAGCAGAAATTCGCGGGCTTTCTGGGTTGCTTCCTTGTCGACACCAGCAAAAACAGTTACCAGTTTGTCCGGCTTGATTTCGCTAAGGCCAATAGCTGCTTTCACGCCTGGACGGGCTGCACCAGCTGCGCAACCGCATACAGAATTAACAACTAATAACGTGGTGCCTTTATCGTTTTGTAATACTTTTTCTACTTCTTCGGCAGTTTTCAATTCCTGAAAACCGGCTACCGTCAGGTCCTGACGCATCGGAGCTACTAAGTGTTCGGGATACATATATTAAGTTAAGAGTTTACTGGTTCGTTTTACATAAAGCCTAATTCTAACTTGGCCACTTCCGACATCATATCTTGGGTATAGGGTGGATCGAAGGTCAGTTCTACGGTTACTTCACTGACGCCTTCTATCGCCCGCACTTTTTCTTCTACTTCTGCCGGAATTGCTCCAGCCGAAGGGCAGGCTGGAGAGGTAAGCGTCATCAGGATAAAGACATTGTTTATCGGGAAAACTTTCACCTCATAAATCAGGCCTAGCTCTAAAATATCCACCGGAATTTCAGGGTCATACACCGATTTAATGGCCTGGATTACTTTTTCCTTTAATTCTAATTCTGCTTCAGTCATAACTCGATTGTATTATTAA
>JAZKGK010000300.1:0-7892 GCA_040385915.1 Bacteroidota bacterium
TTAAAAATGCTAGCAAAATTTTTATTGTCAAAATTTTGCTAGCATTTTTAACAAAATTTTTATTGCTAACTCAAGAAATGTATCTTCTCGGCTGGCTGCTATTTAATCAATTCTTTCTATTTATGGCGACCTATGGCACTGCCTTCGCTTACACCGCTCTGCTCACAATAATAGCCGCGGCATTGCCACCGAAGCCAGCGGCTGTAATCAATATTCTTTGGATTGGTTTCGCGGAATGGGGAATGAGGTGGGTGGGATATGGAAAAGGGAGATAAGATTGGCTTTTTAATAGGTGCAAAGCATACTCCAGGCTAAGGCAAGCCGCGGCGCCTAAGGTATGCCCGGTCAGCCATTTGGAAGAAGCGATGATGGGCATGCTTGTTTCTTTGAATACCGCTTCTAAAGCCCGTAATTCGGCAGAATCACCAGCAACTGTTCCGGGAGCGTGCATGATGACCAGGTCAATAGGAGCCGTATGAGCAGCCTTTTTTATGGCATCCCGGATGGCCAGTTGAAAATGGAGGCCTTCTTTGGAGATACCCGTTTTGCTGGTGATGGTTTCAAAACCAAAGCCAATGGATTCGATGATTATCGGTTTTACTTCCTCTCTTGTCAAGTCGGTTTCGGCTATTTTCTCTAGCGCAAACACGGCGGCTCCTTCTCCTAAAACAAAGGTGTTTTTTCGTTCCGCATTATGAGGCCGGCACGGATACGGGTTGTCTATATCGGCAGAATAGATACCAATGGCTTTCATCTGGGCAATGGTAAAAGGCGTCAAGGGTGCTTCCGATGCCCCCGCGAGAAACTTATCTGCCATACCTGATTTCAGCCAGGCAAATCCATTGGCAATGGCTTGCAAGCCAGTACTGCACGTGACTGAATGACTAATGGTTGGGCCGGATACGCCCAAATCCTGCGCTAGCCAGGACGAGATATTGCCCAGCGTAGTGACGGGTGAGGCTAGTGGTGGCACGGTGCCCGTCTGCTGAAATTCCTGCAAGTATTGCTCGAACAGGCCGGTTGCTCCCCGCGAAGAACCCAGGTTGATCGTTATATCCGATTGGTTAGTCCAACCTGCTTCGGCTACTGCCTGCCTGCCTGCATGAATCGCCATCAATACCGAGCGGTCGATGGTTTGGTAGGCTTTCTTTTCATGGGCTAGTTGGTTCAGTGCTGCTTCTGACTCTTGCGATAATGCGCCCACAGACGTATGGGCACGGGTATACTCCCGTACCTGAAAAGCCGCTTCCCCTACTTGATAAGCATGAGTTATCGTTGCTCGGTTGTGACCCAAGGGGGAAATGGAGCCATACCCCCGGATGATGATATGCGTAGAGGAGTGTATGAGTAGAGAAGTTTATGAGTTAGCTAAAGGGCAAACTTATTAAGGAAATTCTGTTTATTAACCTAATCAGGCAAAGGACTGATGCAGATTCAGCCTCCATTCTATATTGGGCTGGAATGAATAATTAATTCTGCACTTTTTTCTGCTTCAGTGCTATAATCCGGTGGTAGGATTCATTGATTCTGGCTTCCGTTATTTCGCCAGACTTTACCGCTTTTTTCAAAATGTTATGGAGCTGGGTGGCTGTTACCCGGTTGCTAGCATTTACCGTATTGCCATACACCAGCACATCCACGCCCGACAGTACCGACAATTTAACCGCTTTTTCCAGCCCATAGTTATTGCTGATGGCTTGCATCTGCATGTCATCCGTAAATATCACGCCTTTGAAATCCAATAGATTCCTCAGCAAATCAGTATTCATCACTTTGGAAAGAGAAGCAGGCAAGCAGGAACTATCCAACCGGCAGTTGATTACGTGGGAGCTAAGAATGGCTTGGGCTTTGCCGGCCCTGATCAGATCCTTGTAGGGAAAAAGCTCCTGCCATTGCCATTGGCGGGTGACGTCAGTTATTCCCTGGTGAGAATCGGTAGAGGAGCTGCCATGGCCAGGAAAGTGCTTCAGAACGGTTATGATGCCGTATTCGTCGTGGGCCGTAATGGCCGCTGCGGCATGTTGGGACAGAATAGTGGGATTGGACGAGAAACTTCGCTCGGCCTTCACAATGACCGGGTTATGCGGATTAACGGCCACGTCTACGGTGGGGGCAAAATTCAGGGTAAAGCCCAGTTCAGCGAGCAGCGCTGCCAGGCTGCGGTTATAGAAAGTGGTGGAGTCGGTATTGGGAAGCGAGCCCAGGTAAGCGGCAGAAGGAATCTTAATGAATCCGTATTTTTCCTTCAAGCGGTGAACCCGGCCTCCTTCTTCATCAATGCCCATAAAAAGTGGAAAGGGAGCCGCTGCCTGAAGATCGGCAACCAGTTTTTTTAGGGTTTCTTTTTGATTGGCTTTTGCAATATTTTTCTCAAACAGTAGAATGCCACCAATTTTATAGGTTCCAATTTCCTTTCGCAAAGGATCAGAAACAGGCAGCGTAGTCCGGTCATTAACTCCGACCATAATCATCTGCCCGATTTTTAAATCTAGGCTATCTTCGGCACTTAAGGCAGTGCCTTGCGCCTTGGCAATACCCGCAGCCGGTTTCGCTGCTGGCGGGGGTGGCGTTGGTTGCGACGGATTAGTTTTGGAAGAGGGGGATGAAACGGTAACGACGGGCTGGCTAGCCTTGCAACCGATTAATCCGATGAGGACAATAATAAGCACCTGTTTTACTTTCATCAAACTAAGTTAGGGAAACAGAATGAAGTGCCGCAGGATAATCGAGATTTTAGAGAAACTTCCTGTATTGGTCAGAGGAGAAGAACGTTTATTATGGAGGGGTGAAGAGATAAATACAGCCAGAAGGCTTTCAATTACAGTTTATTGCAGATTGGGATACGGCTAAAACATCAGCCTGAGAGTTGGAGGATAGCTTGGAACGGAAGGTGGTGCCGAATCAGTTACTAATAATCAATTTTGAGAGATGCGCAGGGAAGAAAGTACGACAGGATCAATACCGGACAGGAATGGGTATTCCGTGGTATTAAATTGTTGAGGAAGGGCGGCCTTAATGATGAACAATTGGCCTTCATTCATGGATGGCTCTTGTAAAGTAGCATCTAATAGATGATCCAACATTTTTAGCAGGTGAGCATTTTGTTTCGCTTTCATAAGGCTAGCCAGTTTGTTGAATCAAATTTACACGCTTAATACAGTTCAAGAATAAAATATTAGGCCATTTGCCGGTTATTTCAGTTGAGTGATTCACTTTTCACGGTAAATGAAGGATAAGGCCTAAAACCATCTTGCCCCAGCGTCGTGGCTTTGCCTATGGATTTCAGTTTTTTTCACGTAGTACCTGAAAAAATATTACAATGAGAATAGATGGCTACTTTTTGGCAAGTAAGTCTGGCAATACGCCATAAAAATCAAATATGGATGTATTTCAATAAAACACCCAGGTTAAGAAGCATATATAAATTAAGTGATAATTATGTTTTTGCACTAAAATTTTTACTATTTGACTCACAAACCAACCAAAGGGTATACACCTAAACACAAGCACGTATTCTTTCAAAGGTTCCTTTTTTCTCTCCTATTGTATTTACTGCCAACAACAGCTTTTACACCCCATTTGAAAGATTAATTGGAAATAAGCACCGTTGCCAAAGGCTATTTATTTCCTTTTTACTACTAACTTTTACTAGCCATGGATATTTCAGCCAATGACTTGATTTTTATTGTGGACGATGATACTTTTATGCAATCGATGGTGAGCAATCATTTAAAAGCAAGAGGCCTAACCAATATCAAAAAATTCTCTACTGGGGAAGATTGTATTGCTGCTTTGGCTCTCCAACCTCGCTTAGTTATATTAGACCAGAATTTAAGTACTCAACCCGGTGCGCTGAATGGTTTCGATATTTTTAAGTTGATTCGACAAACCAATCCTAAGACGATCATCGTGATGATGAGCGGACAAGAAGACGGACAACTCGTTTTGCAAATGATGAAACAAGGCATACGCCATTATGTAATTAAAGACTCAGATATGTTGCCGGAACTGGAAAACGTAATGAGTGAATTTTAATAGATTTTTATTGATTTTCCCTTTATTTCGGTGAAGCATATTCACCACTAATTTATCACAGCCGTGAATGGGCTTTGTTCCCATTCACAGCTGTTTTTTTTCCTCTCCCTGCCATCACTTGGTGGCTAATTGCTTATCTGCTCTTTTCATTTCTATCCGTGGACGCTTGCCCCCAATCGCAGGAAGGAGAATATCTATTCTTTTAGGTAACCAGACCAAAGTTTTATTTCTTTGCGGCTTACCTCCTTGGATCAACTGCTTATTTAGCCACACCAAATAACTCGCCTAATGACAAAAAAGAAAGACATCACTCTCCAGATGGATGATTATGCCTTCAGTGAAGACATCCTTACTAAGGAAGAGCAAGATCGGCTTACCCCGGAGCGGGTAATTCAACTGTTATCGGAAGGCAACCAACGGTTTGTCAACGGAACTGTCACGCTACGTAACCACCGCGAGCAAGTGCGTAAGGCGGTAAAAGGCCAATTTCCCAAAGCCATCGTACTCTCCTGTATCGATTCGCGGGTGCCGGTAGAAGATGTGTTTGATCGAGGCATTGGCGACTTGTTTGTAGCTCGGGTGGCCGGTAACTTCGTGAATGCCGACATCTTGGGAAGCATGGAATATGCCTGCAAAGTAGCCGGATCTAAGCTGGTGCTGGTCTTGGGACATGAACATTGCGGAGCCATCAAAAGCGCTATTGACGGTGTTGTGTTGGGCAATATTACCCAGATGCTCGATAAGATCAATCCCGCGGTAGAGGCCGTTGCGGAGTATCAAGGCGAAAAGAAAAGTAGCAACGAGGAATATGTACATCGCGTAACCGAAAAGAACGTGCAATTGGCCATGGAGCGAATCCGAAAGGAAAGCCCCATTCTCCGGGCTATGGAAGCTCAGGGCGAGATTGGAATCGTGGGAGGCGTATATGATATGGATACTGGACTGGTTGAATTTCTAAAATGAAACCTTTTGTGGTCTACTTGATGAGTTTTGGAATACCTTTGATGAATAATTCAATTCATCTTACGATCATTTGAAGCGTAACAACAAAAAGAGATTTACAGTTAGGCTGCTGCACATAGGTAGCGTTTTATTTTTTCTTCTTTGCCTTCACTCGATTGCGCCTGCCCAGGAGCAACCCTTAATTCAGCGTGTGTCATTTGATTATGCAGATATCCCATTAGCTAATATTTTGCTAGACTTAGAGCAGAAATATGGTGTTCATTTTTCGTATGCCAACAACTTGGTTCAACTCAACCAGCGGCTCACTGCCCACGTAAAGAATAGCCCTTTGTCTGATGCCTTGAATGAATTGTTCAAGGGAACGAAATTGTCTTTCCTCTTCATTGCCAATCAGTGGGTTATTAAGGAAGCGTCTCATGCAAAGAGAATGAACAAACTGGCTCCCAAATGCATCTTGAGCGGCTATATTCGAGATTCTGCCAGCGGTGAGGCGCTCGTGGGCGCTTCGGTTTTTGTAAAAGAGCTGGCGCAAGGTGCTGTTACCAATGGGTATGGCTTTTATTCCCTTAGCTTGCCTGCTGGTAATTATGGACTAACCTATAGTTATGTGGGATATCTTTCACAAGCCAGTAAAATAGCCCTCACTGCCGATCAAGTCCGGGAAGTAAACCTTTCGCCAGCGCATATTGAGATGCAGCAAGTGGAAGTGTTGAGCACGCCAGCGGATGACAACGTAAAAAGTTCGGCCATGAGCATCAACAAGCTCGACATCCGAACCGTCAAGACCTTACCAGCACTATTAGGAGAAGCAGATATTGTCCGCAGTATCCAGCTGTTGCCAGGCGTAAGTACTGTAGGAGAAGGAGCCACTGGTTTCAACGTTCGCGGTGGTGGCATTGATCAGAACCTGATTCAGCTCGACGAAGCACCGGTATATAATAGCTCCCACTTGTTCGGCTTTTTCTCTCTCTTTAATCCTGATGCCGTAAAAGACATCAGCTTGTTGAAAGGCGGAATTCCTGCTCAATACGGAGGACGCCTGTCGTCTCTACTAGATATCCGGATGAAGGAGGGGAATGCGAAGCGGCTGACCACCGCTGTAGGTCTGGGTACCCTTGCTGGTCGCTTGTGCGTAGAGGCACCACTTATCAAAGACAAAAGCTCATTTATTGTGGCTGCCCGGCGGTCGTATGTTGATTGGCTGATGAAACTGGCCTCCGCCTTAGGCGAAAACCGAGTGTACTTCTACGACTTGAGCGCCAAAGTCAATTACACGCTCAATTCCAAGAATAAAATTTATCTATCCGGCTATTTTGGGGAAGATGTGTTCAAGTTCTTTGATCAGTTGGGCATCAAGTGGGGAAATGCCACGGGTACTGTCCGTTGGAACCACCTGTTCAGCCCGCAGTTTTTTGCCAACTTCACGGGGCACTACGGCCAATACAACTATGGCTTGACAGTACCCCAAGGGATCAATGGCGCTGACTGGCAATCCAATATCATCAACTACAGCGCCAAAGCAGATTTCACTTATTACCTCAACAACAACAATACCCTCAACTTTGGAGAAAGGGCTTTAATCTATCAATTTCAGCCAGGAGCAGTGAAACCGTTAGGCGACAAATCGTTCTTGAGTCCCTACGAATTGGATCGGCAGCATGCGATTGAAAATGCGTTTTATATAAACAATGCCCAAATACTTTCAACGCGCCTTTCGGTTCAATATGGGCTGCGGCTCTCCATCTTTGCCCTCATCGGTGCGGCTACGATCTATGATTTTACCGGATCGGATGGCTTCAGAAAACAAGCGATAAATCCCCGGACTTTTAGACAAGGCCAACTCATTCAACACTACAGTAACCTGGAACCCAGGGCTTCGGCTCGCTATAGCCTGACCGAAAGCAGCTCCCTGAAGTGCAGCTACAACCGCATGGCTCAATACATCCACCTGATCTCTAATACCATTGCCGCTACTCCGCTGGACGTTTGGTCGCCCAGCACCAATAATATTAAACCCCAGCTGGTCAATCAGGTGACGCTAGGATACTTCAAAAACTTTTCTGACAATGCTTATGAGCTTTCTGTAGAGGGTTTTTATAAGGCTATGTCCAATCAAATCGACTACATAAATGGCGCTGAACTGCTGTTGAACAAACAGTTGGAAGGAGAGCTACTCTATGGCAAAGGACGGGCTTACGGAGCTGAGTTTTTTCTAAAAAAGAACACGGGAAAGCTTTCTGGCTGGGTCAGTTATACATTATCCAGGAGTGAGCGCCAAATAAACGGCATCAACAACGATGCTTGGTATGCCCAGAAGTACGACCGTATACACAACCTGTCGGTCGTGGGTATGTACGCACTTAGTGAACGATGGACGCTGGCAGGCAACTTTGCTTATATGACGGGTATCGCTTTCAGCACGCCCAATGGCCGATATGAAATTGGAGGCATCACGGTTCCACACAACACCGGCAATTTGCGCAACCATTCCCGTGTGCCTTCCTATCATCGACTGGATATTACGGCGACGCTGAAAAATCGCAAACTTCCCAAACGGCGCTGGGAAAGCGAATGGGTATTTTCGCTCTACAACGTGTATGCACGGAGCAATGCTTTTACAGTCTACTTCCGCCAGAATGCCGATGACCCGACCAAAACAGAGGCCGTGCGCTTGTCTTTATTAGGCACCATCCTGCCCTCCATTACTTACAATTTTAAGTTTTAAGTAAATACGCCAATAGGTATGAGCTGTTAGGTCTTTGTAATGCTTACCTACGCATACGCTATTTCACCTCGGCTATTGCTTAAGAATACGCTGGAAATACGCCTGTCGTGACCCACAGCTTACTTTTTATTGGATGGGGTTGGATGGCTCTTTGGAAAGCAAGTTGAGG